>DATMLS010000058.1:0-26816 GCA_035569995.1 Opitutaceae bacterium | reverse complement strand
CGTAAACCAGCCCTAAAAATAAAACAAGGTTTTGTTAACCGATCATTATCGATTAATTAACAATCACGGACGCAGGTCGTCCGGCTTGGGCCGGCTTGGCGGCAAAAACAACCAACCCCGCGGGGGTTTCCCAAGGCTGGGGCAAACCTGGACAACGCGCGATCAGGTGTCGCCGTCGTTGCCGATGGCCTCAACCGGGCAGCCTTCGAGGGCTTCCATGCAGAGGGCAATTTCCTCTTCCGTCGTGGGCTGCTTGTGCACGAAAGAGTAACCGCCTTCATCGTGGCGGGTGAAAAAAGCCGGCGCCGTCTCGCGGCAAAGATCGCAGTCGATGCATTGCTGATCGACAAAAAACTTGCCCGCGGCGTTGACCGGCCACTTGTCTGCTTTGTTTGCCATAGGTTAAGGCGAACAAACCCGAATCGAATGCCCTGTCAAGCGGGGAGGCGGCAATAGCGCATGAGTTGCATGCGCGCCGCGTCCATCGGATGGCACGGCAGCTGCAATCTTTCGCTGAAATTTCATGCAAAAACGCTGGTGACAGCTTGAGTTTGCCGGCGACCGTTCCTAAGTTCCTCCTCGATGCTTTCCGATCGTCATTACATGCGCGATAGCGATACCCCCGTTTCCCAAGATCCGATCAATTGGCTGATGGGAATCCTCGTGGCGGTGTTCGTGGCAGAACATGCCTCGGTCGGCTGGTTCAAGAGCGCATTTTTGTTCGAGCACTTCGGCTATTCAGTCGATCACCTCAGGCACGGCGAAATTTGGACGCTGCTCAGTTATAATTTCATTTCGGATATCAGCTACTACGGCGGATTTTTTAATTTAATTATCAACCTGCTCGTGCTGCATTTCTGCGGCCGGGCGGTCATCGGGCGAACCAGCCGCGGGTTTTTCCTGCTGGTCTACTTTGGGTTGATCCTGGCCGGCGCGCTGGCCTGGTCGGCCGGCTCTGCCCTGAAGATCTATTGGCCAATCTGGGATCCATCGATCGCCGGCGCCGGTGTCTTTGCCCTGTTCTGCTGCTTTTTCTCCAATGAGCCGATGACGTTCCTGCTCTTCTTTTTGCTGCCGGTGACGCTCAAACCCAAGCATTATGTCTGGATTTTGGCGGGAGTGGACCTATTTGGATTTATTTTCTACGAAATGGCGGGGAGTCCCTCCACCATTTGGAACGGACACCTGGCCCGGCTTGGCGCCATGGGCGCCGCCGTCGGTTTTTATTTCCTTTACGAGCGCCGGATGAAATACGGGCTGGCGCTGTCTTCCAGCCCGGCCGTCGAGCTGCCGCGCTGGTTGCGCAAGACGCCCCGGGCCGCCCGGCCGCCCGGCTATCGCGTCAATCTCAGCAATCGCGATGACCTCCGGGCCGAGGTGGACCGCATCCTCGATAAAATCAACAGCGCGGGCTTCGGCGCACTCACCCCCGATGAAAGACAGATCCTCGACGAAGCCAAGGATCTGCTGAGCCGCCGGTGAGCGCACTCCCCTCGCCCGCCACCTACGCAAAATTCCGCGAGTCGCTGCGGTTCCCGGCCTTGCTGATGAGGCTGCATTTTAGACCAAGCCCGCACGCCGCCGGCACGAAACCCGCACCAAGCGCGTAAACTTCTCGACTCAAGGCAAACCTAACCACGATTCTTGAGTTTGTATTATTTTACTCTAAGTTCTGCAGCTACGAAACATTTTCCGGCCACTCCCGTCTCTACTTGAACATGCCCTCTTTCCGCATCCGCGCCTCTCGTCTGCTCGTTCTGGGTCTCGCCCTGGCCATCGCCAGCCCGGCACCCGCCAGCACCTTTACCACGTCCAAGGAACTGTCCCTCGAGGCGGAAACGCTCGTCCGGCTGCTGGAGGAAATGCACTACAACCGCGATGCCATCAAAACCAGCGACTATGACGAACTCATCCCGGACTACATGGGCGAGCTCGACGGCCAGCGGCTGTTTTTCCTCGCCAGCGACAAAGCGGCCTTCACCAGCCGCTATGACAGCAACCTTTATTATAACATCCGCCAGCTCGGCAACATTGATGCCGCCTACGACATTTTCAATGTTTACCAGGCGCGCGTGGACGCCCGCGTCAACTGGATCTATGCCGAATTAAAAAAAGATTTTGATCTCACCACGCAGGAGACTTACGCCTTCGACCGCAGCAAAGCCGAGTGGCCCGCCACGCCAGCCGACGCCGACGACCTTTGGCGCCGCCGGCTGAAACTCGAGATTCTGACCGAGATGCTTAACCAGAAAAGCACGAGTCAAACCGTGGCCAAGGACGGTTCCGGGACGACGCCGGTTGCGACGGCCACCGTTGGCGAAACCAAGGTTCCCGCCAGCGTCGCCAACCCTGCACCCAAAGGCGGAAGCGACCAGGCCGCCCAGCTGCCCGATCAAGCCAAGACCATCGCCGCCGCCAAGGAAATCGTGCGCAAACGCTACGAACGCATGCTTAAAAACATCAACGAAACCGACGGCGACGACCTCGCCGAGGCGTTCCTTTCCTCCGTCACTCTGCTCTACGATCCCCATTCCACTTACTTTTCCGCCGATGACTTCGAAGACTTCAACATCCAGATGCGCCTCTCGCTCATCGGCATCGGGGCGATGCTCGACATCGAGGACGATTATTGCGTGGTGAAGGAAATTCTTCCCGGTGGCGCCGCCGATCTCAGCAAAAAGATCCAACCCAATGACAAAATAATTTCCGTCACCCAACCGGGCGGCGAACCCGTGGATGTCATCGGCAGGAAACTGCACCGAATCGTCAACCTGATCCGCGGCCTCAAAGGCACCCAGGTCCGCCTCACGATCATTCCCGCCGATGCCACCGATCAGTCCACCCGCAAGGAAGTCCTTCTCACCCGCGATGTGGTGAAGCTCAACTCGGTCCGCGCCCACGCTGCCATCTTCGACGTGCCCTCCGCCGACGGCAAAAGCACCACGCCCATCGGTGTCATCTCGCTCCCGTCCTTCTATGGCCCGACCGACAGCGAGGAGACGGCCAGCGAAAATATCAGCGCCACCAAGGACATCGCCAAGCTCATCAAGGAACTGCAAGCCGCCGGCATAAAAGGCATCGTGCTTGATCTGCGCAGCAACGGCGGAGGCCTTCTTTCCGAAGCCATCACCATTGCCGGCCTCTTCATCGGCCACGGCCCGATCGTGCAGGTCAAGGACTACCAAGGCGACATCAAGGTGGAAAACGACGACGAGCCCTCCATCGCCTATGCGGGCCCGCTGGCCGTCCTGGTCAACCGCTTCAGCGCCTCGGCTTCCGAGATCGTCGCCGGCGCCTTGCAAGATTACGGCCGCGCCATCGTCATCGGCGACGATTCCACCCACGGCAAAGGCACCGTGCAAACCCTCGTCGAGATGAAAACCCTCATCCCGCAGCTTGAAAACTCCGACCTTAAGACCGGCGCGGCCAAAATAACCTTCCAGAAATTTTATCTGCCCGACGGCTCCTCCACCCAGCTCAGGGGCGTCGTGTCCGACATCAGCCTGCCCTCGATCGACGACTATCTGCCCATCGGCGAAAAAAGCCTGCCCCATGCGCTGGTATGGGACGAAATCCCCACCAGCTTTTTCGACGGTGCCCGGCTCAATCCCAATATCTTGAAACCGTTGCGCGACGCCAGCCTGGCCCGCCAGCAAAAGCTCGAGGAGTTTGCCTGGCTTAAAAAGAGCATCGACTGGTTCAAAGCCAAGGAGGAGGAAAAACGCATCTCGCTCAACCTGGTGGAACGCGAGAAGGAAAAGGCCGCGGACGATGCCTTCAATCATGAGATGAAGGCCGAAAAAACCCTGCTGGCCAAAAATGATTTTAAATACCGGGAATTCCGCCTTGGCCCGCCGCCGCCACCCAAGCCGCCGGAGACCCAAAAGACCGATGGCACGGATGATGACACGGACATGAATGCCGACGAAAACGAGAGCTACGTGCCACTCGACATCCCCCTGCGTGAAAGCCTGCGCGTTGTAAACGACGCCCTGGCCCTCGGCCACGACCCGAAGCTCCAAGCCAGCGACCACGCTCCGCTCGCCGCCGTCGTCGATAACAAGAATTAAGATCCGGTTAATACCGTTCGAATTTAAGGTTTTAGGTAGGGCGGGTTATCCTTAACCCGCCGCGGCTCGCTCGGAGAGCGAGCCCTACCGGCGCTACCGCGCCAAAGCCCAGGCCAGCACATAGCGGTCGCGCCCGGCCAGGTCCGGGAGCGATTCCGCCGGAGCAAAACCCGCCGCCGCGGCCAGCCGCAGCAATTCCGCATGCTGGGCGATGCCGGTCTCGAGCGCCAGCAGTCCGCCCGGCGCCAGAAACCGCGGCGCGCCGGCCAGGATTTTTTTCAATTCGTCGAGCCCCTGCCCGCCCGCCGTCAACGCCACCACCGGTTCAAAATCGCGGACTTCCGGCGCCGCCTGCGCCGTCTCCTCGGCTGAAAGATACGGCGGATTTGCCACGATCAACTCGAAAAGCCCGCCGGCCGGCAGGGCCGAGAACCAATCCGACCGAAAAAATTTCACGCGCTCCGCGAGGCCGAGGGCGGCGGCATTTTCCCGCGCCAGCGCCAGCGCGCCTTCACTCGCATCGACCGCTGTCACCACCGCGGCGGGAAACGCCGTGGCCAGCCCGAGCGCAAGCGCGCCGCTGCCCGTGCCCAAGTCGAGCACCTGCGCCGGCGGCGAGCCGGCCAGGCGCGTCGCCACGATTTCCAGCAGGCGCTCGGTCTCGGGCCGCGGGATGAGCGCGCGCCGGTCGGTTTTGAGCTTCATTCCGAAAAATTCCGTCTCACCCAAGATGTATTGCACGGGTTCGTGCGCGGCCCGGCGCCGCACCAGCGGCCGGATTTTTTCCAGCTCCGCCTCGGTCAGCGGCTGCTCAAACTTCAGGTACAGCTGCATGCGCTTGAGCCCGAGCGCATGGCCGACCAGCAGCTCGGCGTTGAGGCGGGGATTCTCAATCCCCTTGTCCGCAAAAAAACCCGTGGTCTTCTTGATGACTTCAAGCACGGTCAGCATGGAGATTGGTCATTAGTAGTTGGTAATTGGTCGCTCGGCATTCGGAGTTCAGCGTTCGTCATTCGCCATTCGTCACTCGTCATTATCGTCTGCTTTGGTTCGAAACGGAATGGCTCCGCCGGTCAGCGCGGCGAGTTTTTCCTCGAAGTCGGCGCGCTGGAGCGCGGCGATGATTTCGTCGATCCGGCCTTCCATGACTTGCGGCAGGTTGTAGAGGGTGAGGCCGATGCGGTGATCGGTCACACGGTTCTGCGGAAAGTTGTAGGTGCGGATGCGCTCGCTGCGGTCGCCGGTGCCGATCTGGCTGCGGCGCGCGGCGGCATATTTGGCATGTTCCTCGTCTTCACGGCGCTGGAGCAGGCGCGCGCGCAGCACGGTGAGCGCCTTCGCCTTGTTCTTGAGCTGCGAGCGCTCATCGGCGCATTGCACGATCAAGCCGGTGGGTCTGTGCAGGATTTGCACGGCGGAGTCGGTCGTGTTTACGCCCTGGCCGCCCGGGCCGCTGGCCCGGCAGACGGTGATTTCGAGATCCTGCGGGTCGATCTGCACATCGACCTCCCCGGCTTCGGGCAGCACCGCCACGGTTACCGTCGAGGTGTGAATGCGGCCGTTGGCCTCGGTGACGGGCACGCGCTGCACGCGCTGCACGCCGCTTTCAAATTTCATCTGCTTGTAAACGTCGGTGCCGGTCACGAGAAAAATTACCTCCTTGAAACCGCCGCGTTCGCTTGGGCTGGAACTCATCGGCTGGATTTTCCAGCCGCGACCCTCGGAATATTTGGTGTAGAGGCGCGCGAGCTCGGCCGCAAAGAGCGAGGCCTCCTCGCCGCCGGTGCCGGCGCGGATTTCGAGCACGGTGTTGCGCGAGTCGCTCGGTTCCGGCGGGATCATCGCGGCCAGCATGGTGGCGCGCAGTGCCTCGCGCTTTTGGCCGAGGACGGGCAGCTCGGCCGCGGCCAGTTCGCGCAGGCCGGCGTCGGCCGCCGGGTCACGCAACAAGCCCTGCGCCTCGGTGATTTCCCCGCCGAGTTTTTCGTAGGCGTGGCGGTCGGCGACGAGTTGCGCGAGCTTTTGCTGTTCGCGCGAGAGCTCGGCGGCACGCCGGGGATTGGCATAAAACGACGGCTCCGCCATCTGCGCGTCGAGTTCGTCGAGGCGGCGCTGGAAAAGGGCAATGTCGGGAAGTTGGTCCATGAAAAGTGAAAGAGTAAGGCAACGATTTGTTAATTGCGCGGGCCGCCGGTTGCGGCTTGTGTGACCGCGAACGGACACGCCGGGCGTTTCGCCTAGCGGTGCTGATCAGCAATGGCCACGACACTTTTCACTCAGAACATCATCGCCTGCATCTGGGATTTCGACAAGACCTTAATCCCCGACTACATGCAGTCGCCGCTTTTCCGGCGCTATGGCGTCGACGAGGCGACGTTTTGGGCCGAGACCAACAGCCTCGCCGCCGCCTACCACAAGCGCGGCTACCACATCGCGAGCGAGATCGCCTACCTCAACCACCTGCTCACCTATGTGATGGCCGGCCGGTTCGCCGGCTTGAACAACAAAATCCTGCGCGAGTGCGGCGCGGAGATTAAATTCTATCCCGGCCTGCCCAAATTCTTCGACCTCGCGAAAACCTTCATCCACGAGAAGGACACCTACCGCAAACACGAGATTCAGCTGGAGCATTACATCGTGAGCACCGGGCTGGCCGAAGTGATCCGCGGCAGCGCCATCGCCAGCTATGTCGAGAGCATCTGGGGTTGTGAGTTTATCGAGAACCCGTTGCAACCGGGCTTCATGAGGCAGCGCGAACTCGACGTCCGCGCCGAGGCCGAGATCGCCCAAATCGGCGTGATGATCGACAACACGACGAAGACGCGCGCCCTGTTCGAGATCAACAAGGGCACGAACAAAAACCCGGCCATCGACGTCAACGCCAACATCGCGCCCGAGGACCGGCGCATCCCTTTCCAGAACATGCTCTACATCGCGGACGGACCAAGCGACATCCCCAGCTTCTCCGTGGTCAAGAAAGGCGGCGGACTGGCTTATGCCATTTATAATCCCGCCCGCCCCGACGAGTTCGCCCAAAACGACCAGCTTCGCCAGGCCGGCCGCATCGATCATTACGGTCCGGCCGACTACACCGCGGGCAGCAGCACCGCCCAATGGCTCCGGCTGCACATCCAGAAGATCTGTGATCGCGTCGTGGCCGACCGCGAGGCTGCCGTGGCCCAGCGCGTTTCGAAACCGCCACGGCACTTGAACCCGCCGCCGGACGAGGCCATTACATCCCGCGCACCGAAACCGCCCAAACAAGCGACGTTTCTCGAGGAAGGATAAGTTCCTCGCGCAGCCAAACGCTACCTACGGCGTCGCACTTGCAACTTCGTTGCGCTTAACTTCCGCGGCAATGTTGCTGACTTGCTCAGCGTAACCGTGGCTGGCCGAGGGCACATGATGTCCGATGACGGCATCGAGGCCGGCGTTCCAAGCCATCGCGATGTTGTACGGCGTCGCATCAATGCCTGCACGCGCAAGGCCTTCTTTCAGCCATTCGTAGTGTTTGATCGCGACTTCATCTGAATACTGACGATTGACGGCTTCATAGAATGGCCGACGCGAATACATGCGCCAAGTAGCCTGGCGAAATTGATAGGGCCCGAGCTCGCCATGTGCACCTAAACGTGTGCTATTGTGAGGGTTCTCAACCCAATGGATGGCTTCAAGTGTTTCCCAACGGTCGGACGCACGCGCCACAACTGCGAGGCCAAGAGCGCAGGCGAAAAAGAGAAATTTAGACCGGGTTTTCATTTGATTGGAATTAAGCGACCGACAACTGCCAGAGGCATTTTCCCTGTAAAGCTATTTGACAAAAAGCTGTCAAAATGGCTCAAAAATTTACAAGGTTGCATAGGGTTCGTGCAGCTTACCGGTGTCATTAGACCCATGAATTTGCCTTCGGTTCGACGCTCTATGCTGTCATTCATTTGCAAATAGGTAAGGCAGATTTTTGCTCTTTCGGCAACCTTTGAGACCGGCAAGTTATTCCCAAAGATCCCAGAAAATAGCACAGACCATGCCTTGTGCAAATTATTTGCGGGCAAGAACGAGACTCCCCTGACGGAAATTGGTGTCCAAAACTACCGGCCAGCGAGCGCGACCACTTTTTCGAGAATAAATTCCGCCACCGCGCGCTTCGGCACCGGCCCAAACGCCCAACGCTCGCCTGCGCGCGAAAGCAGCACGACGGCGTTGTTCTCCGCCTCCATGCCCATGCCCGGACGACTCACGTCGTTGGCCACGATCAAATCGAGGTTTTTGTCCGCGAGCTTGCGCAGCCCGCTCGCTTCCAAGTCATGCGTTTCCGCCGCAAAGCCGACCAAGACCTGCCCCGGCCGCCTGCGCCCGGATAGCGTTTTCAGGATATCCACCGTCGGCACCAGCTCGAGCGTCATGCCCTCAGCCGTCGCAGATTTTTTCATTTTCTCTCCGGCCACGACTTTCGGCCGGAAATCCGCCACCGCCGCCACCGCGATGAACACATCGCAGCCATCAAACAACGGTTCGCACGCCGCCAGCATCTGCGCGGCCGAGACTACGCGATGCGTCACCGCGCTCGGCAGCGGCAGCAACGCCACCGGCCCGCTCACGAGATCGACGTGCCACCCGCGCGCCAGCGCCGCCCCGGCCAGCGCGTAACCCATCCGCCCGCTCGAGCCGTTGCTCAGGAACCGCACCGGGTCGATATGCTCGCGCGTCGGGCCGGCGGTGATAAGGCAGCGCAAAGGTTGTTTCACCCCACCCTTAAAAGACGCTCATCGCGCCGCCGCAATAGTTAACCGGGGCATTCGTTTGCTGCGGTAGGGGCGGCTGCCCTCAGCCGCCCGGTCGGGTCGTTTCGGCCCGTTGAGGGCAACGAGCCCTACCATGCCCGATCGCATCTAAACTGATATTAATCTAACCCAGCGGCCGCGAGACCTTCGCCCCAGCCGGCGGATTGAACTCAAACACCTCCGCCGGCACCGGATCGAGCCGCACGTCCGTGTAGGTCGTCACCGTGCGGTCGCCCCGCGGTGTCTCGTATTCGGTTTTTATCACGTGCAGCCCCGCGTCGAGCCACACGCCCAACCGCATCAGGATGTTCCGCACGTCGGGCTGCAACGGCTCGAGCGTCAGCGCATAGCCACCGCCGTCCGTCGAGCTGCCCTGGATGTGATAAAATTCATGCAGCCCCTGGAAATTCAAGCCTGAGTTCAGTGCGCCGAACAGCACGCTCACCTCGTGGCTGCGGTCGAGCGCGTATTGCTCCGCCTCGTTGAACGCCGGATAAAAAATCCACAGCGTCCGCCCGTCCGACGCGATCACGCTCGGGGTTTTTCCGAAGATTTCGCGGCGGAATTTGTCCGGCGCCATCAACTTGATCTCGCCTTCCAGCACGAGCGGCTGCGTGCGGATTTTCAAAAACCGCTCCTCACGGAACCGCGCGATCACGCCTGGATGGTCGCGTTTCATCGCCTGCAGCCGGGCGATGAGCCCGTCGATGTCCGCCGGGCCCAGCTCGCCGCCGCGCGCCACGCCCGCCGCCAGTATTACTAAAAAAAAGCTAAGGAGTATTTTCAAGTGGGTGTGTCTTCAATTTATACCTTCCCTTGTCATTCCGAGCCGAGCGAGGAATCTCACTCGTAGTGTAACCTAATGGGTTGCACTTTACAGAAGAAGAGATTCCTCGCTCGGCTCGGAATCACAAAACCATTTTCGCGATACACAGTGTGTCGATTAATTCGAAAATGCGCTAAAAACGAAAATCAAACGTCTCGCCCGAGCTTTCGTGCACCGCCACGAGCTGCAGCAGTTCACCCGCGCCGCTGCGCTTCACCTCGATTTTCCAGCCGGGAACGTCCGTCGCCGGCAACCGCGCAAACACCTCCGCCAAACCCACCCACCCCGCCAGCGCGCCCGGCATCCATCCACCTGTTTTGCCGTGCCAGCTGCGAGCAGCCATGGCTCCACCCGCCCACACCTCACCGCGCACCACGCGCACGGTGAACAGCGGCGTGCCCACGCCTTTGTACAGCTCCAGGTCAAAATCCTCCGCGTCCTGCCGCAGCTCGAATTCCGCAACCAAACTTTTCGCGCCGTGGTACGCCATCTGCCCGCTGCGCACCACGCCACCCTCCACCATTGGCGGCGGCGGCACCGTGCGACAGGCGGCGAAGACAACCAACATAAGCAAGCTGCCCAACTGGAAGGTTCGAAAAAAAACGCGTCTCACGCCTTGAGCGACGACAATTTCCCGCCGCCGTCAACGCTGCGTGTTAGAACCCCGATTTGAAACCGCTAATTGACGCTAAGCTTGGATCGATCTCCGTACTCTTGCCACTTGTTACCTGGCACTTGTCACTTTCCCCTCACGGATCGATTCCGATATCAGTGACCATCAGTGTACATCAGCGGTTAAAAAAAATCCATGCCGAGTCTCGCGGTGCGCACTACTTCACGGCTCCGTGTTCCTGCCACTTGTCACCTGATACCTGTCACTTTTTCCCTATAACAACGCCCGCAGCGCCGCCGGATCGGCGGAACTCGCCACGACATACACATGCTGCGCGTCAGCCCACTGCATCGCCGACCAGCCATCCTGTTTCATGATGCGCGGCCCGGTCGTTGACGCGATCTGCGGGAAATCGGCGCTCCGCGCCATGTAAATATGGAATTCGCTGCCGCCGCGGCCGAAGCAGACTTCCAGCACGTCGTGCCCGGCAAAACTCAGCGTGCGGCAGCCGGTCGTGCGCAACTTGGCAAAATCCACCGGCAGTCCCGAGGCCAGCCGCGTGGTCGGATTTTCCAGCACGCGTTCCAAATCGCTGACGGCCTCGCCATGTCCACCATGTTTTTCAAACTGGGCATCGTGCAGGATAAAGGCCGTCAGCGGATCCATCTGCCTCGCGGACCGCATCCGCCACATGGCGCCGACCCCGAGCAGCAGCGCCACGCTGGCAGCGAGCGCCAGCCAGACCGGCCAGCGTCGGGCTGCCTGCGGGGCGCGGCTCACGCGAGCGCCGGTCAGGATTGCTTCGCGCAAGCCGGCCGGCGGTGCGATGGAGCCCAGTTGCGCCGCCATCGCCGTGTCGAATGATTGTTCACGCGCGAACCACGCGCCCAGCGCCGGATCCTGCCGCGCCTGGGCCAGCGCCCCGGCGAAGGCCGGATCGTCCGCGTCCCGGCCGCCCGGCCGGTAGGCACAGAGGAGAAACTTGGCCTCGTTGTTGTTCATGGTTGTTTTTGTTGTTTGAAATCCGGGAATGAAATCACCTTCGCCGGCCCCGCCGCCTCGCGCTTGGCCAGCGAGGCACGGAGCTGGGCTTTGCCGCGCGACAGGCGCGACATGACCGTGCCGACCGGCACCTCGAGCGCCTCGGCGATTTCGACATAGGACAAATCCTCGAGATAAAACAGCGTGAGCGGCGCGCGAAACACTTCGTCCACTTCCTGCAAGGCCTCGAGCACAAGCGCGCCATCCATCCGGCGCACGCGGTCAATCTCCTCCGCCGGCAGGTCGGCTTCGCCGGGCGGCAGATCCTCCACCGAGGTCAGGCGCGCGTCGCGCCGGCGTCCGCGCAGGAATTCGCGATAGAGGGTCGTGAAAAGCCACGACTTGGCCTTGTCCGCTTCGCGCAGCGAGTGGCCTTTGGTGGCCCAGATGAAAAACGTCTGCTGCACGAGGTCACCCGCGTCGGCTTGGTTTTTGGCCAGGCTGAGCGCAAAGCGGTAAAGCGGCGCATAATGCGCATCGACCAGTTGCGTGAAAACCTCGTGACTCATCGTTAGTCAGAGAAACTGACGGAAAAGTTATTCCTGCATTTTTGACCTCGCGTCGAGTCGTTTAGGTTAAATTCCAAATCCCAAACGAGAAAAGGTATCAGGTGCCAAGTAACAGGTAACAAGAATTAGCCTTCGATTGGTTAAATTGCTAAAAATGGGCGACCGGCAACGACCATTAAGCAGCAGATTCTAATCAGTGATAATAAGTGTACATCAGTGGTTAAAAAACATCCTAACCAAAACTTACGATTAGATTAGTGCCCATTAGTGTGCATTAGTGGTTCCAAATCCCATGCTTCGTCTCCTGCTTCCACCCAATCTTGCCGCTGCGGCCGCGCGCAACGCCATCGTGGTGAAGGCAGAACTGGACATCTCCGCGCCGCCCCCGACGGAGCTGCTGCCGGCGCTGGCGTTGATCCAACGTTGGTGTGGCGGCGGCCGCCCGCCTTTCTTCCTGCAACTGAGCCGTGCGCAGTTGCGCGAATTGATTGCGCTGCTGCACGGACAGCAGGTTTTCAGCGTGGCCAACCGCGCCGGGATGTTTTTCACCTGGGACGACGGACGCCTGGTCGGCGTGAGCGACCATCTCTCCGAGCCTGCGCCCAAGCCAGACGCCTCGGCCACCGCCAAACCATCGCCGGTCAAAAGCGCGCCCGCCTCCAGCGCGACCTCGATGATCGTCGATGGCACCGAACATTTTTTGGCCATCACCCTGCCCTCGCGCGAGCATTCGTGCTACGCCGCGGCACTCGAACTCGTGAAAAGCCATGGATTCTCGCTCGAGCCGTCCAACCGCAAGTGGTGGCTGCGCGACCGGCACAAGACGCTAAATTTTCTCGCCGCGCACGGCGCGCGGCTGCGGAACGAATTCCACGCGCAGTTCACACCGAACTTTGAAAAAAACACCGCGCACCTGCAGACCGCCGCGATCGCCAGCGAAGTGACCGAGACCCCGGAAGGTTTCACGCTCACGCTCGGCCTGCAGGCCGGCCAGACCAGTGAGGCGGAGTTGCGCGCCGCGCTCGCCGGCAATTATGGCTACGTGGAAAACGGCGGACAAATCTACCTGCTCGATCCCGCCAGCATGAACCAGCTCGCCGTGGCCCAGCGTGCGCTAGCCGGCGATCCCACCTCCACGGCCTCGCCGCGCCAGACCTGGCGCGTGAGCGCCGCGCGCGTGGCCGAGACCCAAGACATCCTCGATCAGATTTCACCCAACTTCCAGCCGCCCGCGGCCTGGCGCGAGCGCAGCGAAGCCTTGCGCAACCTCGCCTCGCTGCCGCCCGCACCGATTTCCGCGGCGCTGACCGAGCAGCTCCGGCCTTACCAACGGCTCGGCGCCGCGTGGTTGTGGCACCTGTATCGCCACCAGCTCGGCGGCATCCTTGCCGACGAAATGGGCCTCGGCAAAACCCTGCAGGCGCTCGCGCTGCTCAGCGCGAGCAAATCGGAAAATCCCGACCGCCCCTGCCTCGTGGTCTGTCCCGCCTCGCTGCTGGAAAACTGGCGCCGCGAGGCCGCGCGCTTCACCCCCGAGCTCCGCGTCAGCGTCCATCACGGCGGCCGCCGGTCCGATGACGCGGATTTTTCCGCGCACGATCTCGTTATCACGAGCTACGGCACGCTCGCGCGCGACCGCGCCCTTTTTGAAACGGTGGAATTTGCCTGCATCGTGGCCGACGAGGCCCAGCACGTGAAAAACCGCCGCTCACAGAACGCCCAGGCCTTGCGCGCGCTGCGCGCCCGCGGCCGCTTCATGCTCACCGGCACGCCCCTGGAAAACTCGCTCGACGACCTGCGCGCGCTTTTCGAGTTTCTTTTGCCCGGATTTCTCGACCGACAGCCCGCCGGGCTGCGCGCCGACGAACGCGCCTGGCATGATGCCCGCCTGCGCGCCCGCACGGCGCCCTACCTGCTGCGCCGCACCAAGAAATCCGTCGCACCCGAGCTGCCGTCCAAGCTCGAACAGACGATCTGGTGCGAACCCACGGCCGCGCAGGCCAAGCTCTATCGCGACATGCAGCAACGCACCGAGCGCGAGATGATCGACCTGGCTGCCGGCGGCGCCAACGAAGCCAAGCTGCGCTTCGCCCTACTGACCCAGCTCCTGCGCCTGCGGCAAATCTGCTGCGACCCGCGCCTCGTCGCCCCCGATTCCTCCGCCGACCACTCGGCCAAGCTCGAAGCCCTGCGCGAGCTGCTCGCCGAGGCGCTCGACGACGGCCACCGCGTGCTGATCTTTTCGCAGTTCACCTCGCTGCTCACCCTGCTGCGCGCGGAGTTCGATACACAGGAAACCGCCTATTGCTACCTCGACGGCAGCATGACCACCCGCGCCCGCCAGGCCGAGGTCGACCGTTTCCAAAATTCGCCCGACGTGCCGGTTTTCCTGCTCTCGCTCAAGGCCGGCGGCACCGGGCTCAACCTCACTGCAGCCGACACCGTGGTGCATTTTGATCCCTGGTGGAATCCGGCGGTCGAAGCCCAGGCGACCGACCGCGCCCACCGCATCGGCCAAACCCGCCAGGTCACGACCTATAAACTCGTGTGCAGCGGCACCGTGGAGGAAAAAGTGCTCGCGCTGCAGCAGGAAAAACGGGCGCTGCTCGCCGATGTGTTCGAGGCCAGCGATGCCGCCGCAGCCAAACTTTCGCTTGATGATCTGAAGTCGCTCGTCGGCGGCTTGGAACAATAAATCAGATCAAATTTCAGGATTTTTACACCAAGGTCGCAAAGAGCGCGAAGTGACTCGCCGCGAGCTCTCGTTGCTTGATACCTGTTACTTCGGCCCATGCCTGTCCTTAGACGTTGGATGTTGAATGTTGAGCGTTGAATGTTGGACGTTCGCGGAGCACATCACAAAATGCATTGACGTGCTCCGCGCTGCGTTTTCTTCTCACCCCTCACCCAATGGCAAGATAGCTCAGTTGGTAGAGCAGAGGACTGAAAATCCTTGTGTCCCCGGTTCGATTCCGGGTCTTGCCACCATTTTTTCGCGCTGCGAAAAAATGTCACGCCGAAGCCCTGAGCTTGTCGAAGGGGCGAAGGCGGACTAAGCCCTTAGCTTATGAAAAGTCCTTCCATTTCCGATATCGTCGGCATTATCGGCGTTGGCAGTGTCGTGGTCACATGCCTATCTATCTCCTATGAATACGGGTATGCACATGGCATTGGCGTCCCTTTGGCCGACCTATCGCTCGGCGTTGAGGATTTCACCAAGTCTGCTGTGGCTTGGGTCCCTGCTCTATTTCTTGGATTCGTGATAATTTTTCTCCTCGAAACTTCGACGAGTTTCATCGAAGGCGGAAAGACAGAGCAGGAGTTGATAGAGGGATCTAAGAATCCCGGTCTCATTCGAAAAATTAAAAGATCGCCTGACTTTCTGTACCTCGGGCTGGGCTTGATTGTTCTAACAGAGATCATTTTGAACCCTCCCTTTATCCAACCTCTGTTGCCCTCCACCTATGCCTTTGTGTGGCTGTGCCTTGCTGGTTTCCTGATGACGCGGGAAAGTATTCGCCGAAAATTCAATCCTCGGCTTGTTTTTTCCATTTATATATTTGTCGGGCTTATATTACTGGTTCATGCGCAAGCGCGCAACGATGCCGCAAAGGCATTGAACCGAAAACCCAACGATGTTGTTGAATTAACCTCTGGTGTTTCCGTTAATTGCGACCTCCTGCGCCGCTACAGCAATATCACGTTGATCATCCGAGCCGGAGAAAAGGAAGTTACTTTCCTAAATGAATCAGAAATTAGGTCCGTTAAACGCGCTAACCCATAGCCCCTGACACTGAAACAGAGGAATTTTTAAGAAATTTTAAGGGACAGCTCAAAAAAAGAGAAACGGCAGGAAAACCGTGCTAGATTGGAGTATGGGCAAAGAGGCAACCGAAGTTGACACTTCCGACTCGTGCATGCACCGTGCATGCATGGCGACCAAGACCATCAGCGTTGACATGGAGGCTTACAAGATCCTCCGGCACGAGCGGAAGGGTTCGCGCGATTCCTTTTCCCAGGTGATCCGGCGGCTCTACGCGGCACAGCCTGCGCGCACGTTCGGCGAGTTCATCGAGCACCATGAATCCGAATTGCTAGGCCGCGGCTTTGGCGGCCCCCGCCGCCGTGCCAAAACGACTGCTGCTTGATACCACGTTCGTCTCGGACCTGGATGCCGAGCTGGCCCAGCGGCAGACCGGCCCGGCCCGACGTCTGGCGCGACAATTTTCAGCCAGCCAGGTTTTCGTGAGCGTCGTCACCGTTGAGGAATTTTATGAAAAACGGGGCCAGGAAGCGGCGCGCGAGCTGGTGGCGCGTTTCGCCGTGCTCGGTTTGCATGTGGCCGATGCCTTGCGCTGCGGCCTGCTGCAAACGCGTTCCGCGCGGCGTATGGGCGAAAACGATGCCTGGCTGGCCGCGCAGGCGCTTCGCGGCGGCTTTGCCCTCGTGACCCGCGATTCCCGCTTTGATGACGTGACGGGGCTGGAAGTCGTCCGTTATAAATAGGCGGATCGGAAGCAGGTTCGACCAGTTCCCCCCATCGGCGTTCATCTCAAATTAAAGGCTTCAATGGTCGAGCTAATTGCGCTTGCATCATTACGCCAATGGCGTAGTAACGATCGATGGAATTTATCGAGGTTCCCTCCTTCACGCCACGCGTGATGCGCTATCTCGGCGACGAAAGCTATGCACGTTTACAGGTACATTTAACCGACCACCCAACCGCGGGTGCCGTCATCCCGGGCAGCAAGGGCCTGCGCAAGGTGCGTTGGGCGGCAAAGGGACATGGCAAACGCGGTGGGGTTCGTGTCATCTACTACTGGCACGTGGCCCCGGAGATCATCACATTTCTCGACATTTACCCGAAGAACGAAAAAGACGATCTGACCAAGGACGAACTACGACTATTTAACCTCTTGTTGGAAAAATAATCTATGAAATCTCAAAGCTTTAAACGGCTCTTGAAAGCCGTGCAGCAGATGAAGCCCGTCCTGCGCGGAGAAACTGCGCCTGCGCGTGTGACACAACTCACCTCCAACGGAAAAGGCGGACACGTCCGCCGCAGGATCGATCCGGAGGTTTGGCGGCGACGCCAAGCGGCAATCCATGCGGCCAGCGTGGCCGGAGTACGCGAGCGCTTGGGGCTTTCCCAGCAGGAGCTCGCTGAATTGCTCGGCATTTCCCGCCGCACTTTGGAAAACTGGGAGCAAGGACGCCGGGAGCCCACGGGTGCGGCCAAAGTGTTGCTCAGGGTGGCCGAGCGTCATCCCAAAGTGGTTCTGGAAGCTGTCGCCTGAGGTAGGTAAATTCATCGAGCACCATGAATCCGAATTGTTAGGCCGCGGTTTTTGCGGCCCCCGCCGCCGTGCCAAAACGACTGCTGCTTAAGGCCAGGCCTTGCGGTGGTCGTCGTAACGTTCACCCAGCCGGGCAAATGCCTTGGGGTCATGGCCGACCAGCACGGCCTCCATGTTTTCCGCCACGGCGGCCTGCCAGGCATCGTTTTCGCCCATCCGCTGGTCGGCGCGGCTCTGACGCAGCGCCACCCGCTCGCCTTGCTGACGCCCGATGTTTTGCCAGCGAAAGGCACGCAGGGCCTCTTTCACAGCTTCGACATCATCCGCGCCTTCCAAGACCTCGGCATACGTGACCGGCGAAACCCAAAGATCGGCGCCGGGGTTGCGCGCGGCCCAGACCCGGGCTGGACCGCGCTGATTGGCGGCCACCTCATTCAGCAGGTCGATGACAAACGAGGAATCGAGCAGGTAGCGTTTCATTTGCGCGGCGTAATGCGCAGTCGCTCGTCTCCGGCATGGCGCTCAGCCCACAAGAGCAAATCGGCCCCGGTGATGATTTCTTCGTCGCGAATCAATTTGCGGACAAAAGTGGCCTTTTTCATCCCGGCGCGTTTCGAACGCTTGGCGAGAAGACGTTGCTCTTCCTTGGTCAGACGGACGGTGAGGATCGAAGGCATAGTATCTCTTTTGTATGCCATTTCAGGTGCTGTCAAGAATGGCTCCTTCTCCTTGATGGAAGACCTTGATTCGACGCCACTCATAGTCGGCTTTCTGTTGCTGCACGATGCAGGTAGTCGCACACGGAGTCGCCCTCAAACCCCCGGCGCATCGGGCCCGTCGGACTCGAGGCCGGGCGGGATCGGGCAGCTCGCGGTCGCAACCTTCAGGTAGCTTTTGCCGGAGATCGGGTCCGTCTTTTCGGGGAACGCAAGATCCAGCGTTTGGGCGACCTCGTCGGGCGTCTGCACCAAATAAAGTTCCTTCGGGGCGGCTTTGATCCAGTGGGCCATATTAAATCGCAGGGCGTTTCATCCGGGTCCAAAACTTGAGTTCTTTTGGCGTCAGGGCAAACAAGTAGCGGCGCCGGGCTCCCAGCCAAGTTAAAATTTCTTCCAAAGCGACGCCCAGGTCCGGCCGCACGCAAGCCAGGCAGGCGATTCCATCCCGAAGTTTGCAGGGGAAGCAGCCAAATAACCGGGCGTGGGACTCGATCCTGGCCGGCCAGAGCAGGGTCCCGTAGAAATCCGGTTCGGGTTCGAGGCCCGCCATCCGGAAGCACCCGTGCTGCTTCACCAGCCAGTAAGCCCATTTCTCGTCATCGAACTTTTCCCCGTGTTCGATGAGGACATCCACGAGATTGCCTTCCTCCGGCATGGCCAGCGAATTCCAGAGCGATTGCGTCACTACCCCCTGGGCCAGGAGCTCCGCCAAGAGCGGTTCGTCGGATGAAGGACGGGAAAAGTGCATACTGCAGAATAGCACGAAATTCCTTCCGTATTAATGCAAATCAGTTTAATTAACCAACGCTTCAACTTTCACGTTATAGTATCTCCATGATTTCCAGCCGACTCCTCACCGTGCTCGCGGCAAGCTTGGTTTGCGCGGGTAACGTTCACTGCCAGCCATTGGACCAAGCCTCGGTCGCACCTTCGCCCATCGTGGTGCAGCCGCATGATCAAATCACCCAGGACCTGAAGTCGGCCGCCCCCGAATCCGACGCCAAGCTTCAGCCCTCGGCCAAAATTACGTCCGAACTGACCACCCTCGCCAAAGTCGAGCAGCCCGCCTCAACCCGGATTCTGACCCAGGACGAGGAGCTAGCCCGACTCAAGGCGCTGCCGGTGAGTTCGGTGCCGCTCAAGCAAGCCAGGCTCTACACGGCGGTCGTGGCGCTCGCCGAGCAAGCGGGCATGCGCTACATCGCTCCCGCTCAGGGCGATTTCGACCAACGGATCAGCCTCAACATCGCGGGCATGAATCCAAAGGACATGCTCGATGTGCTGGGCCAAACCTACGGATTTACCGAGGAATATGACGCCCACGGGATCTGGCATTTTTATCGAGCCGACCAAAATGAAATGATCCCCAAGACCTATTCGCTTCGGTTCAACAACCTGAGCAAGGTCGTCATCACGTCACCGTCGATTAACGCCAATCTGACGACATCCAACGGCGATAATTCCAACACTCCCCAAGCTGCCGCCCGCACCAGCAGTTCGCCTTTCAAGGTCGATGCGGACCGCATTGTTTCTGACATCAAACAAATCCTCGGGATACCGGACACGGCGATCATCGACGATGGACGAGGCCGGAAACCAGATGCGACGTATAAATCAGCCGGGGCCCCGGCGCCGCAGGTCATCTGGAATCCCGACGACAACGAACTGCTGGTGCTCGCGACGCGACAGCAGCACGCCATGATCGCCCACTATCTCAAAATGGTGGACCGGCCGCAGCGCCTGGTTCGCCTGGCGGTAAAGTTTGTGGAGACCGCGCGCGATCCGCGGACGGATTTCGGCATCGATTGGAGCGGAACCTCGATCGGGCCCAATGGCGGCCCGATTTCATTGTCGGGCACCGGCGGCCCCGGAACCCCGCTGGCCACCGCTCCATTCAGCCTGGCGCATCCCGGTGGCATCCAGCTGCCCCAGGCGATTCTTTCGTCGCAGGCCCTCGCCCTCACGTTGCATGCGTTCGCCACCGATAGTTCCAGTGCGGTGGTGCAGAATCCTGTGCTGGTCACCAGTAACAATCGCGAAGTCACTTTCAAGGACACGACCCAGCAACCCGTGCAACAATCCTCCACCAATATCGGCCAGGCGACCACTACTTCGACTTCGCAGATCGTTTATCTCGAGGTCGGACCGATTGTTTCCATCCTGCCCACGGTCCTTCCCGGTTCGCGGCCCGGGCACGAACTCATCCAACTCAACATCTCGATCGTCACTTCGCGGATCACCAGCCAGAGCATTATTGCCGGGAACACCTACCCAGTCCTCTCCTCGAAAACGTACGAATACTCCGTGGCCATCGAAAACGGATTTACCCTGGCCATTGCCGGCTTGGACGAGCGCACTCACACAGCGACGTCCAACAAAGTGCCGGTCTTCGGCAGCATTCCCATCATCGGCCATGCCTTTAATTCCAAGAGCGATGAAACCGTCACCACCACCCTCGTCGCCTTCATCACGCCGACGATTGAGAATCCGGGATCCGATTCCTCTCTCGCCATCGCGCATCCGGTTCCGGCCTCGCACCGGCGCGTCTTCGATGGCTCGCCGAATGAAACGCTCGAAGACTTGAAAAAGAGCCTCGGTAACATGAATGCGGACATCCAGGCGCTGCAAAGCGCGGCCGACGCCTCAAACCGCAAACTCGTCATGAACCGGCTCGAGCGCATCGGCGTGGAAATCGGGCTGATGGAAGTCCGCATCGACGAATGGCGCGCGGCCCAGCCCACCGCCTGCGAGGCTGAGCTTAAAACCCTGGCCGACGACCGGAAACTGCTGGACGCCACGAAAAGCACGGTTGAAAAAATTCCGGTAACCAATTCCTCATGAAAAAGACCAAATATTCACGGGGTGAATCCTTCACCGAAGTTGTGCGGTGCGATGCACGGAGCAAGCCAGCCAAGACAATGGGTGAAGCCCTCGACCAACTCGAGGCTGAGTTTGGTGGCGGCAAGACCACCGTCACAGCTAAAGAGCTTGAAACATCGCGCAAGCTGCACACCGACTCATCCTTTGTTTTGTCATTCCGAGACCCTTAGCAAGCCGCTGCGCGGCTTGCATAGACTTGGCCAATGAACCGTTTCGCGCGGCAGCGCGGGTGGAGCGCGGCGTCCTCGACGCGCTCACGAACGCGTCGGGACGCCGCGTTCCACCTCGGAAGGCTGAATTCGAACCGTCATTGGCATGAGTTCATTGGCTAGCCGTGCGAGGAATCTCGGCCCTTCTTATCCATTTCGGAGATTCCTCGCACGGCTCGGAATGACAGTTTGGCGCATCACCCCAGCAACAATTTTGCGGGCACCGGTTGCTCCTCGTTGAGTTTGATCTGCGCCGGTTCCGTCAGGGCCGAGCCGGCACCGGCGATGGTTTCTTTCGCGCGCCGGTCGGATTGCGCGGCCTCGTCGAGAAATAGCTTTTTGGCCAGCGCGATGGGATCGCCCAGGCCATACCGCAAGGCCAACACCATCCGAGTCGGCTCGTCCATGCCTTGGACCCCTTCGTCCACCATTTCCTTCAGCTCGTTCATCGCAGCGGTCGTGTAAGGCATCTCCACCGCATCGTCAGGGATCACTTCGCCCACGGTGGCGGCGGAATCTTCGCCGAGCGGAGCGTGGATGGATTCCTCGGTGGGCAGGACGACGTGCTTGTTGCAGCCGCGGCGTGAATCGGATTTTTTATCCGGAGCGGCGTGCAGCTGGTCCTGCAAGCCGATGGGAATGTGGTAGAGGTAGAGGTTTTCCTTGATGTGCCGGGCGATGGCTTGCTGGATCCACAACATCGCATAGGTCGAAAACGCACTCGCCTCCGGATTGAACCGGTTCACGGCGACCGACAGGCCGTGGTGAACCCCGATCATGAAGAGATCGTCCTCGGACACGCGCGCCTGGGCCGGGCCGCGCAGCTTGCGCCGGGTGCGTTCGCTGCACACTTCCCGCATCACAAGCTTGAGATTGCCCTGGATGAGCTGGCTGCGAATTTCGCCGGCCGCATGCAGCGCCTGGTCCAGGCGGGCGCGCAGCGACGGGTCGCGACCACCGCCCTCCCCGACCGCAGCCTCGCGCGCAAGGCCCGCCATCGCCTCGATCACTTCATAAGTAAAGTCACGAAGAAATCCCTTCAGCCAGTTTTCGAAATCCTCCGGATTGCATCCACCGGATCGAAACACGCCAATCTGCCGCTCAAACTCCTCCGCATGGGAAGGCGAAACGCCGGAATATTTTGTCCGCAAATTTTTTCCCTTCTTGGATTTCTCGGCCTTTTCCCGGTAGTACGGCTGCCGGCCCGACTTGAGCTCCGCCATCATGCGCTCGACCGGATAAAGCATCGCCGCGAGCACGCCGCTCACCTCGTCCTGCCACGCAATAAATTTTACCGCGAGCTCATGGTTCTGCTCCCGCGAAAGCGTGGCATGCTCCCGTAACATCCGCGAAAAATTTTCCGAGTCTTGAATGCTGGACGCCATTCATTTGCAAATGAGGATAAAAACCGCGGCGCTGGCAGCACAAAAATGACAGGTAATCACCCCACGGTGGCAAAGGCGCACGGCAATCGCTCCCGGTGCAGCCGACCTGGTGAGGCCGGAGTGCAGGTCACCGCCTCCGGCTGCAATTAAAAACCTGTATTCACCGCACTGCTGTCACAACTTCGCCCCGACCGCCGCGAGGACACGGTTGACCGTTTGATGAACTTGCTCGAACAAAAACGGCTTGGGCAAAAAGCCGGCTGCGCCAACCGCGGTCATTTGCTGCATATCCTGCGCGTTCCGCCGACCGCTGATAAAAATAACCGGCACGTGCGCTGTCTCGGCCTCGCGCTTCAGTTCGGCGCAGACTTCGATGCCGCTTAATCCCGGCATATTCATATCGAGCAAGATAAGGTCCAATGGCATTACTCGTGCCAGGACCAGGCCTTCCCTGCCGCTGGCCGCGACGAAGACCTGGTGACCGTCGGCCTGGAGCAATTGCATCAGCAAATCGCGAATCAAATGCTGGTCGTCGATGACCAAAATCCGTTTTGCGGTTGCGGCAATTGCCTTGGGTTTGTCCATGAATAAAACCGGCTTCAGCCCCGGGTGCGGCGACGCACCAGCCGCAGCTCGGTGCGCAACAATTCCGCCACCTCGAAACAAGCCCGGCGTGCCGGCGCCTCCGACTGCATCCGCCGCAGGTTGTCGCAAATTGTCAGCAGCGTGCACAGGACACTCGCCTTATGCCGCATCAAAGCCTGCGACGGTGCAAAAGATGCGGGCTCGTCAGGAGATACAGGCGGCATTGCCAACCACTCGTATGCGGCCTATATTTTGTCAAACAACAAAATTTAATCCGCGCCGCGTTGACAATAAAAGCCGGGGCGCATTAACGAACAGGATGGATTACACCCGGCAATTCCGGCACCTGCGGGAAGCCAAGAACTTGAGTCGCGAGCAACTGGCCTCCCTGGCCGGCTGCCATCGCAACACCGTCATCAATATCGAAACAGGGCGCCCGGTGAAATTCGGCACTATCGCGGAGCTGCTGGTGAAGATGGGCTACTCCAAGGATTCGCCCGAGACCAAGGGCATGGCGCTGCTTTGGCTGGAAGCGGTCAGCGGATTGAAATTCATGCCCGCCGATGCGCAAAAAACGGCCGAGCACCTGCGCTCGCTTTACCGCCGATCCGTGCGCGCGAACCAGGACGAACTGCTGGCTTCGATCACGAACCACCATCTGTCACGCGACCAGATTGAGCTGCTGGCTTTCGCCTCGCGGCACCCGGAGGTGCTCGAAATCCTGCGTGCCGTGCGCGATTTTTCGGAAATTCAGACCCTGGCCTCCGCCGCCGGAAAAGAAACCTCCGCCCATGTGCTCAAGGCGGCGGAAGATCCGTGACCATTGGCCGGTAGCCAATGGCCAATCTCAAATTTCAAATCTGAGATTTCAAATGCGCCAAGCCGTCAGTTCCGCCGTTGCGAGAGCAGTTGAAGCAGCATGAGCAGCGTGCTGACGAACGCCGCCACGTAGGTGAGCGCCGCGGCATCGAGCGTCTCGTTCACGCCCGGCATCTCGTCGCGATCCAAAATACCCAGGCTCACAAGCTGGGCCTTGGCCCGGCGGCTGGCGTCGAACTCAACTGGTAGCGTGACCAGGTTAAAGAGGGTCAGCACCGCGTAACAGATGATGGCTATATCGAGCATCGTGCCGGTAAGGCCGCGCACCAGGAAATAGCTCGCGAGAATAATGAAAGGCACGATGCGGGAGACAATCTGCGTCGCCGGCACGAGCGCCATGCGGAATTCGAGCATCTTGTATCCGACCTTGTGCTGGATGGCATGGCCCGACTCGTGGGCCGCCACGCCCAGCGCGGCGAGGCTCGTGCCGCGGTAATTTTCCGATGAGAGCACGAGGCGCTTGTGCAGCGGGTCGTAATGGTCGGTGAGATGTCCCCCTGTTTCCACGATTTCGACGTCGGTGATGCCTGCCTGGTTCATTACGGCCTGGGCCGCCTCGCGGCCGGTGATGCCGCCGTGCGAGGGAATCTGTGCGTTTTTATTGTAGGCGCTCGAGACGCGGATCTGCGCATAGAGCGCAAAGACGAAGACGAGAACGAACAGGAGCATGAACAGCCCGGGAGGGAGGAAGACGAAGGCGAGGGAAGGAATCATGGTTGAAAAATGAGAGAGGGGATAATGTGGCACAGTTCCATGGCATTTTGCAAATCTCCTTGAACATCCAACATCCAACGTCCAACGCCCAACATCCAAGGTTTCGAACAAGTAAGCCGGAAAAGACTCGATCCTTTTAACCGCCCGCCTTCGTTTCACTTCGTCGTGGCATGCGGATGGATCCTACTTCGCTAAAGCTACGAAGGATAGACGCGGATAAACGCGGATGGCTGATGAAAAACTGCTGCTGCGCAACGACGGCCAGCAGTGTCTTTCAGCAGCCGGTTAGTGCTCATCAGTGCCCATTAGTGTTTAGAATATATCGATCCTTGTTTTGCTTGAGCCCAAAATCGGTTTGTATCCGCGTTAATCCGCGTCCATCCGCGGTTAAAATACATGATTTGTATTTATCCGCCGTGCCATTATAGCTCTTGGAGCGAAGGAGGGCGCTCATCCGTAATCCGCGGCAAAAAGGATCGGGATAGGCAGGAGCCATCTTAGATCTCAGATTTTAGATCTCAAATGCGCGGAACGCCGCGTTCCGCGCTCTCAGGCACAGGCAGTGGCTGGTGCAGCCAATCTCGTGGGAATAATTTGTGCGTCAGCCAGATTCAACTTTGGGGCGGAAACCGCGGCCAGTTTCAATATCTGTGTGATCACAATTTGGCGCATCCCCACCGCTTCGATTCCCAACAGGCCGCCTTTTGCGTCTAAATCAACCGCAATGTGCATGGTGGTGCAGGGACGAACGATCGTGCGGGCGACCTTGCCTTGCTTAAAGCGCACGTAAACCGCGCCAGCCTCGTGATCGACCTCGATAATGGGAGTGACGGCGGAGCTGACCGTAATGTGATTGGTTTCAGTTTTCATAATAGGCAGTGGCTAACCAGCAGTCGGAACCCTTAATCTCAGCAACGACGACCATCGTCCTTTTTTCCACCGTCTTAAAGAATTTCATAAGGTTACCCCCGTTGTGACCCTTGTTCAACATTTGTTTCCGGTCGGGATACGAAACGGTGCTTTTTATAAACTCCAATGATAGATTTCTTTCACTCAGACGCATGGCTTGATGATGAGTGACATGGAAGCGCAGCTGCATGCCACAAGGTTAGCAGCGATTCGGGTGCGTTGAGTGCCTTCTTATGTCTTTGTGTTTTTTTGAGGCAGACGCTCGATCCTTTTTAACCGCGGATGGACGCTGATTCGGAGCAGATTTTTAACCATCCTTCGCCGAGGCTACGGATGGCACGGCCACTAATGGGCACGAATAGGCTGCGGAAAAACTCTGCTGGCCGTCGTTGCGATCAGAAAGCGCTTCGGGAAGCGCTTTCTGTTCGCAACCCGACGGCCAACACGGCCCTGGGCCGTGTGCTGCGCAGCAGCAGTTTTCCATCAGCTATCCGCGTTAATCCGCGTCCATCCGCGGTTAAATTGGATGGTTAAGCTTCGAGCTCTTTGAGACTTCGTGGTTAAATTGCATGCTATTAGATAAATTATTCCAAGGATTACTAAGAATTATGAATATGCATTATAACCTAATTCTAGGTACTTATACCCAATGCACTATGGAACAAATTTATTATTGTTGATTAACAACGACTTGTGTATTTTATCGTAAAGACATGGTTCATAGTCTGATGCACGACCGATGAAACAGAAAACGTCGGAAAAGTTAACAATTTTACGAACAACCGGGGGCGCCGATCAGTTGCTGATTGTTTTGACTTATTTATAACACGACGTTTTTAAGTTATTTATAATCAATGTGATAGTCTGTAACGCAAATGTTCCTTATTGTCACTCATTTGTAACAGCATAAGAACACGGTTGGCATTGTGCTTGCGTATTTTTTTTGGCCGAAAAACCCGCTTGACACTCATCGCAATTAACGGCCATGGTTCGCCCCTGTGAGGGGTAGTACCTACCCACCACATTGCCAGCTTAGTATAAGAAAAGTTCACCCTCAACCACTGTAGTAACGAAAAATTAGTCGCGATGTATCCGGGAAATCCACCGGTGACATAAAACTACAATAACTCAGCCCTCAGTCTTACTTATCGTCATGCAAATCCAAAAAAGTCTCCTCCTCACTCTCGTTTTGGGCGCCACTTCCGCGCTCTCAGCGCAGACGACACTGCTCAACGACAACTTCTCTTCCGGCCCCACCGGTTACCTCGCCACTTCTGGTGGTATCAACCAAAACAGCGCTGGTGGCGTTCAGGCTCCTCCCGCTTCATCGTTTTGGTATGCCAATAGTTCCTCTTACAGCTTCAGCTCTGGCCCAGGCGGCTCTCCGATAACCTACACA
>DATMLS010000057.1:0-15746 GCA_035569995.1 Opitutaceae bacterium | reverse complement strand
TGGTCCAACTCAACCAAAACACACCGCTCGTAGCATCTACGTTCAACCCTCTTCTACCCACAACTCTGCGTCCTCTTAACCAATGCCCATGTGTTACCTATGTCCCCGAACACCCGTTACCCTTGTCTCCGGCCCAAACAGTCCCGACGCGCTCAGAGCGCGCCCGGAGCGCTCCACCCGCGCTGCCGCGCGAATCGGTTCATTGGCGTGTTCCACGCAAGCCGCACAGTGGCTTCCTTGGGATTCTCGGAATGACAAAAGGAAGAGCGGTTGATTTTAAAGCACGCCTGGCGAAACTCTGCTTGTGATAATGACCGCCGAGAATTTGCTGGTCTTCCCATGAAGAAAAACGTCGCCATCCTGATATTCGACGACGTCGAGGTACTCGACTTTGCCGGCCCGTTCGAGGTTTTCGCCCTCACCGATGAACTCTGCCACCACGAGCCATTCCACACGTTCACGGTCGCCACGGCTCCCGGCAGCGTGCGCGCCCGCAATGGACTGAAAGTGGTGCCCGACTTCACCCTCGAAAACTGTCCGCCGCCGCACGTCCTCGTCATTCCCGGCGGCAGCGGCACGCGCCCACTGCTCAACAAGCCCGCCCTGCTTGAATGGATTCGCACCAAGGCGCGCTCCGCCGAAATTGTCATGAGCGTCTGCACCGGCGCGCTCGTGCTGGCCAAGGCCGGCCTGCTCGACGGCCTGCGCATCACCACGCATCACACGGCGCTCGACCTGCTGCGCGAACTCGCGCCCACCGCCATCGTTGATCCTTCGTCGCGCTTTCACGACCACGGCAAAATCATCACCTCCGCCGGCATCAGCGCCGGCCTCGACGCCTCGTTGCATGTGGTCGCGCGCCTGCTCGGCCCCGCCGCCGCCGAAACCACCGCGCGGCAGATGGAATATGAGGGCACGAGGGCCAAATGACCAATGACGAATGCCAAGGCACAGGTAACAAGTAACAGGTATCAAGTAACAAGAGCTAGGGACCGAGGGCCTAGTGACAGGGAACAAGTTACAGGTAAAAAGTGACAAAATACCCAGCCCTCAATCTTGGAACTTGTGACTTGAAACTTGTTACTTGGCCCTCGGCCTTTGTCACTTGTCACCTGATACTTGTTACTTCCCCCATTGTTACTTTGCCCCACCATGTGTCTCAAAAAAATCATCTTCTTCGCCGGGTTGCTGCTCGCCTTCGCCGGTTGCAACACCATCGATCGCCGCATCAGTGAAAAGCAGGATGTCTTCAACCGCCTCGATCCGCAGACGCAGGACAATATCCGGCAGGGCATCGTCGAGGTCGGTTACACCGAAGACATGGTTTACATCGCGCTCGGCCCGCCGGACGAGCAGCATCAGAAAGTCGCCACCACGGGTGACGATGTCACCTGGATTTATAAAACGGACTACGAGCAATTTGAAGGCGTGGAACAAGTCGGCTACCGACGCGTCGTGTTCTTCGATCCCGCGGACCACGCTTACCATGTTTACTACGAGCCGGTGAGCGCCCCGGTTTATTCCGAACACGAAGAAAACAACATCCGCGTCACCTTCGTGAACGGCAAAGTCACCGCCATCGAACAGAATAAGCGTTAGTAGTAATTGGTAGCTGGGATTTGGTAGTTTGTACGGATGCGCTCCCTCGCTCTCGATCTCGATCTTCCGCTTCAACAAGTCGACCCCGGCCATACGGAGGTCATGGCACGCGCCGGATCAAAACCCTTCTTCGCTCTCCGAGCTACAAAGGGCACAGCCAACTACCAAATACCAATTGCAAACTACCCCGGCTGTCCTCCACAGGCCGGCCCCTACTCTTTCTTCAACTCGCGCGTCATGAGCGAGGCCAGCGCGGCGGCGGGTTTTTTACCCCCGAACAGGATTGCGTGCACCTCGCGCAGGATGGGCGCGTCGATTTTTTTCCTGGCGCACAGGCCCGCGAAAGACTCGGTCGTCTGGTAGCCTTCGACCACGGTCTTGCGTCCGGTCATCAACTCGCCGGCCGGACGGCCCTCGCCAATCAGCTGGCCAAACTCGCGATTGCGGCTCCAGCCACCGTGGCAGGTGGCCACGAGGTCGCCAAATCCGCTCAGGCCGTAGAACGTTTCCGTCCTGGCGCCGAGCGCCGTGCCCACCCGCACCATCTCGGCGAGCGCGCGGGTGAGCAGCGCGGCCTTGGCGTTGTCGCCGAGGCGCAGTCCGTCGCAACAGCCGGCGGCGATGGCGTAAATGTTTTTCAGGCAACCGCCGAATTCGACGCCGGCCGGGTCGTCGCTGGTGTAAACGCGCAACGTCGGCCCGCTCAACGCTGCCTGCACCTGCGCGACCAAGGGATCGGACCGCGTCGCCGCGAGCACCATGGCGGCAGGCTGGCCACGGGCGACTTCGCCGGCATTGGTCGGCCCCGTCAGCGCGCCAGCGAGAAATTCCGGCAGCACTTCCGCGATGACCTGCGAGGGCCGCAGGTGCGTGCCGAGCTCGAGGCCCTTGGCCAGGCTGACCACAAAACGGACCTGGCGCGCGAGGCCGAGGTCGCCGCGCACGCGCTGGCAGGTCTCGCGCAAAGCCTGCGCCGGGCATGCGAGCAACACGACCTCGGTTTCCATCAGCACGGGCGCGAGCTCGTGGCCGATTTGCAGGCTCGGCGGCAGTGCAACGCCCGGCAGGTAGTCGGAATTTTCATGCGCGGACGAAAGCGCGAGCGCCTGCTCGAAACGCCGTGGCACGAGCGTGACGGTGTGGCCGAGCCGCGCGAGGTGCGCCGCGAAAGCCGTGCCCCAGGCGCCGGCGCCGATGACCGCAAAATTCATGGGGGGAAATTGACCGCGGAAACGGCGAAACGCACGGAAAAATTCCGGAATGCCTCCCAGCCGGTTTTTCCCGCGGATGGCGCGGATAAACGCGGATGAATACTTTCACAGAAGGCAACCAAGGCAACGAAGCGTTGTTAGGTTTCCGCCATCAAAAGCAGTGACACTTGGAAATTTGGTGCAAGATGACCTTAATCGCTTCGTTGCCTTGGTTGCCTTCTGTGAAATGCATTAATGGTTTTCAAAGCAGATTAAAAATCTGCTCCGAATCCGCGATCATCCGCGGAAAAAATCCTTCTCTGCGATCTTCGCGGCCTTCGTGTAAGAATTATTCCGGAAATTTTCGTGCGCGCACCGCGGCGGCGTAGGCGGCGAAGCCTTTTTTGATTTCCTCGCCCACATGGGCAAAGGGTTTGACGAAGGGCGGCGCATGGCCGGGCTCAAAGCCGAGCAAATCGGTGCACACCAGGATCTGCCCGTCGCAATGAGGACCGGAGCCGATGCCGATGGTCGGGACCTTGACCGTCTCGGTGATGGTGCGCGCGAGGTTGGGCTCGATCATTTCAAGCAGGAGCGCAAAGGCCCCGGCTTTTTCGAGCGCGAGCGCGTCGGCCAGCAGGCCCTCGGCCTCGGCCGACTCGATGCCAAATTTTTTGTAGCGGCCGAGCGTGCGCACCTGCTGCGGCTTGAGGCCGAGGTGGCCCCACACGGGCACGCCGGCCTCGACCAGGCGCGCCATCGGCGAGGCGAGCGCGAGGCCGCCCTCAATTTTCACCGCCTCGGCGCCAGCCTCCTGCATGAGCCGCTGGCACGCCTGCAGCACGCGCTCAAAATCAAAATGCGCCTCGACAAAGGGCACATCGGCGGCGAGCAGCGCGGCCGGCTTGGCCCGCGCGACGGCCGCGGTGTGATGCACCATCATGTCGAGCGTGACGGGGATGGTGCTGTCGAAACCGAGGAGCGTGTTGCCGACGGAGTCGCCGACGAGAATGATGTCCACTTCCGCTTCGCCGGCCAGGCGCGCCATGAGGGCATCGTAAGCCGTGACCGCGACGATGGGCCGCTGCCCCTTGAGTTTGCGCAGCGTGTGCGTGGTGGTCTTCACTTTGAACCGCCTGCGAGAAAAGACGGGATGCGCTCGTGCGCGATCATTTGCTCGAAGGTCTCGCGCGCATTCACCAGCTCAAACGCACTGCCCTGCACCAGGACTTCGGCCGGCATACCCCGGGTGTTGTAGCGGCTGGACATGACGTAACCATAGGCGCCCGCGCTCATCAAGGCAATGAACTCCCCCTCGCCCACTTCCTGGAGCTGGCGGTCCCTGGCGAAACAGTCCCCCGACTCGCAAATCGGGCCGACGATGTCGGCGACGAGCGCGCGGCGCGAGGTGTCGCGGTGCAGCGGGACGATTTCGTGGTAAGCGTCGTACATGGCGGGCCGCACGAGGTCGTTCATCGCCGCATCGACAATGAGGAAATTCTTGCCCGCGCCGCGCTTGAGGTGCTCCACGCGCGCGAGCAGCACGCCCGCGTTGCCGACGAGAAAGCGGCCAGGCTCGAGCAGGATTTTCAAACCGAGCGGCTTGAGCAATGGCACGAGCGCCGCGCCATAGGCCTCGGGCGTGAGCGGCCGCTGGTCAGCCGGCTGCGCGTCCCACCATTCGCGCGAGCCACTGGCCAGCGCGTCCTTGTACACGATGCCAATGCCTCCGCCGATGGAGAAATAGCTGATGCCGTAGCTCGCCTTCAATTGCGCAGCCAAGGCGCCCACTTTTTCGACCGCCTCGACAAACGGCCCGACCTCGGTGAGCTGCGAACCGATGTGCATCTGCACGCCGCGCACCTCGATGTTCTTCAGTTTCGCGGCGGCTTCGTAGGCCGCGACAGCGTACTTGAGCGGAATGCCAAACTTGTTCTGGTCTTTGCCGGTGGTGATCTTGGCGTGCGTGTGGGCGTCCACGTCGGGATTGATGCGAATGCCAATGGGCGCCTTCACCCCAAGTTGGCCGGCGATATGATTAATGCGGACAAGCTCGGGCTCGCTTTCGACGTGGAAGGAGAAGATGCCCTGCTCCAGGGCCAGCCGGAGTTCGCCTTCGGTCTTGCCGATGCCGGCAAAGACACTGGCCCGCGCGTTGCCACCCGCGGCGAGCACCCGGCGAATTTCGCCGCCACTCACCAGGTCAAACGCCGCACCGAGGTTTGAAAAATGGCGCAAAACGGCGAGGGCCGAATTTGCCTTGGCGGCGAAACAGATGCGCACATCGAGCCCGGCCAGGCTTTGCACCAAACGTTGGTAATTATTTGTAATGGTCGCCGCGCTGTAAACGTAAGTGGGCGTGCCGTAGAGATGTGCGACGGCCGCGAGATCAACCGACTCGCAATGGAGGTTTTGCCCTACGTAGTGGAAGTTATGCATTTGGCTGGGAAAAAGGCGTCAAAAAAAAGGTTATACCGGCTTTCACCTTGAAAAAACGACTATAATTTTCGATTAGTGGGCGCGTGATTCGCGTATTCAAAAACTGGTTTCATCGCCCGATGGTGCGCTTTGGCGCCATCGACAACAGCCGTATCGTGACCACGCCAATCCGCAACTCGCTTTTCATCAGTTTCATATCAGAAACCGGCTGCTACCGGGGTCGCCATGTGGATCGCCATGAATCGCAGATGCGACGCCGTAAGTTGGCTAAGGGTCTGCTGCTCATTGCCATCGGCGCACTGAGCGCGTGGTTTATCATCGAAAGCGCGAAGGCGTTGACGATGTTTTGACGCCTGCGCGTGTGGCACGCAGGCGTTAAGTAGCGGGTTGGTTTGAAAATTAGTTTAGCCACAAAGGCTCACAAAGAGCACATAGAAAGTATATTTTTTAGAAGGCTTTTTCTCTGTGACCTTTCCTGGCAAAAAGTCCGCCTGACCGCTTACCAGGCGTCCGAACGGAGGGAACAACATCCTCGCCGCGACCCACGGCCCTAACTTTCTCAGCCCGCGCCGCCACCCGCACCGGCCGGGGTCGGCTTGAAGGCGGCCCTAAAGGTGGCGCCCAGGTAATCGCGGTTCATGCGCGCGATGAAATCGTGCGAAATGAGCTTCGGGCAGGCCGCGCTGCATTCGTACTGGTTGGTGCAATTGCCGAAGCCGAGCCCATCCATCGTCTGCACCATCGCCAGCACACGGCGGTCGCGCTCGGCCTGGCCCTGCGGCATGAGGCCGAGGTGCGAGACTTTCGCCGCGACGAACAGCATGGCGCTGGCGTTCTTGCACGCCGCCACGCAGGCGCCGCAGCCGATGCATTGCGCGGCATCCATCGCGAGGTCGGCCGCGTCCTTCGGCACCGGGATGGCGTTGGCGTCGGGCGCCGAGCCGGTGCGCGCGGTGATGAAGCCGCCGGCCTGCATGATTTTGTCGAAGGCGCTGCGGTCGGTGACGAGATCCTTGACGACGGGAAAGGGATGCGCGCAGAAGGGCTCGACCACGATGACGTCGCCGTCGTTGAAGCTGCGCAGGTAGGTCTGGCAGCTCGCGACACCGCGGTGAGGGCCGTGCGGCTTGCCGTTGATGACGAGCGAGCAGGTGCCGCAAATGCCCTCGCGACAGTCGTGGGCAAACGCGATCGGCTCCTCGCCCTTCCCGGCCAGCCCGTCGTTCACCACGTCGAGCATCTCGAGAAAGGACATGTTGGGATTGAGATCCTTCGCTTGGTAATCGACGAATTTGCCCGGCTGGCTGGGACCGGGCTGGCGCCAGACTCGCAGGGTAACGGAAATGTTTTTCTTGGAATTCTCCATCGATAAAATCGTAAGTCGTAAATCGTGAAATCGTAAATCGCCTTACTTGTAGTTCCGCACGCTCATCTTGACCGCCTCGTAATTAAGCGGCTCGGTGTTGCGCAGCGGTTTTTTGCCTTCACCCTGGAATTCCCAGGCGGCGACATGCGCGAATTTCTCGTCGTCGCGTTTGCATTCGCCGTCAGGATACTGGTGCTCCTCGCGGAAATGTCCGCCGCAGCTCTCCTCGCGCTCGAGCGCATCGAGGCACAGGAGTTCGCCGAGCTCGAGGAAGTCCGCCACGCGGCCGGCTGATTCAAGCGACTGGTTGAGCGTGCCGCCGGCGCCGGGAACGTTGACGTTCTACCAGAATTCCTCGCGCAGCGAGGGGATTTCCTTCAGCGCCTTTTCGAGGCCGGCCTTGGTGCGCGCCATGCCGCAAAATTCCCACATGATTTTGCCGAGGCGCTTGTGGAAATGGCTCACCGGCTCCTTGCCCTTGATGGCGAGTAAGCGCGCGACCAGACCGCGGACATTTTCCTCGGCCTCCTTGAATTCCGGCGCATCGGTCGATGGGCGCGAGCCGGGCTTCTGCGTGGCGAGATAATCGCCAATGGTGTAAGGAATGACAAAATAACCGTCCGCCAGGCCTTGCATGAGCGCGCTGGCGCCGAGGCGGTTGGCGCCGTGGTCGGAAAAGTTGGCCTCGCCCAGCACAAACAGGCCGGGAAGGTTCGACATCAGGTTGTAGTCCACCCACAGGCCGCCCATGGTGTAGTGCACCGCCGGGTAGATGCGCATCGGCGTCTGGTAGGCGCTCTCATTGGTGATCTCGTGGTAGATGTCGAAGAGATTGCCGTAGCGCTCGCGCACGCCAGCTTCACCCAGGCGCTTGATGGCGTCACCGAAGTCCAGATACACGCCGAGGCCGCTCTCCCCGGCGCCGCGGCCCTCGTCGCACACGCGCTTGGCCGCGCGCGAGGCGATGTCGCGCGGGGCGAGGTTGCCAAAGCTCGGATACATGCGCTCGAGGTAATAATCGCGGTCGGCCTCGGGGACGTCGGCGGGCTTCTTCAGGCGATCCTCTTTTTTCTTCGGGACCCAGATGCGGCCGTCGTTGCGCAGCGACTCGCTCATGAGCGTGAGCTTCGACTGGTAGTCGCCGGTCACGGGGATGCACGTCGGGTGAATCTGCGTGTAGCAGGGATTGGCCAGGCACGCGCCGCGCCTGTAGGCGCGCCAGATGGCGGTGGCGTTGGAGCCGCGCGCATAGGTCGAGAGGTTGAAAACATTGCCGTAGCCGCCGGTGGCCAGGATCACCGCGTCGGCCGCGTGGCGCGAAATTTCGCCCGTGACGAGGTCGCGGACGATGATGCCCTTGGCCTGGCCGCCAATGACGACGAGATCGAGCATTTCGCTCTGGGTGAAGAGCTGCACGCCGCCGGTGCCAACCATGCGGGAGAGCGCGGAATAGGCGCCGAGCAGCAGCTGCTGGCCGGTCTGGCCACGGGCGTAGAACGTGCGCGAGACCTGCGCCCCGCCAAACGAGCGGTTCGCGAGCAGGCCGCCGTATTCGCGCGCGAAAGGCACGCCCTGCGCGGCGCACTGGTCGATGATGTTGACCGAGACCTCGGCGAGGCGGTGGACGTTGGCCTCGCGCGAGCGGTAGTCGCCGCCCTTGATCGTGTCGTAGAAAAGCCGGTGCACGCTGTCGCCGTCGTTCTGGTAGTTTTTCGCGGCGTTGATGCCGCCCTGCGCGGCGATCGAGTGCGCCCGGCGCGGGCTGTCGTGGAACACGAAGTTCTTCACCCGGTAACCAAGCTCGGCCAGCGTGGCCGCGGCCGATGCGCCGGCCAGGCCTGCACCCACGACGATAACCTCGTATTTCCGCTTGTTGGCCGGGTTGACGAGCTTGATGTCCGCCTTGTGCCGGCGCCATTTGTCGGCGAGCGGACCGGGTGGAATTTTGGAGTCGAGTTGGGCCATGGCAGGGCGCGGCGCGCAGGTTGAGAATTGAAAGCTGAAAGCCGATCAGGGCGACGCGGTGGGCGCGACGGCCGGCTGAAAGCCTTCACGCAGGCCTTTCGCGCCGATGAGAATCGAACCGGGGATGATCAGGTTGCCGAGAAAGTAGAGCAGGCAAAACAAGGCCACGACCTTGCGCAACGGGCCCGCCCACGTTGCACTGCGCCAGCCAAAGGTCTGGAACAGGCTATCCATGCCGTGCAGCAAATGAAACGACAGCAGGCCGACGGCGATGATGTAGAAAATCGACACGACGGGATTTTGAAATCCCAGGATGACCATGCTGTGCACGTCGTGCACCTGCGTGCCGGCCTTGACGACGGGAAAGCCCATGACGCGATAATCGGCCGTCATCGTGTAGAGCGGGAGATTTTCCTTGAAGCTCGCCGACTGGGCGTAGCCAAACGTGAATTGCGCGAGGTGATAAAAAAGGAACGCGAGCACGATGTAGCCGGTCCAGCGCACGTAGCGCGACGAAAACGACGCCTGGATCCAGGTCTTCACGCCATAGGGTTGATGACCGCGGGCGGCTTTGTTCTCAAGCGCGAGCACGGTCGCGGCCCAAATGTGCAGGGCCACGCTCACCAGCAGCCCGATGCGCACAACCCACAGCACCGGCCCGAGCTGGTGCAGAAAATGGGCATAGCCATTGATGTGGTCGGGATGCAGGAAAATCTGCAGGTTGCCGACCAGATGGCCGGTGATGAAACCAACGAGAATGAGGCCGGTCACAGCCATCAGGAACTTTCGTCCGATGGAGGAGCAAAATAATCTGCGAGTGAGGCTCATTACAAAGCGGGAAGACGGGCGCGTTTAAACTTGTACGGGGTCAACGAAGTAATGCCATCGCCCGAATCAAGTAAAGACTCCGGGCAGTGACACCCACCGCGCGCCCTGCTTATTAGCGAGCTTAACCTCCTGAATAAGCGCAACTGGGAACGGAACCTCTGCGCTGGTAGAGGAAAACCCAAACGACAAATTCCAAAAAATAGGAGACCTCGAAAAGACCAAGCAGGCTCAAAATTTGATCCTTTGGAATTTGTCGTTTGTGATTTACTTAAAAGGCAGCGGCTTGAGCAGCGAAAATTTTCCGCTCGCGGCCGGCGCGATCACCCGGCGGCGAAACAGGGCGACCCGCACGTCCTCGCCCAACACCCGCGCGAGCGCAGGCCCCACTTCCGGCGCAGCCTCATGGTCGGCCACGTAGTGAAAATCCCAGCGCCTGTCGCCGGTCTGCACCAGCGACCAGTGCCAGCAGGAAAAGCTTTCGGGCAGCACGGCGTCGATCTCGTGCGCGGACACCAGCGAACCGTCGGGCCGGAAATACAAGTCGCGCTCGCGGCCAAGCAGGCGGAACCCGGCTGGTAGTTTTTTCACGATGTCACCCGTGTGGTAACGCAGGAGCGGCATGGCCTCGCGGTCGCGCGTGGTCACGTAGATTTGAAAGACGTCCGCCAGGTTTTCGCGCCAGGGCGCAAGTTCGATGAACGCATTGGCGTCGATCACGCGCGAATCATCCTGGAACGCGCCACCGACAAAAAGATAGCCGGCCTCGGTCGAGCCGTAGAGATCGACCTGCGGCGCGGGAAACGCCTCGGCGATGCGCCGGCTGTGCGAGAGGCTCGCCTTGCCGTAGGTGAGGATGACCACGCGCAGGCTGGGCACGCGCACCTTGCGCCGGAGGGCCGCGCGCGCCAGCAGCGAAAGATAAACCGGCTCGCCTTCGAGGATCTCAGGCTGCACGGCCTGCACCTCGAGGACGATGCGATCCCACTCGCTCTCGGGAAAGGCGAACGGGTCGCTCGTAAGGTTGAGATACACCGTGCCGTCGAAATAGCGGTGAGGAAACGGGTGGTCCTCGTACGGACAGATGTTGCTCGAACAGCCGACGGGCGCGAGCACGCACTTGCGGTAAGCCCGGTGCGCGAACGGCGCGAGCAACGGATGCGCCTCGTAGGCGCGGCGCGTCTGCGCGGCCCACCAGCCGTCCTCCATGATGACAGTCATCGGGCCGGCCGTGGTGCCGGCGGTGCTCTCGTATTCGTAGCGCTTGTCCTGCAGGCCGCGCTCGATGGCGCGGTAGTCGGCAAAAAATGCCTGGTGCCCGCGCTCGACGATTTCCTTTTTCGAAAGCGCCGGGATTTCGCGGTAACACGACCACTGCAGCGGCTCGGAATGCAGCGGAAAGCGCTGCGCATAAAGCGGGCTGCGCCCGTAAATCTTGCGAATCTCCGTCTCCAGCGGCGCGGGCAAAAACTCCGCGTGCTCGAAACTGAGCGCGGCGGGATGGTTGGCAAACGTCGGGGCGGGCATATGACTTAAAGATGACAGCTAAGCCCGGCTGGTGGCGAAGTCAAATGGGGCCGCCGACAAGATCTAAAATTTCAGATTTCAGATCTGAGATTTGAGAGGGCGAAGCCCCGCCCAAACCGGCATGAATTGCATCAGCGCGTTGAGCACGAGGGCGTGGGTGATCCGGCCGGCGTGGGCGAGCGCGTAAACCTCATCCACCGGCAGGACACTGACGGCAATCTCCTCGTCATGGTCCCATTGGGTGGGCACCGCGAGCGTGGCATGCTCGACGAGCACGATGTGCAGGGTGTTGTTCTGCATCGCGGGGTTGGCGTGCACGCGGCCGATGACGCGCGCATTTTTTCCGAAATATCCGGTTTCTTCGCGCAGTTCGCGCAGGCCGCCGGCCACGGGATCTTCGCCCCGCTCCAGCACGCCGCCGGGAATCTCCAGCGAGAAATCATTCGTGCCGAAGCGAAACTGGTTGACGAGCACGAGGCGGTGATCGGGCGTGAGCGCGAGGACGTTGACCCAGTCGGGCGCGTCGAGGACGACGAAGTCGCGTTCACGGCCGCGGCGCGGGTGGCGGTAGCGCACCCGGCGCAGGTCAAAAATGGGCGTGGCGGCGAGCGACTCTTCGCCGAGTTTTTCCCAGCGGGCTGGCGCGGCTTCGGAGGAGCTCATGTTTTCACGGGCAAAAAAAACGCCTCCTCAATGAATCGAGGAGGCGCGATGAAAAAAATTGCCGCTTACTGTGATTTGGTCGGCAGGTTGATCTTCTGGCCGACCTTGAGGCGCTTTGGATCAACGTCGGGATTGGCGGCTTTCAGATCGGCGAGCGAGACACCGTTGGCGCGGGCGATTTTGGCGAGGCTGTCACCAGATTTGACGGTGTAGGTGCCATCGGAAGAAACCGTGCCGGGAGCCGGACCTTCGCCCGCCGGGCCGGACTTGGACTTGGCGGCCTTGGGCGCCGGCTTGGCCGACTCCTGCAGCTTGGCGATGGAGGCATCGATGCTCCCGAATTTGGTGGTGATCTGGTCGAAATCACCGCGCAGGGAATCGTTCAGCTTGCTGATGCTCCCGTTGGCCGTCTGCGCAACCTGCGCAGCCGAATTGGCGGTGCTCTCAATGGTGTCGATCTTGGCGATCTCGTCACTGTCCGCGGCGATGGCCTTGCTGGCGCCGGAGGCTTTGACGAGCGCAATGCTGCCAACGATCAGCGCAATTACGCCGATAAGCACTCCTGCGATGGGCAGGTAGTTACTGTTATTTTCACGAGATATGGTGTCCATGAGAGTTAAGTCAGAGAAAGGTTGTAAGTGGGTGGATGTAGGTGGATTTGCGGGGCATGGCAAGCAGAGATTATACCGACATGAATAAGAGGCAAAAGTTGACAGAACGTTGACACCGTGGGGAAAGGCGCGAGTCTGCCCCTTCGCATAACGGGGTGTAGCTTAGCCTGGTAGAGCGCCTGGTTTGGGACCAGGAGGTCGCAGGTTCGAATCCTGTCGCCCCGACCAGCCTTCGCTCCTTTTGGAGCTACGGCTTGGCATGCCAGCGGCCGAGTGGAGCGAAGGCCCGTTCCGACAGGCTCAGGGCCTGCCCCTCGTAGCTTTAACAAAGGAGCAAGCTCGCCCAAGGGCATGGGATGAGCCGATATTGGCAAAATTCATCCGGTATGCTCAATCATTGTCCGCTCATTGGTAAACGAAAGGTGTTTCGTGGCAGCCAAATCGCCTTTTAGTCAAAAGTTGCCCGTAACCATTCTGCTTTAATAACGTTAAGCTATCCGCACACCCCGACCTAATTGTCTTTTTATTCCATGCCAAAATTTTTCCCTTATTTCCACCTTGCCCTTGGTATAATCGCCGCGACCGGCATCAGCGGATGCCATCCTTCCTCCAGCGGGAACAAAGCGGGCAATGCCGTGCCGGTGGTGGCCGGCAAAGTCCAATCGCGCGACACGCCGATTTTTCTCGATGGCATCGGCACGGCCGTCGCCTTCAACACGGTCACCGTGCATGCCCAGGTCGATGGCCTGCTGCAGAGCGTGGCTTTCCATGAAGGGCAGGACGTGCTGGCGGGCGATTTGCTCGCCGTCATCGACCCGCGAACTTTCCAGGCCCAGGCCGACGAGGCCAAGGCCAAGAAAGCCCAGGACCAAGCGCAGCTGGACAACGCCCAGACGACTTACGACCGGAGCCACACTTTGCTCGCAAAAGGCATGATCGACCAGCAGACGGTCGATACCCAAAAAGCGGCTGTGGACCAATTCAGCGCAGCGGTGCAAGCTGACGACGCAGCAATTGAGCAGGCTTCCGTTCAGCTCGGCTACACCCGCATCGTCGCGCCGATCAGCGGCCGCGCCGGCATCCGCCAGATCGACGCCGGCAATGTCATCCACGCAACGGATACGAATGGTCTCGGCGTCATCACCCAGCTCAAACCGATTTCCGTCATCTTCACCCTGCCCCAGCAGAACTGGCCGCAAATCCAGCAGCTGACATCGTCGGACAGCAAACTCGCCGTCGTGGCCTTTGATCGCGACAGCCGTGCGCCGATCGACCAAGGCGTGCTCAGCGTGGTGGACAACCAGATCGACACCACCACCGGCACCATCAAGCTCAAGGCCACCTTCCCGAACGACAAGCTCGCCCTCTGGCCAGGCCAGTTTGTCAACGTGCGCCTGCTCGTCGAAACGCGCAAAAACGGCCTCACGGTCCCAGCCAGCGTCATCCAGCGCGGCCCGCAAGGCTCTTACGCTTTCGTCATCAAGGCTGACTCCACGGTCGAAGTCCGCCTGGTGCAGGTGGCGCAGATCGATGGAGGCGTCGCCTTGATCGACCAAGGCCTGGAGCCGGGCGAACAGGTCGTCGTCGATGGCCAGTACAAATTGCAGGACGGCAGCAGCGTGACGATTTCACCGGCGCCGGGCGCCTCATCCGACAGCCAGCCCAAGCAACACAAACAGCCCAAGCCATCCGAGTGATGGCGCTGTCATGAACATCTCCGAGATCTTCATCCGACGGCCCATCGCCACGTCGCTGCTGATGGCAGGCGTGATTCTGCTCGGCCTGCTCGGTTATGTGCTTCTGCCCATCTCGTCGCTGCCGAACGTCGATTTTCCGACCATCCAGGTGACGACGCAGCTGCCCGGCGCTGCGCCCGATGTCATGGCCTCGTCGGTCACCACGCCGCTCGAGCAGCAGTTCGGGCAGATCAGCGGGCTCACGTCGATGAACTCGGTCAGCTCCTTCGGCGTCAGCACCATCACGCTGCAATTCAGCCTCGACCGCGACATCGACAGCGCCGCGCAAGACGTGCAGGCCGCCATCAATGTCGCCACGGGCGTGCTACCGCAAAACCTCCCCAGCCCGCCGGTCTATAACAAAGTCAACCCGGCCGATACCGCCATCCTCACGCTTGCGATCACGTCGGACAGCGTGCCCATCGACAAGGTCAACGACTACGCCGACACCCTGCTCGCGCAAAAACTCAGCGAAGTCACCGGCGTCGGCCTCGTTACGATCGAGGGCAACCAAAAGCCCGCGGTGCGAGTGCAAATCAATCCCGCCGCGACCGCCGCCCAGGGTCTCAGCCTCGAGGATATCCGCACCGCGCTGACCCAGGCGAATGTGGACGCGCCCAAAGGCAGCTTCGACGGCAAGAACCAAGCCTATGCCATCAACGCCAATGACCAGCTCTTCTCCGCTGCCGATTACAGTTCCATCATCGTCGCCTATCGCAACGGCGCGCCCATCCGCCTGAGCGACGTCGGCCGCGTCGTGGACAGCGTCGAGAACACCAAGCTCGCCGGCTGGTACGGGGACAAGCCCGCCGTCATCCTCGACATCCAGCGCCAGCCCGGCGCCAACATCATCCAGGTGGTCGACAGCATCAAAAAACTCCTGCCGCAGCTGCTCACGGCCATCCCTCCTTCCGTGCATGTCACGATCCTCACCGATCGCACCGCCACCATCCGCGCCTCCGTGGCCGACGTGCAGTTCACGCTCCTGCTCACCATCGCGCTCGTCGTGCTCGTGATTTTTCTCTTCCTGCGGAAACTCTGGGCCACGGTCATCCCGAGCGTGGCGCTGCCGCTCGCCATCATCGGCACGTTTGGCATGATGAAGCTGGCCGGGTTCAGCCTGGACAACCTTTCGCTCATGGCGCTGACCATCGCCACCGGCTTCGTGGTGGACGACGCGATCGTCATGATCGAAAATATCGTCCGCTACATCGAGATGGGCGAAAAGCCGTTCGATGCGGCGCTCAAGGGCGCGAAGCAAATCGGCTTCACCGTCATCTCGCTGACCGTCTCGCTCCTCGCGGTTTTCATTCCCCTGCTCTTCATGACCGGCGTCGTCGGGCGGCTCTTCCGCGAGTTCGCCATCACCTTGAGCGTGTCGATCGTCGTTTCCGCCATTGTCTCGCTCACGCTCACGCCGATGATGTGCGCCCGCCTGCTCAAGGCGGAAAAGGAGGCAAAGCACGGAAAATTCTACGCGCGGACCGAGAAATTTTTTGACGACATGCTCGCACTGTATGACCGCGGCCTGCGCTGGGTGCTGAAACACCAGGGCCTCACGCTCGCCGTCGCCATCACCACGCTCGTCGGCACGCTCTTCCTCTACGTTGTCATGCCCAAGGGCCTGCTGCCCCAGCAGGATACCGGCCTCATCATCGGCGTGACCGATGCCGCGCAAAACATTTCCTTCCGCGCCATGTCCGCGCGCCAGCGCGAAATCGCCGATGTCGTGCTGCAGGATCCCGACGTCGCCAGCGTCACTTCGTTCGTCGGCACCGGCACGATCAACCCGACGCTCAACACCGGGCGCCTTTCCATCAACCTC
>DATMLS010000056.1:0-37947 GCA_035569995.1 Opitutaceae bacterium | reverse complement strand
TTCTTTGGCCTCAAGCTGCCGGCCGTGGCGGTAAAGACTTTCCGGGTCGACGTAGGTGCCGAAGAGCAGGTCCGGCAGGGGCAGGGCGAACATGCCGGAAATCGCCTCATTGCAGCGGATATCGGCATGGTGCCGCAGATGGAACGCATAGGCCTTCCGCCAAAAACGACCTTGGGTGGGATGGCTGACCAGCCGGTCCCAGGTTGCCTGCGGCCAGTGCTCCACCGCGTGGATCAGCTCGTAGAGCGAGAGCGACCAGGCCAGCGCGAGAAATCCCCCGAGAAAAACCGGGGTGTGCGGCAGCAGCCATTGGACGGGGGCAAAGAGGCCACTGGCCAGCAGGGCAAACGCGGCCAGCGTGTACCACGGGAAAAACGAGGCTTCGTATTGGTTCTCATCGACGATCGGGTAACGGTTTTCCACCAGGCAGGGCATCGCCGGTTTGCCCTTTTTTGCCTTCTGATAACCGACGCGGGTCAGCGCGTGGTGCAGCGTGTGCTGCTTGTAGAAGTGGCTCAGAAACGGAAGCAGCGGGGCATGAAGCACGTAGCGGTGAAAGAAAAACTCCACAAACGCGTTGAGGCAGTGCACAATCAGGAAAACGACCAGCAGCGAACCCCAGCTGGCGGAGAGCTGGGCATGCCAGACCCCGGGTGCGATCAGTGCCAAGGCGCCGAACAGGCCGGCGAGCGTGACCGCGATGGTGAAGAGAAAGAGTCCAACTGAAAACTTCGGTTCAATTTTGCCGCCGTGGGAGTGGTGAGACATGATTTTTGGCTATAAAAACAATCAGAAAACATAAGGGGCAATAATGCCATCCTAAACAGCGCAACAAAATTGTGCTCCGCCATTGCTTTGCGTCCCGGGTTTTCCGGCGCAGGCAGCCAAATCCAAACCGGATCCATGCATTTGAACCACGGATGGACACGGATTTTTCCTGCGGATAGCGCGGAAAGCCTTTGGCATTAGGCGCAGATGGTGCTTCTGTCATTCCGAGCCGTGCGAGGAATCTCTGGATTCAAATGAATGCATGAGAGATTCCTCGCACGGCTCGGAATGACAATCTGATGGGAACCCCGCCCTCCGCGCCATCCGCGGGAAAATTAAGGTTCATTCGCGGTTTTCAAAAAAATCCCTTCAAAATAAATATGCTCCAGTCGTTTGACACGGCTTGGTTAGGCTCCTAACTGTCCCGCGCAACCCTTCCATGCCCTACCAAGAAGACCGCTCCGCCTGGTTTGAAGGCCAGGGGCTTTGGCCGCACATCCCGGAATCCGACTGGCAGGACTGGACCTGGCAGCTCAAGAACCGTCTCACGACCATCGAGCAGCTTGAGCGCTACATGACGCTGACGCCCGAGGAGCGCGCGGGCTGCCGGTTTGCGAACCAGAAGCTGGCGCTCGCGATCACGCCGTATTTTTTCAACCTGATCGACCGCGACGACCCGGAATGCCCGATCCGCAAGCAGGTCATCCCGCGCGAGGGCGAGATGGCCCTGGCGGAGGAGGAGCGGCTCGATTCGCTGGGCGAGGATGCGCACTCGCCCGTCCCCGGCCTGGTGCACCGCTATCCCGACCGCGTGCTGTTTCTCGTGACCGACCGCTGCGCGGCCTACTGCCGCTATTGTACGCGCAGCCGCCTCGTGAGCAACGCGCAGGACTACAATTTCCATCCCGAATACGAGCAGGGCCTGCGCTACATCGAGGCGCATCCGGAAATCCGCGATGTGCTTCTCTCGGGCGGCGACCCGCTGCTGCTGTCGGACAAAAAACTCGACCACCTGCTCAGCCGCTTGCGCGAAATCAAGCATGTCGAGTTCATCCGCATCGGCTCGCGCATCCCGGTCTTCCTGCCGCAGCGCATCACGCCGGAGCTGGGCGAGATTTTCAAGAAGCATGGCCCGATCTGGATGAGCATCCACGTGAATCACCCGAAGGAATGCACCGCCGAGCTGCGCGACGCCTGCGAGCGCCTGAGCTTCGCCGGCGTGCCGCTGGGCAACCAGAGCGTGCTGCTCAAGGGCGTGAACGACGATGCCGACGTGATGAAGGCCCTCGTGCACCGCCTGCTGCGGATGCGCGTGCGGCCCTATTACCTGTACCAGATGGACCTCATCACCGGCGGCGCACACTTCAAGGTCGATGTCCGCAAAGGCATCGAGATCATCCAGGCGCTCCGCGGCCACACGACCGGCTATGCGATTCCCCAATACGTGATCGACGCTCCCGGCGGCGGCGGCAAGGTGCCGGTCAACCCGGACTACATCGAAAAAATCACCGACGACGAAGTGGTTTTTCGCAATTACGAAGGGAAGACGTTCCGTTATCCGCTCAAAAGCACACCGCTCCTGCCGGCCGAAAAGCCGGCGGAGAAAATCGTGCAGCCGGCGGAGATGTTTACGTGATTCTCTTCAGGTTGTAGGCGGGGTGCCCTCACCCCGCTTTGGCACGGCATATTTGTTGCCTGTTTTCGCGGGGTGAGGGCACCCCGCCTACAAAATCTGAATGCGTGTTATCCGCGCCATCCGCGGGAAAAATCCTAAGAAAATCGTGCCACGTGCGTTAGCTTGATGATGAACACCACTCGACATCGTCGTAGCGCGCCATTTCCGGTTGCGCCAATTGAATGGATTCGGATTTAATCGGCCTACCCTATGAAGCGCGGCCTGATGTCTTTTGTCTTGCTCCTGCCGCTGCTGGCGGCCGCCGCGCCGGTTGACACCGGCGACGTCGTCAATGCGATCAATGCCCTCGGTCTCGATCTTTATCGGGCGCAGTCTGTCGGCGATGGGAACCTGCTGTTTTCACCGTACTCGATCCAGGACGCCCTCGCGATGACGTACGCCGGGGCTGCCGGCGACACGCGCGCCGAGATGCAGCGCGTGCTGCATTATCCGGCGGATGACACCGCGCTCCATGGCGGTTTTGCCGAGCTGGCCAAAGAACTTGCCCAAATCCAACAAGACTCGGCGCGCATTGTGGCAGGGTTTAAACCAGCAGCCCCGGCAAACCCAACAATCCCAGTAGACCCTAATCAGCCAGTTCCAGAAACCGACGAGGGCCCGCCCGGCCGGCACCCGAGCACGCCGGTCGAACTACACGTGGCCAACCGGCTATTTGTCCAGAACGGCTACCCGTTGCGTGCGCCGTTTCTTGCGCTGGTGAAAGACAATTACGGCGCGGAGCCCGAACCGCTCGATTTTATCAAAGCCACGGAAGAGGCGCGCTCGACCATCAACGATTGGGTGGAAAAACAAACGAAGGAAAAAATTCGCGACCTGATCCCGCCTGGCGGCGTCACAGCTACAACCCGGCTGGCCCTGGCCAACGCCATCTATCTGCACGCCGGCTGGGACGAACCCTTCGATAAAGACTGGACCAAGCCGGCGGAGTTTTTCGTGCATGGCGCGGAAAGCGAAATGGTGCCGACCATGAGCAACGAAGAACACGACTATGGTTACCTGCATCGCGACGGCTTCACCGCGGTCACTCTGCGCTACGTCGGGAGCGGGATCCAGTTTCTTATCCTGCTGCCCGATGCGCATGACGGCCTGCCGGCGCTCGAGCACAAACTCACGCCCGAGCTACTCGCCGAATGTGCGGCTTTGCCGCCGAGCTTCGTCGATTTGTACCTGCCGAAATTCAAGCTCGAGCCGCCATCCATGGCGCTCGGCGACCAGCTCAAGCAACTCGGCCTGAAGACCGCCTTCGATATCCCGAAGCGCAGCGCCAATTTTGATCGCATGGCCCCGCGCAAGCCGGACGATTACCTCGCCATCAGCGATGTCTTTCACAAAGCCTTCCTCTCGCTGGACGAGGAGGGCACGGAAGCGGCGGCGGCCACGGTCGTCGTCATGATGGAGGCGGCTGGGGCGATGATGGATGAAAACCGACCCCAACCGATCGAAGTCCACGTCGATCACCCGTTCATTTTTGCCATCCAGCACGTGCCGTCGGGCGCATGCCTGTTTCTCGGGCGCGTGATGGATCCGCGGTAGCCGGGATTGGTCTAATCTTGTGGGCGGGGTGCCCTCACCCCGCCCACAAGCAGAATAAATTCGGCGGGTTACGGATAACCCGCCCTACCTTAATTCGACTCGCAGTGTGGGCCGTTCATTTTTCTTTCAACAAGAACCTGGGGCATATGCCCTATAAAGAGCCGTTATTGTTACGAATGCGTTACGGCATGGATAACTTAAGTCATTTATTATCAATGTATAATATCCTTGCCGAATTTCTTAATTTTTTAACGACGAAGATTGAGCGAAACGCGTGACGCCTCGTCTATCTCCGTGTAGTCAGTGTCTGTTCAAAAGAACAACATAGTTTGTAGTTATACGGTTTGCTTGGTGTTAGGTCATGTTGGCCGCCTCCTAAAGGGGCGGCCTTCATGTTTTAGGAAATGAGGATCGCGAATATGATGAGCGAGTTTTAACCGCGGATGAACGCAGATAGACGCGGATGAGGAGGGACTCGTTTGAACAAAAGATAACAAAGTAACGAAGGCCATTTTTCGAACGCGGAGCGCCCAACACCCCCTGCAATGGCTTCATCTTTTCCGTTCATTTTCTTCCGGGAAAAAATATCCGCGTTTATCTGCGTCCATCTGCGGTTAAAAAGCTCTTTTTCCCTCCGCGGTTAAAACTTGCCCGTCATATTCGCGGTGATTTTTTGCTGCAGGTGCGTGCAGCGTTGTTTCGATTCGCTGTTGCGCACGGCCATCGCGTAGGCGGCGGGTTCGCCGACGAGGATGACTTTCTTTTTGCCGCGGGTGATGGCCGTGTAGAGGAGGTTGCGCTGCAGCATCACGAAATGCGCCTTGAGCAGCGGGATGATGACGACGGGATACTCGCTGCCCTGCGATTTGTGGATGCTGATGGCGTAGGCGAGGGCGAGGTTGCCCAGTGCGCCGCGGTCGAACTCATGCCGTGCGCCGTCGAAATTGGCGGTGAGCGTGCCGGCGTTGGCGTTCACCGAGACGACCATGCCGATGTCGCCGTTGAAAAGGTTTTTGTCATAGTCGTTGCGCAATTGGATGACCTTGTCGCCGGCGCGGAACTCGCCGGCAGGGCCTCTGAGCGAAGCATGCGGTGAGCCTGCCTGCCCTGAGCTCGTCGAATGGGTCGAACCGTTGAGCGCCGCTTGTAGTTGCACGTTAAGGTTGGCCACGCCGGCGGTGCCTTTGTGCATGGGTGCGAGCACCTGCACGTCATTGACGGGGTCAAACCACTTCCAGTGCTGCGGCACGAGCTTCGTGCACACCTCGATGATTTTTTGCAGGCAGTCCTCGGCCGAATCGGCGGCGACAAACGTGAGGTCGCTCCAGGCCTTGGCGTCGGCCACGTGGTTCACGACCGGCGGGAGCGACGGGTCGCCGGAGTTGATCGCGTGCGCGGTCGTGACGATGGTGCTCTGGCCTTGCTGGCGGTAAACGACGGAGAGGCGCGTGACGGGCGCGCACTCGGTGGAGATGAGATCCTTGAGCACATTGCCGGCGCCGACGCTGGGGAGCTGGTCGGTGTCGCCCACGAGCAGCAGGTGGGCGCGGGCGGGCACGGCCTGGAGCAGCGCGGCGGCGAGGCGCGCGTCGAGCATCGAGACTTCGTCGACCACGAGAAAATCCGTCGCGAGCGGCGTGTTCTCGTTGGCGGTGAAGCCGCCGGTGGCGGCGTCGTATTTCAGCAGGCGGTGGATGGTGGAGGCGAAGCCGCCAGTCGTCTCGGCCAGTCGCTGCGCCGCGCGGCCGGTGGGCGCGGCGAGGTGCACGCGGACTTTTTTCGCCTTCAGGATTTGCACCAGCGAGCGCAGGATCGTCGTTTTACCCGTGCCGGGGCCGCCGGTGAGGATGGAAAACTTGTGGGTGAGCGCGTTCTGTACCGCGGTGCGCTGCAACTCGTGGAAGGCGAAGCCGGCCTTCTGTTGCGCCCACTCGATGGCGGCGCCGGCCTTGATCGGCGGCAGGCTGCTGCCGACGCGGCCGAGGCGCTCGACGACCGCGGCGATTTTCCGCTCGGCACGGTCGAGGATGGGCAGTTGGAGCAGCGCGTTTCGCGCTGCGAGTTGAAGGTTGAAAGTTGAAGGTTGAAGGTTGGGGGATGCCGCGCTGCCGGCTTTCAACTTGGGGCTTTCAACTTTCAACTCCGCCGGCGCTGCAGCGCCGGCGGTATGTCGCACCAGCTGTTTTGTCTCCACGAGAGCGTCGAGGCGGGCGGTGAGGAGCTCGGTGGAGGTTTCCAGCAGGTTGGCGGCGTAGGCGATGAGTTCGTCCTGCGGATAGGCGGTATGGCCTTCCTCCTGCAGCGTCTCGAGCGCGAAGAGCAGCCCGGCGTCGAGCCGCGGCGGCGCGTCGTTGGCGAAGCCGAGGTTGATGGCGATGCGGTCGGCGGTCTTGAAGCCGATGCCGTCGATCTCGCGGGCCACGCGATAGGGCTCGCTGAGCAAAATGGGTTTGGCCTGCGCGCCGTAGCGCTCCACCAGGCGCACGCACTGCGCGGGCGTCACGCCGTAGGTTTGGAGAAAAATGTAGAGCTCGCGCTGGGCGCGCTGCCCGTCCCACGCGTGCTTGATGGCCGTGGCGCGCTTCGGGCCGATGCCGGGCACGCGCCGCAGCCGCGCGGACTCCTCGCTCAGCACGCGGAAGGTGTCGGCGCCGAAGACATCGACGATTTTTTCCGCGTAAACCTTGCCGATGCCGGGCACGAGGCCGCTGCCGAGGTATTTGCGGATGCCGTAAACGCTCGACGGCAACTCGCTCTTGAATGCCGTGACGCGAAACTGGTCACCGTGCTGCGTATGGCGCGTCCATTCGCCGGTGAGGTGCAGGGTCTCGCCGCATTGCACGCCCGGCAGCGGGCCGACGATGGTGACCTTGTCGATGCGGGCGACCGCGCCGGATTTCTTTTCCCGCGACGACTCGGGCCGGAATTCCGCGATGGTGTAGGCATTTTCCTCGTTGAGGAAAATGATGCGCTCGAGGACGCCGGAGAGCGACGCGGAATTGGAAGGTGAGACGGCCACAAACCAAACAAATGAGTTCTTACCGCGTCTGCCAATCCTCGACCTTCAGTCGGGGCACGCGGCGGAACTCGCGGACATTGTGAGTGACGACGGTTGCGCCGAGGCGCAGGGCTTGCGCGGCGATGAGCAGATCAAGTGGTCCGATCATTTCGCCCTGTTGTTCCAATAATGCACGCAGCCGGCCAAATTCGGCCGCATCAGCGAGCTGAAACGGTTCATGCGGCAGGGTGGCAGTCAATCCTTGCAAACGCCCGTGTTGTTTGGGCGACTTAGCCTTGGCTGCCCCGTATTCGAGCTCGGCCACAACGATGACGGAAAGCCTGATGGCCGGTGCGGCGGCCAGCCACTGCGGCACAAGCACGTCGTGTCCGCGCATGAAATACGAACAGGCGTTGGTGTCGGGCAAATAAAGCATCACCATTTCAAGTCACGCGGCAGGTCGGGCGCAACGTGTGGTTCGCGCAACGGGAAATCCGGACAGGAGCCGGCAATCCGGGCCAGTTTGCGCCGCAGTTGGTCGGCACCAGCTTCCGCGGGCGTGACGAGGACTCCTCGCTTGGTGCGACGCAGGCTTACGGTCTTGCCCGGGAAGCGGAATTCCTTCGGCAGGCGGATGGCCTGCGAGCCGCCAGTGGTGAAAAGTTTCGCAACCTTGGTCATGTAGGTACACTGTAGGTATATTTTTGAGAGTCAAGATTGGCGCGGCAAGGTTGGCGGTGGGCGATGCCTATAATAGCATGGAAATCGAAGATCCCGGCATATCCGTTTGGCAAATTTGGCAATCTCGGCGTAGGGTTCATTCTCCGGTTCAACCCCATGGCCTACCTTCGTACCGTTCTCAGCTACCAATTGCCCTCGGAGGCAGAGATGGATAAATCGTTCCTGGAGTCGCATGGCCTTACGGTTTACCTGATGAACAACCAGACCACCCGGAATGAGCTGGGGCCGCTTTTCTGGATTCAACTTCAGGTTCCGGATGAAGAGTGGGCGTCGGCCAACGAGATTTTGCGGGAGGCGCGACCCGAACGGTTTGGCTCAGTCGAGCGTGTGAACGAAATCGACCGGGAGATCAAATTTAAGGCCCTCAGCGCGTCGGCGGGCGCCGCGGTCCTGGGCGTGCTGGCTTATTTTTTGGCACCCAAGATATGGCCGGCCGAGGTCTCCGACTTGGGGATGTGGATACAATCCATCATAATGGCGTGTTTTATCGGGGCCGTGGCCGGCTGGCGGTTGAGTGGAAGGCGCAGGTAGGGCGTTTTCGATTTAACTGGTCCCATCGGCATGCCTTTGCGACCCATCCTTTATTTTGTCATTCCGAGCCGTGCGAGGTACCGAGGCCGAAGGCCGACAGTCTGACATCTCCGAAATTGAAACCGATAAGAACAGGTGAGATTCCTCGCACGGCTCGGAATGACAATTTCACCCGTCATGGGGCCAATTAAACTGAAAATTCCCTCGCGTCACCCGACCCCAAGGTCGGTGGCCATTTCGCCCAAGCCGGCAAAAACCTTGTCCGCGTGGGCGGCGCGGAGTTCTTCGGCGTTGTGCGTGCCGGTGGTGACAGCCCAGCAGGGCAGGCCGGCGGCCTGTGCGGCTTGCACGTCGAAGGGCGAGTCGCCGACGAGGAGAGTGGTGGACGCCTCGGCGTGGAGCCGTTCAAGCGCATAACGCGTGAATTCTGGCTGGGGTTTGAGCCAGGGCGTGTCGGTCGCCCCGATGATGGCGTTTAAGTAGGGCGTGAGATGCAGATGATTGCAGATGGCGCGCGAGGATGGGCCGTGCTTGTTGGTGAACACGGAGCAGACGATGCCGCGGGTGTGCAGCGTGCGCAGGAGTTCGACGGCGCCGGGCAGGGGTTCGACATCTTCGAGCATGTGCACTTCCCAGAAGGGGCGATAGATGTTCAGTGCCTCGGCCAGGCGGGACTCGGGGACGAATTTGCGCATGGCGTTCTCGAGTCCGCCGCCGACCGCGGCGCGGACTTGTTCGAGCGTGGGCGCGGGCAGGCCGAGCTGCGGCAGGGTGTGCACATAGCTGCGGTGGATGGCGGCAAAGTGGTCGATGAGCGTGCCATCGAGGTCGAAGAGGACGGTGCGGAAGCGGGTCACACTCGATTTGTTGGCGGCAAATGGGCGCAAAGAACATGAAAATTTTAGTTTTGATTTGGCGGCGGTTCGCTAGAACAGGTCGCAATGGCGGTCAGCGAAGAAACACCCACGGCCCAAGTGAACGCGCGCACCGAGGCCGGCCGGCTGGTGCTTGAGCTGGCGGGCGTGTGGCAAATCACCGCGCCGCGGCCGTCGTGGAAGCGGGTGCTCGGGACGCAGCGGCCGGCGCGCGTGCGGCTGGAGATGGGCGGCGTGTCGCGGTGGGACAGCTCGCTGGTGCTGTTCGTGCATGAGGTGCGCCGGTGGTGCACGGAGGCGGGGGCGAACCTCGATCTCGATGCCGTGCTGCCCGAGGTGCGCCGGCTGGCCGACCAGCTGGCGGGGGCGTATTTGACGCGGCCGCCGTTTCATCGCTCAACAAATTTTCTCGCCGATGTCGGCGTGGCGACGGAAGAGGTGGTGGGGAAGACCCGGGGCTTCGCCCGGTTTATCGGCGAGTGCACGCTGGCGGCGGTGCGGCTGGTGAAGCAGCCGCAGAAATTCCGCTGGCGCGATTGTTTCATCGAAATGCAGCAGTGCGGCGCGATGGCCTTGCCCATCGTGAGTTTGATCAGCTTCCTCGTCGGCCTCACGCTGGCCTATACCGGGGCCATTATTTTGCGCCAGTTTGGGGCCGACATCTGGGTGGCCGACCTCGTCGGCCTGAGTTCGGTGCGCGAGATGGGTGCGATCATGACGGCAGTCGTGCTGGCCGGCCGCACGGGCGCGGCCTTTGCGGCGGAACTGGGCAACATGAAGACGGGCGAAGAGATCGATGCGCTGGAGACGCTCGGCATCCGCCCGGTGGATTTTCTCGTCATTCCCCGCATGGTCGCGCTGGCGGTGATGATGCCGCTCCTCGCGCTCTATGCGAACTGCCTCGGCATCCTCGGAGGCATGGCGGTGGCCGCGGGCCTGCTTTCGATTCCACCGAGCGCCTATTGGGTGGAGACGGTGGCCAGCATCGGCCTGACCGACGTCAATGCCGGCCTGATCAAAGCCTGTGTGTTCGGCCTCATTGTCGGGATGACGGGCTGTTTGCGCGGCCTGCAGGCGGAGCGCAGCGCGGCGGGGGTGGGCCGGGCGGCGACGTCGGCGGTGGTCACGGCCATCCTGCTCATCATCGTGGCCGACGCGACCTTCGCCGTGGTCTTCAACATCCTGCACATCTGAAAAACTCTTAATGGACGCCGACAAAAATCTCCCGGTCATTGAAGTTGCCGGCCTGGTGTGCGGCTATGGCGAGTCCGTGGTGTTGCGCGACGTCAACTTTTCCGTGCGGCGGGGCGAGCTGTTTTTTGTCATCGGCGGCAGCGGCTGTGGCAAGACCACGCTCCTGCGGCACCTGATCGGGCTGCAGCGGCCGTTCGCGGGCCGGGTGGATTATTTTGGGAAAAGCTTCACCGAAGCCGAACCGGCGGAACGGCGCGCGCTGCTCAAGACCTTCGGCGTGCTTTACCAAAGCGCCGCGCTGTGGAGTTCGCTCACGCTGCGCGAAAATATCGCGCTGCCACTCGAGGAGTACACGACGCTCACCCGGCGCGAGATCAACGAGATCATCATGCTGAAGCTCGCGCAGGTCGGCCTGGCGGGCTTCGAGGAGTATTATCCGGCCGAGCTGAGCGGCGGCATGAAGAAACGCGCCGGCCTCGCCCGGGCGCTCGCGCTCGACCCGGCCATCGTGTTTTTCGACGAGCCCTCGGCGGGACTCGACCCGGTGACAGCCCGGCAGCTCGACCACCTGATCCGTGAAATCCGCGATTCCCTCGGCACGACGATGGTCATCGTCTCGCACGAGCTCACGAGCATCTTTGCCTTGGCCGACCGTGTGATCCTGCTCAACCGCGAGGCGCAGGGCATCATTGCCGAGGGTGCGCCGCGCACCCTGGCCGACCGGAGCGACGACCCGCGCGTGCAGGAGTTCCTGACCCGGGAGGGGGAAAGCAGAAAACTTCCGTCCATATGAATGAAATCACCACCGGGAACCTGCCACCGCTGGCGCAGACACCTGCGCGTTTAATTCTGTCCATTTTGTCCATTCTGTTTAAAAAAATATCCCTGTGAAAGCCAAACTCAGCCCAACCGTGGTCGGCGTCTTCGTGATCGGGGCGATCGCGCTGGGCGTCCTGGCGCTGTTGTCGTTTGGCGGCCTGCACTTTTTTTCGCAGCCGCAGCGGTTCGTGGTTTATTTCGACGAATCGGTCCATGGCCTCGACCTTGGCTCGGCGGTCAAATTGAGTGGTGTGCGCATTGGACACGTGGTTGACCTGAACGTGCGTTACGACGCCAGGAGCAATCATTCGCAGGTCGGGGTCGTTTGCGAACTGAGCCGCGACATCCTGACCGATGCCCATGGCGAGCCGATCGACGTCTCCGACCGGACGGCGTTGCAAGTCCTCATCGATCGTGGCCTGCGGGCCAAACTCGGCGTGGTGGGCCTCGCGACCGGCCTGCTCTATGTCGAGCTGAACTTTATCGATCCGGCGGAATACCCGGTGGCGAATGCCAATCTGGCCAGGGAGAAATATGTCGTCGTGCCCGCGATGCCCTCGGCCATCGCCGAATATCAGGCGAGCCTGACGATGATTTTGAGCAACCTGAAAAAAGTTGATTTCGGCGGGCTGGCCGACGACGTGAAAAAATTGCTGTCCACCGCGCAGAAGCAGCTGGATGGGGCGGACGTGAAAGGGTTGGTCAGCCAATGGAAGGATGCCGGTGTGGCGGTGAAGGAACTGGCTTCGTCGCCCGATGCGAAGCAGGCGTTTGCCAATCTCAATGCCGCCATCACCGACCTGCGCGGCGTGCTCGCCAAGGTCGACACGCAGGTCACCCCTGCCGGCGAAAATCTCAACGCCACGCTCAAGGAGGCGAAAGCCTCGCTCGAGCGTTTCAACGCCGCCGCGGCGAGCGCCCAACATTTCATTGAGGCGCAGAGCTGGGTGGGCGACCAGGGAGTGCAGACCTTGCAGCAACTGGGTGACGCGGCGGAATCCGTGCGCCGGCTGGCCGACTTCCTCGAGCGCAACCCCAACGCCCTCATTGTGGGCAAAAAACCAGCGCCCTGATTTTTTTCACACGAAGGTCGCGAAGTAACACAAAGAAGAAAACGCCATGATCAAAAATACCACGTCACTGATCACGTTCGGTTCTCTGTCTTCTGGCCTCTGTATGCTGGCCTGTGGCCTCTACCTTCTGACCACCGGTTGTTCGCTGCCCGAGGCCAGGCCGGACACGGCGCGTACTTACGTCCTCCGGGTGGCGGTGGAGGATGTGGCGCCGAAATCGTCCGGGCTGCACCTCGGCTTGTTCCCGGTGCAGTTGCCGGAGTACTTGAAGCAGCGGGCGATGGTGGTTCGCGAGGGAGCGAGCGAAGTGCGCTACAATGATGAGGAACGCTGGGCCGAGTCGCTCGACGCGGGCCTCACGCGCGTGCTGCGCGAGCGGCTGTCGGCGACGGCGCAGGTGGCGGCGTATCCCTTCACGCTTGAGCAGGCGCGCGATTACGATGTGAGGGTGCGGGTGCAGTCCTGCGAGGGCACGTCGGATGGAGGGGTGGTCTTTTCCGCGACGTTTGAAATTTATGCCGCGGGCGTGAATGGCGCGCTGGTGGCGCAGGACACGTTCACGGCCGAGCCGGTGAAATGGGATGGCCGTGATTATGCCAAACTGGCCGGGCTGATCAGCGCCGATGCGACGAAGCTGGCCGATGCGATCGCGGCGGCGATGCCGGAAAAAAACTGAAGACTGAAAACTAAAAGCTGAACTAAGCCTGCTTCGGCTTTTTGCTGATAGATTTGTTTCAGCCTTTAGCTTTCAGTCTTCAGCCTTTTACTTCAGCGCTACCGCGATGCGCTGCAGTGCCGCCTCGACATTTTCGCGGCTGTTGAAGGCGCTGATGCGCACATGGCCTTCGCCGCATTGGCCGAAGCCGACTCCCGGTGTGCATACGACTCCCGCTTTCTCCAGCAGGAGGTCGAAGAACTGCCACGAGTCGCGGCCCGTGTTGACCCAGATGTAAGGCGCATTTTCGCCGCCGATGCACTTGAGGCCGAGCCTGGCCATGGCTTCGCGGATGAGCTTCGCGTTGCCGAGGTAAAAGTCCGTCAGCGCGCGCACCTGCTGCTGGCCGGCGTCGGTGTAAATGGCGGCGGCGGCCTTTTGGATCGGGTAGGCGACGCCATTGAACTTGGTCGTGTGGCGGCGGTTCCAGAGCGCATGCAAGGGGTGTGTCTTCCCCGCGGCGTCGTAACCCATGACGCTCTTGGGCACGACGGTGTAGGCGCAGCGCGTGCCGGTGAAGCCGGCGGTCTTCGAGGCGCTGCGGAACTCGATGGCGACGTCGCGCGCGCCGTCGATCTCATAAATGCTGTGCGGGATCTGCGGGTCGCGGATGTAGGCCTCGTAGGCGGCGTCGAAGAGGATGACGGCCTTGTTTTTGCGGGCGAACTCGACCCACGCGGCGAGCTGGGCGCGGGTGGCCACGGCGCCGGTGGGATTATTGGGGAAGCAAAGATAGATCAAATCGACCGGCGCGGCGGGCAACGCCGGTATGTAGCCGTTGGCCGCGGTGCATTCGAGATACGTGATGCCTTCATAGCGGCCGTCGCGGTTGGCCCCGGTGCGGCCGGCCATGACATTTGTGTCCACGTAAACCGGATAAACGGGGTCGGTGATGGCGATGCGGATGTCGGTGGCGAAAATTTCCTGGATGTTGCCGCAGTCGCACTTCGCGCCGTCGCTGACGAAAATCTCATCGGGCTCGATCTTCGCGCCGCGCGCCGCGTAGTCGTGCTGCGCGATGGCCTCGCGCAGGAAGGCGTAACCCTGCTCGGGGCCGTAACCCTTGAAGGTGGCGCGATTCGCCATCTCGTCGGTGGCGGCGTGCAGCGCCGCGATGCAGACTGGCGGGAGCGGTTCGGTGACGTCGCCGATGCCGAGGCGGATGATGGATTTGTCGGGATGCGCCTGTGCGTAGGCGGCGACGCGCTTGGCGATGTCGCTGAAAAGATAGGAAGCCTTGAGCTTGGTGTAGTTTTCGTTGATGCGGATCATGTCGGTAAAGGGAACGTGAACTGGCGAAAAACTTGAATAAGCGCTGGGTATTCCGTTAGTTCAAGCTAGAGTTGTCCTTTTAATCCCCCGTCCATGCAAAAAATCGAGACTGTTCGTGAGATGCAGGCGCTGGCCGACAAGCTGCGCGCGAAGGACCAGCGCATCGGTTTCGTGCCGACGATGGGCGCGCTGCATGCCGGGCATTTGAGCCTGGTGAAGCTGGCGCGGGCGAAGGCCGACGCGGTGGTGGTGTCGATTTTTGTCAATCCCACGCAGTTCGGGCCGAGCGAGGATTATTCGAATTATCCGCGCCCGCTGGAACACGACCTCGAGCTGTGCGCGGAGGCGGGCGTGGATGCGGTCTTCCTGCCGCCGGTCGCGGAGATCTATCCCAAGGGTTGCTCGACCTTCGTGATCGAGGAAGCGGTGAGCAAGCCGCTCGAAGGGGCCTCGCGCCCCACGCATTTCCGCGGGGTGGCCACGGTGGTGGCAAAACTTTTCAACATCGTGCGGCCGCACATCGCCGTGTTCGGGCAGAAGGACGCGCAGCAGGTGGCGGTGCTGAAACGGATGGCCGCGGACCTGCACCTCCCCGTGAAGTTTGTGGTCGCGCCGATCATGCGCGAACCCGACGGGCTGGCGATGAGTTCACGCAACCGCTATCTCACGGCCGTGCAGCGCGAGGACTCGGTCGTCATTTCGCAGGCGCTGCGCCGCGCGCAGGAAATGGTCGCGGGCGGCGAGCACCGCGACGACCGGCTCATCGCCGAGGTTACGCACCTGCTCAGCCAGAAACGCCGCGTGCGCGTCATCTACGTGGCGATGGTGGACAAGGACACGTTCGAGCCCCTGCGGGTGGTCGTGCCGGGAAAAACATTGCTGGCCATCGCCGCCTGGGTGGATGAAGTTCGGCTGATCGACAACGTGGAATTATGAATACCCTGAATAGCCAATTTTGGCGCGCGCTCCGGCTGGCCACCCTGTTTTTTATGACCACGTCGCTGGCGTCGGCCTCAATCGTCGGCTGGTTTATGAGCAAGCACTGCGATTGGGATTTTGTGCAGAGCGTGGGCGGGGTCGAGGTCACTGCCGTTCAGCTTGGGAACGGGCAGCCTGCGGCAAAAGTACGGTTTGATCCAAGCGGAGGACAGGCCATCACCTGTAAACCACGCGGGATGAATTCTGCCCTTATATTCGACAAAGCCTCGGTTCACGTGAGCGGTAATGAAGTGCGAGTGAAAGTTTATACTTCAGTGCCGGAAAAAGGGCGGATTTACCCTGACACGATAATCGTGCCGCTGCCCAAGCGAGCCCACGGCAATTATCGCCTGCGTTACGAAAATTCCGATTATTCGTTTTTTGAGATGGGCGCGTTGATCGTGCCGTGAAACCAGCGATGGCGCTCCCGGCTACGCCTTGCTCCCCGCCCAAACCCTGTCACGCTGCTCGTTTTCGATTTTTGAATGAGCTCCAAGCATTTTGACGTCCTGGTAGTCGGCAGCGGCATCGCCGGGCTGAGCTTCGCGCTGAAGGTCGCGCAGCGCGGCCACTCGGTCGCGATCCTCACGAAGAAAAACAAGGCCGACTCCAACACCAATTTTGCGCAGGGTGGCGTTGCGGTCGTCACGGCGCAGACGGATGACTTCGACAAGCACGTGCGCGACACGCTGGTGGCCGGGGACGGGTTGTGCGACAAGCGCGTGGTGCGCGAGATCGTGCGCGACGGCCCGGCGCGCGTGCAGGAACTGGTCAAGCTCGGGTTGAAGTTTTCCCGCGACGCAAAAGGCGGCTACGACCTTGGCCGCGAGGGCGGACACACCGAACGGCGCATCCTGCACGTGAAGGACATGACGGGCAAGGCGATCGAGGAAGCCCTGCTCAAGGCGCTCACCCGCGAGCCGCGCATCGCCTTGTTCGAGCATTTTTTTGCGATCGACGTGGAGACGGAGGCCACGCTGGGCGCGGGTAAAAAAGCGAAAGGCGGAAAGCGGAAAGCGAAAAACGAAAATCGCGTGGCGGGGGTTTATGCGCTCGATGTGCGCGATGGCCGCGTGGTGACGTTCCACGCGCCGGTCGTCGTGCTGAGCACCGGCGGGGCGGGGCAGGTTTACCTTTACACGACCAATCCTGACATCGCCACGGGCGACGGCATCGCCATGGCGTTCCGGGCGGGCGTCGCGGTGAAAAACATGGAGTTCATCCAGTTTCACCCGACGACGCTCTATTCGGCGACCGGCGAGCGCTTTCTCATCAGTGAAGCCGTGCGCGGCGAGGGTGCGATCCTGCGCAACACCGCGGGCGAGGCGTTCATGGGCGCGTATCACCCGATGGCGGACCTTGCCCCGCGCGACATCGTGGCCCGGGCCATCGACACCGAGATGAAAAAATCCGGCGCGGCGCATGTGTGGCTCGACATCACGCACCGCAACGGGGCGTTTTTGCGCGAACGGTTCCCGCAGATTTTCCAAGCCTGCAAGAAACTCGGCTTCAACCTCGCGCGCGACCTCATCCCGGTCGTGCCCGCGGCGCACTACACCTGCGGCGGCGTGGCCACCAACCTGGCCGCGGAGACGTCCCTGCCGGGCCTCTATGCCTGCGGCGAGATTTCCTGCACCGGCCTGCATGGCGCAAACCGCCTGGCGAGCAACTCGCTGCTCGAGGCGGTGGTCGTGGCGCACCGCGGCGCGGAGTCGGTGGACCGTTACCTGCGCACGGCCCGGCGGGCGACCGCGGCGATTCCGCCCTGGGTCGACCTTGGCGGTGGCAGCGACGATGAACGCGTCGTGCTCACGCACAACTGGGACGAGCTGCGCCGCGCGATGTGGGACTATGTCGGCATCATGCGCACGACGAAACGCCTGGAGCGGGCCCGCACGCGCATCGCCGATCTCGTGCGCGAAATCCACGATTACTACTGGAATTTTTCCGTGGACACGCGCTTGCTCGAATTGCGCAACCTCCTGCAAGTGGCTGAAATCATCGTCGCCTGCGCGCTGCAACGGCACGAGAGCCGCGGCCTGCATGCCATCGCCGATTACCCCAAAAAGCTGCGGGTGGCGCGTAATTCAGTGGTGCGGAAAAAGTGAAGAAATTCCTGTCGGCATGGGCCGGCCAATCCGCCTGTGAATAACCTGTGAGCTATATCTTCGCAATCGGCTTGAACAAAGTTTCTCCCCTCGTGGAACTTTATCGTAGCAGTTGGAAGGGAGGCCTATACGGGACTAATCTTTTGCATAAGGCCGGCGATAGATGTTACAAAGGCGCGTCGCCAGCCTGTTAACAGCTTTCGTATTCTTTTTACCGTCCGGCTGGTTTTATGTCCAATTTTAGGAGGAGATATCCAGGGCCTATTTGATGCGAATGGCTGTCTCGCTGCATCGTTCTCATTCTCTTAATCGTTCTCGTTATCGATCCGAGATATCTGCGGGAGAACGATTACGATTATGAGAACGAGAATGATTTTGGAACACAGCGTTGACTCATAAATTTCCTCTGTGTCCTTTGCTTTCTCGTGACGAATCCATTCCCTACAATTGCGATCGTCGGGTCCGGAGCCATCGGCCTGTATTACGGTGCAAAGCTCGCGCTCGCCGGCGCGGACGTGCGTTTCCTGATGCGCAGCGATCTCGCGGCGGTGCGGGCGAGGGGTTCGCTGTTGCTGCAGGAAAAAAACGACATCACGGAACTGCGCCCGGTCGCGGCGTTTGGCTCCACCAAGGAAATCGGCCCGGTCGACCTCGTCATCGTCACGCTCAAGACGACGGCGAACAGTGAACTCGCGCGCCTGCTGCCACCGTTGCTCGGCCCGCATACGGTGATTTTCACGCTGCAAAACGGTCTCGGCTCCGACGAGCAGCTGGCGGCGCTCTTTGGCGCGGAGCGCGTGATGGGTGGGCTTGCGTTCATTGCCGCGACGCGCACGGCACCGGGCGAGGTGATGTGCTATCATCCGGGTTCGATTGCGCTCGGCGAGTTCGGCCGGCCGCCGCAGGACCGCACCCGCGCGCTGGCCGCGCAGTTTGAAGCCGCGGGCGTGAAGACGCGCGTGGTTGATGACTTGGCCGAGGCGCGCTGGTGCAAGCTCGTTTGGAACATCCCCTTCAATGGCCTGGCCATTGTGGCCGGTGGCGTTGCGACCGACCGGCTCTGTGCCGATCCGCTGCTGGCGGAGGAAGTGCGCGCGTTGATGCGCGAGGTGCAGCTTGCGGCCGGCCGGCTCGGTTTCATCATCCCGGACAAGTTTCTCCAGCAGCAATTCGACGTGACTCCGCCGATGGGCGCCTATCGTCCGTCGAGCCTGGTCGATTTTCTCGCCGGGCGCGAAGTGGAGGTGGAGGCGATCTGGGGCGAGCCCTTGCGACGCGCCCAGGCGGCAGGCGCGAGCATGCCGCGGCTCGAAAAACTTTATGCGTCGCTGAAAAAACTCACCGTGCGGTGAGTTTTCATTTTACACCAAGATCGCAAAGAGCGCGAAGTCAGGGTCATTTACCACGGATGACACGGATAGGCACAGATGGATTTTGATATCAGTGACCATCAGTGGTTAAAACTCTGATCGCCTTCGCGTTCTTTGCGACCTTGGTGTAAAAATATCCGAATCCGTGTTCATCCGCGCCATCCGCAGAGAAAAGAATTCGTCTCACACCCGCTCGTTCACGACAGGATTGGTGAGTGTGCCGATTTTTTCGATCTCCACGCTCACGGTGTCCCCAGCCTTCATGAAAACGGGCGGCTTGCGCGCGAAGCCCACGCCGTGCGGCGTGCCGGTGAGGATGACGGTGCCGGGCAGGAGCGTTTTGCCGCCGCTGAGAAATTCGATGAGCCTCGGCACGTCGAAAATCATGTCGTCCGTGTTCCAGTCCTGCATCACCTGTCCGTTGAGGAGGGTTTTGATCTGGAGCGAGTTCGGGTTGGGAATTTCGTCGCGCGTGACGAGCACGGGACCGAGCGGACAAAACGTATCGAAGCTTTTGCCCTGGCACCACTGGCTGCCGCCCCACTGTTGCTGCCAGTCGCGGGCGGAGACGTCGTTGGCGCAGGTGTAGCCGAGGACGAAATCGAGCGCGCTGGCGCGCGTGGCGTTCTTGCAGCGCCGGCCGATGACGACGGCGAGCTCGCACTCGTAATCGACTTTGGTGCTGGCGAGCTTTTGCGGGATTTCCACCGGATCGCCGGGATTTTGTGCGGCGCTGGTCGGCTTGATGAAGAGCACGGGGAATTCTGGCAGGTTGTGGCCGCCTTCCGCGGCGTGCTTGCGGTAATTTAGCCCGATGCAGAGGATGTTGGCCGGTGCGACCGGGGCGAGGAGCTTGCCGGGCCGCACGACGCGGTCGGTTGCGCGGAAGTCGCCGAAAATGTCGCCGGTGATTTCAAGCGCGGTGCCGTCGGGCTGGAGCGCGGCATGGGCCGGGCCGTTCGGCGTGAGATAACGGATGAGTTTCATGCTTTGAGGTGCTCGCGAAAGACAGCGGCAAGACCGGCTTTGTCGAGACGTTTTTCCGCGATGGCGATCATGGCATCGTAGAACTCAGCGATGGGCCTGTCTGAGCTAACGCCATTTTACACTAAAAAGTTGAGCGCGGCCAGTAATGCAGCACGTTTGTTGCCGTCAACGAATGGCTGATTTTCAGCAATATGATACGCATAGGCCGCTGCCATTTGGAACAAATCGGCTTCCCGGTAGTAGTATTCGTGCAATGGTTGCGCGAGAGCGGATTCCAAGACGTTTTCGTCTCGGATCCCAAGTGATCCACCAAATCGCTGAATAGAGGCCGCGTGAATCGCCTCGACGCTCTCACGCGTGAGGAAGACCGGCTCGATCATTGCGCGAGTTTTTGCAGTACCTTGTGGTGTACTTGCATCAGCTTCTCGTTCGCTTTCTGCACATCTTGATTTTGTGCGTAGCGCACGACGGGTTGGGTGGCGTCTCGTGCTTTGAGCGCAGGACGCTTTTCCGCAAGGGCGAGTTTGCGGAGAAGCTCCTCGTGGGTTTCAAAAATCTTATCCATTGCTTTGTGGAAGGTGGCATCATCCGCATAACGTGCCCCGGAGGCGGCAGTTTTTTGCGCAGGCGCAGCCAGCGCGCGCTTTGCGGGCGGTTTTGCAGCGTAGGTGCCGGCGGGTTCTCCGACTTTGCGTGGCTTGGCCATGACGACGTAATTTGTGAGCAAAGGGTTGGTAGTGTCAACCCAGTTTGCATACCGATTGTATGCAATGTTACGAGATGTAGGTCGGGGTTTATCCCCGACTAAAAGTCTCACGCAAATGACGCGGAGGGCGCAAAGACGGACTAATTAGGAGCGCGGAAGCCCGGAATTGGTCATTCCATAGGCCTCACGCGTGCGTCGTTCCGACATAGGCGTCAGGCCTGCGCTGCTGGCGCAGCATAGGCCGCCATCCCCGCGCACGTGCACATGAGGTTCCGATCGCCGTAAACATTGTCCACGCGGCCGACCGCGGGCCAGAATTTGCTGGCGCGCGTCCACGCATCGGGGAAGGCCGCGGTCTCGCGCGAGTAGGGATGGTTCCATTCGTCGGCGCAGACCGCCGTGGCGGTGTGCGGCGCGTTTTTCAGCGGATTGTTGGTCTTGTCGGATTCGCCGCTCGCGACCGCGGCCAGTTCGCCGTGGATGGCGATGAGCGTGTCGCAGAACCGGTCGAGCTCGGCTTTCGATTCGCTTTCGGTCGGCTCGATCATGAACGTGCCGGGCACGGGGAATGACATGGTGGGCGCGTGGTAGCCGTAATCCATCAGGCGCTTGGCGACGTCCTCGACCTCGAGGCCGTGTTTTTTCCACGAACGGAACTCGAGGATGCATTCGTGCGCGACGAGTCCGCCCGCGCCCTGGTAAAGCACCGGGAAATACTTTTCGAGGCGCTTGGCAATGTAGTTGGCGTTGAGGATGGCGATCTTGGTCGCATCGGTCAGGCCGGTGGCGCCCATCATGCGGATGTAGAGCCAGCTGATGAGAAGGATGCTCGCGCTGCCGTAGGGAGCGGCGGAGACGGCGCCGAGGTGCGCGTGGCCCTTGTCATGCACGGGCGAGACGACGACATGCCCGGGAAGGAATTTCGCGAGGTGCGCGGCGACGCCGATCGGGCCCACGCCGGGGCCACCGCCGCCGTGGGGGATGCAAAACGTTTTGTGGAGATTGAGATGGCAGACGTCGGCGCCGATATGGCCGGGCGAGGTAAGGCCGACCTGCGCGTTCATGTTCGCGCCGTCCATGTAAACCTGGCCGCCGTGTTCGTGGATGAGCGCACAGATGTCCTTGATCGAAGTTTCGAAAACGCCGTGCGTGCTGGGGTAGGTGACCATGAGCGCGGCGAGATCCTGGCGGTGTGCCGCCGCCTTGGCCTTCAAGTCGGTGACGTCGATGTTGCCCTGCGCGTCGCAGGCGACGGGCACGACGTGGAAACCGCACATCGTCGCGGTGGCGGGATTGGTGCCGTGCGCGCTGGTGGGAATGAGGCAGACGTTGCGCTGCCCTTCGCCGCGCGCCTCGTGGTGGGCGCGGATGACCAGCAGGCCGGCGTATTCGCCCTGCGAGCCGGCGTTGGGCTGGAGCGAGACCGCGGCGAAGCCGGTGATCTCGGCGAGCCAGCCCTCAAGCTGTTCGAATAATTTCTGGTAGCCGCGTGTTTGCTCGACGGGCGCGAAAGGATGCAGTTCGCCGAACTCGGGCCAGGTGACGGGCAGCATCTCCGTCGTGGCATTGAGCTTCATCGTGCACGAGCCGAGCGAAATCATCGAGTGGCAGAGCGAAAGGTCCTTCGCTTCGAGCCGCTTGAGGTAGCGCAGCATCTCGTGCTCGGTGTGGTGGTGGTTGAAGACCGCGGCGGTGAGGAAGGCTGAATTCCGTGCGAGGGGCGCACGGAATTCAGCAATTTCAGATTTCAGATTTGAGATTTCAGATTCGATGTCAGCCGCCGTGCCGAAGAACGAAAGGAGCAGCTTCACGTCGTCGAGCGAGGTCGTTTCGTCGAGGGTGATGCCGACGGTGTGCGCATCGATGGGGCGGAGGTTGATTTTTTTGGCGTGGGCGGCGGCGTGGACGCGCGCGGCGGAGACGTTGCCCACGGTGAGCGTGTCGAAAAAGAACTCGGTGTTTACGGTCGCGCCGACCGAGCGCAGGCCGGTCGCGAGCAACTCGGTGAGCAGCTTGGTGCGGCGGGCGATTTTTTTCAGGCCCTCGGGGCCGTGATAGACCGCGTACATTGAGGCCATCACGGCGAGGAGCACCTGTGCGGTGCAGATGTTGGACGTGGCCTTGTCGCGGCGGATGTGCTGCTCGCGCGTGCCGAGCGCGAGGCGGAGCGCGGGGTGGCCCTGCGCGTCCTTCGACACGCCGACGAGGCGTCCGGGCATCTGGCGTTTGTAGGCGTCCTTCGTGGCGAAGAACGCGGCATGCGGCCCGCCGTAACCCATGGGCACGCCGAAGCGCTGCGAGGAGCCGACGGCGACGTCGGCTCCGAACTCGCCGGGCGCGCGCAGCAGGGTGAGCGCAAGCAGGTCGCAGGCGACGACGCAGAGCGCGCCGGCGGCGTGGGCACGTGCGAAAAAGTCGGCGAAGTCGGCCACGTTGCCCCACGTGTCGGGATACTGCACGAGCACGCCGACGGGATTTTTGTCCGCGGCAAATTGAAACGTGCGGTGGTCCCCGACGATGATCTCGATGTCGAGCGGCTTGGCGCGGGTGCGCACGATGTCGATGGTTTGCGGGTGGCAGGCGTCCGAGACGAAGAACGTGGCGGCGGCATGGCTCTCGCCCTGCTTGACGCGATGGCAGAGCATCATGGCCTCGGCGGCGGCGGTGCCCTCGTCGAGCATGGAGGCGTTGGCGATGTCGAGGCCGGCCAGATCGCAGACCATCGTCTGGAAATTGAGCAGCGCCTCGAGCCGGCCCTGGGAAATCTCCGCCTGGTATGGCGTGTAGGCCGTGTACCAGCCGGGATTCTCCAGGATGTTGCGCTGGATGACGCCGGGCGTGAGCGTGCCATGGTAGCCCATGCCGATATGGCTGCGGAAAACCTTGTTCTCGGTGGCGAGCTCGCGCAGCTCGGCGAGGGCGGAGCTTTCGCCGGCGGCTGCGGGCAGTTCGAGTGGGCCGCGGCGGATGTGCCCGGGCACGGCGGCGTCGATCAACGTGTCGAGCGAGGCGTGGCCGAGGAGGCGGAGCATTTCGGCCTGCTCGGCGGCGTCGGGGCCGAGGTGGCGGCGCGCGAACGTGTCGAGCGGGGCGAGCAGGTCGTGATTCGTAGTGCCGGCGGGCGCGGAAGACGAAGGCATTGCGTCAACCTACGGCGGCGGGCAGGCGGCGCAACTGAGTTTTTGAGACCGCTAACAGCCTTTTTTTCCGCGGATTGCGCGGATCAGCACGGATTAGATGCAGACATCTGCGTAATCCGCGGGAAACTTATCGCTTGGGCTTCCTGCTTAAAATGCCGTCTTATTGGCCTCGATCAGCGGTCTACTTGGATGCTGGCGATCAATATCCGCCGCCGCCACCACCACCGCTATCACCATGACCAAAATTCATCGGTGTATCCATGATTCGAGAACGATTGTCCTCATGGGGAGCGTTATCCTCAGTGCTGTAATCGGTCGTGGCGCAGCCGCCTAAAAGAGCGACCGCTGCGGCAATAAGGGTAAGGAGCAGGATGCGTTTCATGATATGACTATTGATGGGGTGAAAAGATGATTTATTCCATCAAGGGGGGCAAGCCGAAGTGTTTTTCTTCGCAGATAACGCGGATTACACGGATAACAATCCAGCGAGAACACTGATCCATTTTTACACGAAGGACGCAAAGATCACGAAGATCGATCCGAGGTAAACCCAGAGTTTTAACCACTGATGGGCACTGATTGTCACTGATACCAGAATCCATCCGCGCAATCCGCGGCAAAGGCATCTTCTGCCTTCGCGTTCTTTGCGACCTTGGTGTAAAATGGTTCGATTCCGGTTTTCCGATTGTCTCACAGGCAAAAGCGGCTGTGCTCGCTGCCCGGTGCCAAAGGAACCAAATAAATTCAGTACGCGGGCCGGGCGCGCCGCCTACATCGACCGGCGGCTGGCCGGGCTTTACCCGGAAACACCCATCCCGCTGCAGCATCGCGATGCCTACACGCTGCTCATTGCCGTGTTGTTGTCGGCCCAGTGCACGGACAAGCGCGTGAATGAAGTCACCCCACGGCTTTTCGCACTGGCGGACACCCCGGCCAAAATGGCCGCGTAGCCGGTGGAGAAAATCCAGGAAATCATCCGCCCGTGCGGCCTGTCGCCGCGGAAGGCGAAAGCTATTTCGGAACTTTCGCGGATCCTGATCGAACAACACGGCGGACAAGTGCCGCGTTCGTTTGCCGAGCTCGAGGCTTTGCCGGGAGTGGGGCACAAGACCGCCAGCGTGGTCATGGCGCAGGCTTTTGGCGAACCGGCGTTCCCGGTGGACACGCACATCCACCGCCTTGCGCAACGCTGGAAGCTCACCAGCGGCCGCAACGTCGAGCAGACCGAGCACGACTTGAAAACACTTTTCCCGCGCGCGCATTGGAACCAGCTGCATCTGCGGATTATTTTCTACGGACGCGAACACTGCTCGGCGCGCGGCTGCGATGGGATGAGCTGCGAAATCTGCCGCGAGATGTTCCCGCGGCGGCGCACCGCGGTGAAAACGAGGAAGTGAAAACGTTTTTTCCGCGGATAACGCGGATGAACGCGGATGAACGCGGATACGGACTCGGAGTTTTGAGCAGGAAACCCGGAAGCCAGGAATTTAGGTTTGGGATTCTGAGTGACCTCATCGAGGTGGAGCGGCTTGACCCCAAGACGCTCTAAGCGCGTTGAGGTCAACGCGCTCCACCTGGCAGAAACGTATTGGACTCCCATCCGTGCCGATCCGCGTTATCTGCGGGAAAAATCCGAATAGGAAATCCGCGGTCAAGAATCCGCTTTGCTTTTGGCGGTGGTTTGGTAGAGCTGTCCCCTGCGCCGGACGCTTAGCTCAGTTGGTTAGAGCACGTGCTTCACACGCACGGGGTCACAGGTTCGAGTCCTGTAGCGTCCACCATGCATCGCAATGCGATGCATGCCACGCCATAGCCCAACGGGCGAAGGCGGGCCGCTTTGAACGTCCAACGCCCAACATCGAACTTCCAACCTCCAACTCCGGAGGTCTCAAAGTTTTATGGGTCTTGTTCTCGCATGGGTCATCTGTAACGTTCGGCCAATAAGATGAGTATTCAAGATAAGCGCACTTCCGTAATAATCGGCGCTGCCGGTGAGCACTATGCTGCCGGCTACCTTTCTGGACTCGGCTTGATCGTTGCGATGCCGCGTGCTGGTATTCCGGGCTGTGACTTGCTTGTTGCGTCTTCGAAAGGCGGGAAAGCCGCTCGCCTGCAAGTGAAGACTGGCACGCAGTCGACTAAGACTACCCGTGAATCAGGAAGGATTTATCTTTGGTGGACTTCACCAACGGTGATTAAGCGCACAGATCAGAATCTGTGGTATGTTTACGTTTGGCTCAATGATTGGCCACACGGGGAGCACCTACCTGAAGTTTTCTTTGTCCCTTCTAAGGTTGTAGTAAAATGCCTGAAGCAATGCGTTCGAGATAAAGAGTGGCCGTGCTTCTGGATGCGTGCAGACGATGCGGAAGAGTTTCGTGGTCAGTCAGGCCTGAAGCTGCTCCTGAGGGCATTGCGATAAGCGAGCATGAAGGAGCGCTGAATCACTCGATAGATCCCGCACTTGATCCGGACGCAAATGGGACCAGATTGAGCACATGGCTAAAACCACTCTCTTGCGTGCTCGCGGCGATTTGCGACGGGGCGAAACGTTGGAATTGCTGGCTGACCCCAAGTTTAAGGCTCACTTGGAGCGCATGAAAAAGGGCGCAGTCCGCTACTATGCTGCTGTCGTTATCAGCGTACATCCGCGCAATCCGCGGTAAATTTTCTGCCTTCGCGTTCTTTGCGACCTTGGTGTAAATATAAAACGGGCTCACCGCGTCGAAGCGGTGAGCCCGTTGTTGGTGTGTTGCGTGCGGTACTTAAATTTCCCGCGGAGGTGTTTCCCGGTTACGCCGAGTCTTATTCGTGATCGTGGTCGTGATCGGCGTCATGGGCGGGATGATCCATGAACAGGTCCGAATAATCACGATTGCCGGTGGCGTCCGTCGTGGTCTGGCCGAGGAACGCCTGGCCTTGCTCCGGCCCGATGGGGAAGATGGTTTGCAGCGTTTCCACGTCGGACGAGTGCGTATAGGTGATGGCGTCGTTGTGGTAGGCGTTGCCCTTGGCCAGGGGCGAGATGAAGATTTCCAAGGCGCTGTGGCTGGTGTCGTTTTCTGTCGTATCGGTGCTGTTTTGCGCCTCGGTCTCGTCATTCCAGATCACGATCAAGCCGTTGTCCCGGTAGGCTTTGGAGGCCATGATCATTGGCACGACGGTGCGCAGGAAGTTGTCCCCTTGTGAGATATTCGCCGCATCGCCGGTGTAGAGAATCCCGTTGTAGGTGAAGCCGCCTTTAAGCGCGGTGTGCATGTCGTTGTATTGGTCGGGCGTGATGACGTTGAACCTGGCGACCGTGTTGTGATCGAGATCGCGTTCCAGTTCCTGGAGCGGCCGGTAGTGGGGAACTTCCGGGTTCGACGTGGTGTAGTCTCCCACGGTCGTCGTTCCGCCGTTGGTCGCCGTGAAGAAAAGCGCGCCGTCATGTTTGCAGGCAAAATTATACTGGCTGCTGCCATTATAAGGATTGGTATAAGAAGCCGACGTGCCGCTGATGCTTTTCAGGGGGACGGTCCATTGGGCCCGGGGAGCGACGGTGCCGGTCAGGCTGTTGGCGGCCGGCTGATTGACGATTCCGGCAGTGGGCACGAGATCGATGTCCTCCTGATAGGATTTCCAGGAAATGCCGGCATTTTGGAGCAGGCCGCTGATGTTCGGAAAGGCGAAGACATTGCCCAAAGGGTCAAACGTATCCGTGTAGGGATCGGCATCGCCCGTCACCCCGAAATTGCTGCCGCCTTCCTGCCAGATGTAGTTTGGCTCCGAAGGATGAATGCTCGGGTTGAGCCCGGACGGCGTGGCCAGGACATTGTAGCAGTTGTTGGTGTACGAAACGTCCGCGGAGAACGGACTGTGCGGGTCGATCAAGCCGTTGATGAACGGAGCGGCCGGGTTGCCCTTGATTTGTTCGATCCCGCTGGTGGGGGCGGTATTCACATTTCCATTCGGCTGGATCCAGTTGTGGTTTTCCAGGTAGATGTAGAACACCGTGCGGATGTGATCGAGCGGCTCGGCCGCGGAAGCCGTCTGGGCGGGGAAGAAGCCGGCAAAAATGCAGCCGGCGGCGAACAGGGAACTGAGCTGATGATGAGTTTTCATTTTGTATGTCTAGTTGACTTGTGGGTTTGGCGTTCGCGCGCGCGAAGAGGGAAAACGAGGCGAAACCGACGCAGCGAATTGCATTCGATTTGCGGCGCAATCGGGATTCGGGCTTGTCACCGAAAAGTTGCCTTTTCGAAACACAGCCGGCGCAGGGGGCTCTGTTTTAACCACTGATGTACACTGATGATCACTGATACCAGAACCCATCCGTGCCTATCGTGTCATCCGTGGTAAAGGCCCTGAGCAAGTCGAGGAGCTTGTCGAAGGGGCGAAGGATGGTTTCCAGGTTTCCTCATTAAAACCGGATTTGGCCGAAGTTTGTCTGTTCGGTTTTGAAACGGCCGGCTGTTATTAAACTGACAGCCCCATGAAACATTCCATACCAACCAACCTTTTCAACGGCGGGTCCATCCGCAGTCGCCTTCGGGGACTGCAGTTGTCCATCGCTTTGTGCGTCCTTGGATTCTTTGCGTCTTCAGCTGCGACATGGGCCGACGCTGCGAGCGATCCAGCCGCACCGCCGGTCGCAGCCAATCCCTCGCCACAAATCTCAGCGGCAACGTCCGCCGAAAATGCTGAAAAGCCGACCACGCCGACGAATGACGGAGTCAACGGCCTCCGTGAGCGCCTGGCGGAACGTGATAAAATATGCGAAGCAAAGGGTTGGGGTGGCTTCTTGTGCATTAAAAACGGAAGCCTGATCGACAGTGCGGTCTTTCTGGCTGACTACAAGGCCAAGCATCCCAATGAACAAATCAGGCTGGTGACATGGAAGCATTCTGCGCTTGATCGGCGCGCACGCCCCAATGAATTTAAAGCGGGCTTGCGCCCCAAAAAATTGGAAGAGGGCGTACACCCTCAAGGATTTGGAGACATCGTGGCTGATGAGGAGAGACCGGTTAATGCCTTTGCGGTCTACACTTTGGGAGACGAATTACATATCCGGAATCCGCATTGTGGTGATCACGTTTCCGCCTTCGATCAGGCCAAGGATATTACCACGCTGTCAGATCGAGAGTTGATAAAAGAGTACGAAGAATTTCGCATACCGGGTGACACCAACACAGTTGGGAGCCGCCTCGACGGGGATGACGAAAATCTGCAGCTCAATTACGCGGAAATGCGGCTGAAGGCGGCCGGTGTGCCTGCCTTTATTATCCCAGCCACCGAAGCAGCCGCGCCAGATGGCAATTTAATCCTTATCTTTACCATCCACGAAAGCGTATTTGCGTACCGGCCCAACCACGGGCTCTTCGAGCTTTCGAAGGATGCGTTCACCCAACTCGAAAGCCAGCAGGTCGCCGATACAAGCACCCCATAACGTGAACGCCCCAGCAGCTGATTTACGACGAGTCGCAACCGGCAAAGCAGGAAGAGAAGGCCTTAAAATGAGATCGATCAGTGACGACGGGAAGACCGACCCCGATGCAGTTATTAAAGGCCGGCGTTTTGTCTTTTGGGGGAACCTGGCCCTAATGCTATTTTTCTTTATTTTAACCGTTTGTATTTACAACAGAAGAGACGCGGTAGCCTACCTTGGTGTGTTCTTTACCGTGCTCTACGCGGTTTGCACTCTGCTGGTTGGTTTTAAAATCCTCAAATCCCGTGCGAGATTTTTTACGAAGACCAGGAACTTTCCTTGAAGTGACAAGGCGGGTTATCTGGCCATAAGATGGGCCCGCAAACTTGCTTGAAATTTGAAATTCATCCAACCCCTTGACCGAGGACGCCCAATTATTGTGCCAGTATATCGATGATCGCTCAGAGGAAGCGTTCACCGAGCTCGTTCGCCGGCATGTCAACCTGGTGTATTTTGCCGCATTGCGCCGCGTCGGGGGCGACCGGCACCTCGCAGACGATGTCACGCAAAGTGTTTTCACCGATCTGGCGCGCAAAGCCCCGTCACTCAAGAACCGGGCCGTGCTCGCGGGATGGCTCTACACCAGCACCCGATTCGCCGCGGCCCAGGCGGTGCGAACCGAGCAGCGTCGACGAACCCATGAGCAGGAGGCCCATACCATGAATGAACTTCACTCCACGCCGGAGCCCGGCTGGGACCAGCTTCGACCCATCATTGACGAGGCGATGGACGAATTAAACGAACCCGAGCGCGAAGCGGTGCTGCTGCGTTTTTTTGAAAACCTTCCCCTGGCCGAGGTCGGCGAAAAATTTTCATTGAGCCCTGATGCCGCGCGGATGCGGATTGACCGGGCGCTCGACAAATTGCGCGGATTGCTCGCCAAGCGTGGGATTGCCTCAACCTCCGTGGCCTTGGCCGCGATCTTCGCCAGCCAATCGGGCCTGGCGGCGCCGAGCGGCCTGGTCACCAAAATTGTCGCCGGCGTTCTCAGCCGGGCCGGCACGCTCACCACCGCGACATTCGGGCTGTGGAAAATCCTGACGGGAGTTACGATTGCGGCCCTCGGGACGGGCGTTGTCGTTTACGAGGCCAGCCATAGTCATCCGCCCGCAATATCTTCCGGCCCGACGAGTGAGGTGAACCGCATCGGGCAAAATCCGATTGACCAAGCCGCACCAGCGGCCAACGGCCCCAGCCAGACCGTGAATCATTCCAACACCGTCCGACCGCAGCAGTCGCCCGCCAATGCCGAGACTGAACCCCGCTTAAACGCGGCTGAGTTTAAACATAAGTTAAACACGGACGCTGAATATCGTGCTTCAATCATCGCCTTGGCGAAGTCTCGCCTGGATTTGTTCTATCAGCCGCTCTTCCAAACGCTCAATCTGTCTGCAGCCAGGTTGGATCAATTCAAGGATCTGCTGATAAAAAAGCAATTAGCCGGGATCGAAGTGAATGAAGCCATGCGAACGGCGGGAGTTCGACAGGAGGGATTGCCGCCGGCCGAGCTTACTGAATTATTTTATCAATCGGTGTTCGATGCCGAGCGAGGCGTCGACAATGAGATAAAGGCCTTTCTGACCGTTCCCGAGTATGGGCAATTTTTGGATTATACCGAGGACTTGGTGCCATGGACCGCGGTCAACGCGCTGGCCCGGACCCTGCAGTCCACAGGCACGCCCCTGGCTGATGAACAAGCCGGCCAGCTGGTCGTGCTGCTCCGTGGATCGCACCCGAAACCAAGCGTTCCGTTTTCGTTGAGCATTCTCTTCGGATCGGGTCTTTTCCCGACCACTCGCCCCAACCCAATTACGGCCCAGGTTTTTGAGCAGGCCGGCACGGTGCTCTCCGTTCCGCAGATGGAGGCCCTGCGCCAGATCCAACAACAGTGGGGTTCCCAAGCGGCTTTGGGCTACTAGCTTTGATCTTTTTCGCGGATTGCGCTCTCCTTCGACCCATCACAAGAGCTATGGCGGGCAGGCTGATGGTCACTGATACCGGAATCCATCTATGCCTATTTCTTTTTCTTAACCCAGTAGGTCAGCGCATCCTCGAAGCAGGTGGCCGGCAAATCCTCGGCCCGCGCGCGAAAATAATTTTCGGCATCACTGACCCCGCGGTTGTAGGCGAACGGGGCAATTTCCTTCAGGAAATAATCCAGGAGGAATTTGGCCCGCATCTCGCTGAGCTCGGTCTCCAGCTCTTCCCGGAAATACCGCTGCAGCGACGGGATGATGTCCGCAACCTCCTCTTTTTTTAGTTCGATGCTCATAGGATGGATGGCCCGCCGCCGACACGACGAGCGAATCTCCATTGCCTTATCCGCTCAAGACGAAAGACAAGGCCATTCGGAATTCGTCATTCTACATTCGTCCTTTCCCCGGGTTTATCCATCCGCCGATGGTGGTTGTGTCTGGCGGGATTTTTTTATTAGATGGCCGGTTATCCATGCCATTTAAAGCACTCAACCTTTCCGAACCAGTCATGCGCGGTGTCCAGGCCGCCGGTTACACAGATCCCACGCCCATCCAGTTGCGGGCCATTCCTGTCGTCCTTTCCGGCCGCGATCTCATCGCCTCGGCCCAGACCGGCACCGGCAAAACCGCCGCGTTCGCCCTGCCGATCCTTTCCAATCTGGGCACGCACGGACGCCTCCGCGTGCTCATCCTCGAACCAACCCGCGAGCTCGCGGCCCAGGTCGAAACCGCTTTTCGCGATTTCGCCCGTTTCACCGACCTGCGCACGGTCGCCATCTTCGGTGGCGTCGGCTACGGCCACCAACGGCAGGAATTGCGACGCGGGGTCGATATCATCGCCGCCACGCCCGGCCGCCTGATGGATTATCTCAAGGAAGGCACGCTCTCGCTGCGCGACATCACCATCCTCGTCCTCGACGAAGTGGATCGCATGCTCGACATGGGATTTCTCCCCGCGGTCAAGGACATCATCGGCCGCTGCCCGCGTCAGCGGCAGACCCTGTTTTTCTCCGCCACGGTTCCCCCGGAAATCCAGGCGGTGGCTGCATTTGCGCTCAAGAATCCCGAGCGCGTTGAAATCGGGGTCAATCGCAGTGTAACTCAATCGGTCAATCACGCCCTTTATCCCGTCGCGCACGAGCAGAAGTTTGAACTGCTGCTCGCGCTTTTGGGCCAGGCCGGCTTTGACTGCGTGCTCGTTTTTTCCCGCACCAAACACGGCGCCGACAAGATCGCCCACAAACTGAAGGCGCAAAATCACTCGGTGGCGGTGCTGCACGCCAACCGCTCGCAGAACCAGCGCATCGAAGCGCTGGCCGGTTTTAAAAGCGGCAAGTACGAAGTCATGGTCGCGACCGATATCGCCGCGCGCGGCATCGACGTCGCGGGCGTGACCCACGTCATCAATTTCGACGTCCCGGAAAATCCCGAGGACTACGTCCATCGCATCGGTCGCACCGGCCGGGCGCAGGCCGTCGGCGATGCCTTCACGCTGGTCACGCCCGAGAACGCGGGCGACATCCGCGACATCCAGCGCTTCATCGGCCAGCAAATTCCCGAGCTGCGCCTGCCTGGTTTCGCCTACAAGGCATTCGCCCCGCGTTCGCCGGCGCCGCCCCGTGGCGGTCAACCGGGTCGCAGTGGCGCACCAGGTCGGAGCCAGCAGCAGCAGCGTGGCGGATGGAACCGCTCGCGCCGCTGATTGTTTTGAAGGTGGAACGCGACCTCCGGGCGCGTTCAAGCGCGTCGGGCCTACTTCGCTAAAGCTACGAAGGCCAGGGACGACGCGCTCCACCTTGGCGCAACTTTCCTACAGTCGCGCGATGAGCAGCTCCTTGGGTAGGTCGTTGTTGAGCCTGAGGAATAGTTAATCCTGGAGAAGAATTTCATTCTTCCACGTTGATTGCCAGGGCGCGATCGGAGAGGACATTGGAGCAAACTTGGGAGGGAGCAGGAATAGAGCCGGGCCGATCGTTCACTGGCCTTGCAGCTTGCCGTTGTGGCAGTCGCTGCAGAGGAAACCCTCGATCGAGCCTGGATCGGGATGCTTGAAAACAAGGCCGGCGGTGGAGATCTGCGCCAGTTTGGCATCGCGGCCCTGGGTGAGAATGACGTGGCAGGTGTTGCAGTCGTTTGGCACGATTCTATTCTCATTGCCGACCGCCTTGTGATTGCCGTCGTGGCAGCGGAAGCATCCCAGTGTTTCCGTATGGCCGATGTTGTCGGGATATTTGCTCCAGTCGGACTTCATTTCTGGGAAGAAATTTTCCCGATAAACGTCCTCGACCGAGGCGATCGTCTTTTCGAGGTTCGGCTGCCCGGCGTAGTGCTGGCGCAGGCCGGCGTCGAGGGCGGCAAGAGCCCCGGCTTCGGTGGAATAATTCTTGGTGAGCAGATCGACCGCCGTGCGTTTGATCGCGGGCAGCCGGGAATCAATGCGATCGAGATAGAGGGCTTCATCGACCGCTTCGTTGGGCGACTCGAAGCGGTGGGCGGGACGGTTGTGGCAATCGATGCAGTCCATCACGCGGATTTTCTGCGGATCGGGTTCGCCCTTGAAATCCGGCGTGCGATACACGGTGACGCTACCGTCGGCCTTGTTGGTCACGCGCACCCAGGGGATGGCCTGCCGCTGGGGATCGGTCGCGTAATACTCGATTTTGTTGGCCACATTCATGTGCCAGTGGATGCCGCCGGTGGGGCCGTTGGCGCTGCGGTCGCCACCGCCGACGTTGAGCAGCAACCGGACGGTGAAAGGCGTGTTTTTGTCGTCCGTCAGGTAGTGGTGGTAGGTGCGATCAATGCTGCCGGCGAATTTTTCGGGCCAATGGCAGCGTTCGCAGGTGTCCTGTGCCGGGCGGAGATTGGAGACGGGAGTGGGAATCGGCCGGTGATATTTGTTGAAGATGACCGCATAGAGTTGGTAGGAGCCGCTGAGCTTTGACTTCACAAACCACTTGGCGCCGGAGCCAATGTGGCACTCGACGCAGGCGACGCGTGCATGGTTGCTGCGCTGATAGGCGGTGAATTCGGGCTTCATGACCGAGTGGCAAACCTGGCCGCAGAACTGGACCGACTCCGTGAATTGATAGGTATTGTAGCTGCCGAGGGCGGTGCAGAGCAGAAAGACCGCCGTGCCCAGGCCAAACCACAGGAGTATCCAGCGGTCACGGGGACGCGACAAGTCGATCGCCAGCCGTGGCGGAGGGGCGTCCGGGTTGCGCGCAAGGACACGGCGCTGCTGCCAGGCGCCAGCCAGCACGAGGGCGAGGCCGAGAAACAAAAACGCCGGCGCAACCACGTACGACAGCAGGCCGATGTAGGGATTTTTTTCGCCGAAGCCGGACTGGTCGATCGCGAACAGCAGGATGAACGCAAAAAAACTTCCTCCTGCCACCACACCGCCGGTGAGGCTAATCCAATTATGCCAGATCGATCGTTTCGGCGGATTGGGCGTGGAATCGCTCATTATGACGGTGGAGCGTATGCTCTATTTCTTGAGTGACCGCACATAGGCAACCAGGGCCTTGGCGTCGTCTGCGGACAGCTTGTCCTGGTAGGCGGCCATCGGCTGCTTGCCGTCCTTGGTGACACCTTGCAGGATGGTTTTGAGCATTTCGTCATCCGTCATCTTGGCCTGCGCATCGGCGCTGGAGTAATCCAGCAATCCGAGTTTTTTTCCAATTTTTGTCTGTCCGGCTCCGTCCAGGCCATGGCAACGGGAACAATACTGGGCCCAGTTATCCTTGGCGTCGGCGGCAAACGTGAGGGCGGGCAACGCGAGGCTGAGTAGGCTGGCGAGGAATATACGAGTATGGTGATTCATGGGAAACAAAGGCTGGTTGGGTTAATGATCGGAAACAGGATGTATTTTGCGAAAAATAGGAGGCGCTGCGGGAGTGAAGATCAAAACGCGTGGTCAAGCGCGACGTAGGCGACGACGGCATTGTAGTCGGTGAAATCCCCGGTGGTGTCGTTGCGGCTGACCAGATAGCCGATTTTGGCGGAGGCGATGAGCTTTTCGGTGACCTTGTGCTTCACGCCAACCGTGAACCGATACTCCTTCGCGCCGGCGCCGTAGGGCACGGTGTTGCTGGCGAGTGCGGGATTGTAATTATTCGCGCGGTAATAGGTGTACTGCGCCTCGCCATCGGTTTTCTTGTCGATGACGTAACCTGCCAGCACGCTGCCTTCCCAGTAATTATTGTTGGCGTTCTGCACCACGCTGTCGGCGATGCCGCCGGCCTGCGGATATGATGTGCTGGTGGCGTCGAAGACGACGTTGACGCTGGCCTGCATGTAAAACTGCGGTATCGGCGTCCAATCGATGGTCTCGTCGATCTGCTGATTATGGGCGTTCATCGAATCATACTCTAGGGGAAGCTGAAGCGCTGACGTCGTGTTCGTGGCGGTCTCCATTTTTCCTGTCTGCAGGATGTAGCGAGTGGTGAACGAGAGCGTGGCAAGCGGGTTCACGGTGGCGGTGAACTTGCCGCCGTATAGCTGGTAACCCAGGACATATTGGGCGGGAGAACTGCCGGCATAGTCTTGGAAATTATTCTGGTGATCCTTGTAAAAAGTCTCGCCGCGCAGGCTGAAGAACAGGCAGGGGGCCCAGTTGGCGCCAATGTTGTATTGGCCGTGGTTTTCGTGGACGTCCTCGTCTTCGGTGACCGGGGTGGTGCTGAATTGCGGGACGACGCGCTCGGTGCCGTTCACATACCGGTAGTCAGCTGAAGCATAAAGTGAGATGTTCCTGAAACCGGTGTAGCGTGCGTTGATCTCGGGCGTCCAGGAAGGATCCTCGACGGTTTCACCCGCATGGTTGAGGGTGGGAGTTTGGGTGACCGCGCCCGTGGTGGTGTTTACAGCCGCCACGACGCTCGTGAACGAGTCCGCCCCCTTGGTGTAGCGATTCTCGCCCTTCAGATCGAGACGGACCGTGAAATCACGGATGGGTTTCAGGTCCACGCCGACGGTAGCGGTGTAGGCCAGCACCTTGGAGCCGCCGAGGAGATCCAGGACATTGTCACTTGGCGCGATCACGGTGCCGCCGGTGGTGGGCGTGCTGGTGTAAAGGATTCGGTTGCCGGTGAAATCGCTGGTGAGATGCTGGAAGCGCAGGCCGGCGTGGAAGGAAAACGTTTCGCTGAAAACCGTCTCCATCTTGCCCATGGCCGAAAAGGTGTTCGAATTGATTCCCTCCTGGTCAAACCCCGTGATGCCGTTGTTCACGAGGGTGGAAGGTATGATTCTTACCGGCGTTGCCGGGATGGCCGGGAAGGGTTTTACCTCGCCCGGATAGCGGTTCAAGTAGCGGGTATCGAGATTGTCGACAATGTCGTCGATCAAGCTGAGCTCAAAAGTCGTTTTCCCGACGGTGTGCTTCATCAGGGCTTCGATGTCCTGATGGCGTTCGCCGAGATCAATGTAATTGGGGATGATCTTGCGGTCAGTCACGGTGGAAGCATTGGAATAGGCGGGAACGCCGGTGAGATCGGTGTCACCCCAGATGGTCGTGTCTTTCCGTCCGTCGCGAAGTTCGTTGGTGTAGCGTAGGGTGAAGACGGGTTTGTTCGGAACGTTGATCGTGCCTTCGATCCAAAACTTGGCCCGGTCAACGTGAAGGTCTTCCCCGGGCATGGGCATCCAGGCGTTGTTGGTCGGAAAAAAGCCGCCGACGCCGTCGTAGAAGGTGCGGAAGCGTTTGTAGCCGGCGTCGATCGAGCCGACCTCGTCTTTGGTTACGTTGAAATGCGCCAGGTAGTCCTCGTTTCCGCCGATCGCATGGCCGTCGGTCGTGATGCTGACATCCTTGGTGGGATCTTTTTCATAACGGAAATCTTCAATGCCGCCGGATGTGCCTTTGGCCTTATCAGTGCGCGCCTGGAAGGCATCCTTGTCTTTGTTCACCCACGCATTCTGGCCCGAGAGGGTGATGTAGTTGTCAAAGACGGGAAAGGCGTCCGCATTCGTGGCCGTGGCCTGGTCTGTTCCGGCGGCACGAAGGCACGGGAGTGCAAACAACGTGCCAACGAGCAGGCAGGTGGCTCGGATCAAGGATGAGCGGTTCGCTGGCATGGCCGTTTGGATGGCAAGATTTAGTAGCGGAGGTGGGCGTTGGCATTCGATCCGTGAGGGGCCTCATGGCAGCCCGCGTTCCAGCAGGTGCCGTTTTCAAGCCGGCTGGTGTGGTCCTGGCCGCCGGCGATGATCGTGCCGTTGCCGATGATGGCGGGGTGCTCAAGGTGGCACCGCAGGCAAAGATTGGCGTCGCGATCGAGGAGCATCTTGGCGTTGACCGAGCCGTGCGGGTTGTGGCATGCCGTGCAGCCTTCGCGCATGGCCTCGTGTTCGAAAACGAACGGGCCTTTTTGGGCCGTGTGGCACCGTGTGCAGGTTTCGTTTTGCGACTCCAAGCTTGCGCCGCTGCCCCTGATGGCATCGCCCTTGTGCACATCGTGGCAATCCACGCAGCTCATGTGCCCGGCCAGCACGGGATGGGAATGCGGCAGGCTAAATTCGCCGCGCTTGTCGAGATGGCACTGAAAGCAGGCCTCGGGCGACTTCTTCGGATTGACGATGGTGCCGGTTGCGCCACCGGACTCGACGTGCTTGCTGCCGGGACCATGGCAACCTTCGCAACCGAGGCCTTTGGCGTTTTCGCCCTCGATCATGATCTTGGCGTGGGTGGCGCTCTCAAAGCCCTTGGCGATCTCCTCATGGCATTGGACGCATTCCTGGGAGCCGACGAATTTCGCGCCCGCGACCCGTGGGGGCGCGACCACGGTGCGATCGGTCATGACACAGGAAACAAGCAGAATCCCCCAAGCGCTGATGCCGCCAAGGATCAAGCCAACCTTGGAGTAGCGTAGTTTCAGGATCATCCGGCAGATGCTTGATTAGACTTGGCACACGCCAGCATGGCCTAAATTTCCACGCCGGCCTGTGCAGTAATTGTCCAAAGCTGGGCGTTTTTTGTGTGTTGGTTGCGCCAAAT
>DATMLS010000055.1:0-72787 GCA_035569995.1 Opitutaceae bacterium | reverse complement strand
GTCCTCGGACAGCCATTCCAGGTATTCCAAGTACTTTTTTCGGCCTTTGGGTGTGTCGGCCAGTCCACCGGCATGCTCAAGTGCAGCACCCGGATCGTACCAACCGGGGCGCTTCGCAGGATCGTCCAGCCACAGGAAACTCGACCATGGCCAAGAGGGGAGTTCCTGCACCTTGCACAGTCCCGCCTTCACCGGGTTAAGATGGATGTAGTGGCACAGCGATCCCAGGCCATCCGGATCCACATAGATACTTTTGTAACGGCCTTGAAAAAGATGCCCGGAGGCTTTCCGCAGGCGGTTGAAACGCGTCGCGAACGTGCCCTGCAGCCATTTCATACCATCGACCAGGTTGGCCTGGGGTGTCTCCAGCGCCAGGTGGTAGTGGTTCGACATAATGCACCATGCATGCACCCGCCAGCCGCTCTTGACGCTCGCCTCCCCCACGCACTTCAAGAACGCCGCCTTGGTCTTCGCCGCTTCAAATATATCCATCCGGTAGTTCCCACGATTGATCACGTGGTAAATCCCGCCCTCCGCCTCCAGCCTCAGTCGCCTTGCCATGGATTCGATCTTCGCGGCCGCAATAACCTGTTGTCAACCACAAACCACAAAGCCTGACCCCCTTTGGATTGGCCTTCGGATCGCGCTTAAGGGACGACTATTTAGGATACAGTTGCGCCCAGGGCGCGGCATTCGCCCAGGTGCCTCCCTTGACGCTATTTAATGGTATGGTGGTCGTGGTTTTGCCCTTGTGCGTCGACGTCTTTGGCTGCACGAGCGAGTACCCAGCCGTGACCGCGCTCTTGGAACCCGTCCAATCGGGTTTATCATACCCGGGTAAACTACTTTCGATCCCATCGATACCATATGATGCCAAGCTTGTATATAAAGCCGTGCGAGCTCCTGCGCTGACAGCGGTGCCGCCTAACTTTGACTTAAGGCCGCCCGCCAAGCCACTTTCGACAGAGCCATAGACACCCTTTAACCATGCGATTTTCCCAGCAAGTTGGCCAACAATCTGGCCGCCTACAGCGCCAGCTTCCGCATTCCAAAATCCAGGGCCAAAGCCTTTGCCTGCTTTGGTCATGGAACTAAGCCCGCCCAGCACACCCGTTGCCAAATCGTCTTTAAAAGTTGCCGAATCAAATCCATCGTCCTTGAAGACTCCGCCTACAGCGCCAAATGCCCCGCTCCAAAATCCCGTGCTAGCATTTTTGTTTTCCAGCTCATTTTTTAGAGCGCCCTCCCCCCCTTGTCCCGCAACGCGAGCAAGATCCCAGCCATCATCTTCCAAACCGCGCACAGTAAATGGCGATTCTAATGGCGTCACTTTTAAAATTCCGTCATTCAAATTCCCCATTCCAGCGGTAATCGCGCCTGAGATCGCACCATACTCGGCCCCCTTCAAACCCGCTTTAAGATCTTGCCCGATGGACCCCCCGTTCATCGACTCCATTCCTACACCACTGACAAATCCGCCCGTAGCTCCGCCCGCAGCTCCCGCCACGACCGCAGCGTCGAAGGAAGTCACGAGCGATGGCGCCGTGATGGTGACCGTGCACAGTTGCCCTGCGGCAATGTTGCCCGCCCCTATCGTCATAGCCCCGTACCCACCTAGGTCACCATAAACCGCCTCATAAGCCAGACCTCCAGTATAGATAGAAAGCACTATTATCGCCGCAATCTCGAGTTCTTGCTGATGTGATTCTCCCCATTGGTACAACCTGCTAATGGGTCCAGATAATGGGTTAAGGTGGGGGAACGGCCCAATTAACATATCGCGGGTGGCCTTGCGGAGAAAATGCAAGAAGCTCGAAAACCAGGAATGTCCGCTGGGATCAAACGCGTTGACCGGGTTGTTACTGCAATAGCTAAACCGATTGTAGGCTTGGGAATCGCCGGGGTCCTGGACCACCGAATCGGCCGAGAGGAACCGTCCGAGCACGGGATCATAAACGCGGCCGTTCATGTGAATGAGGCCGAGTTCGGGCAGCATTTCGTGGTCGGTGAAGCCGCGACTCGTCGCAGGCGAGAGGCCGGAGGCAGGAGGCAAGAGGGTGGACTGCTTGCCCCAGGGATCGTAGGCGTAGCGTTCGGCGACGGCGCCGGTTTCGTCGGTCACGGCGACGATGGAACCGAGCACATCCTGGTGCAGGTAGCGGGTCGTGACCGTGCCGGCATCCAGCGTCCGCACAACCGAGCGGCCGGCCGGCGTGAAGATATAGTATTTGTACTGGACATCGGAGCCGTTGGTCACGCGCTCAAAAGCGGAGCCGACATAAACCGTGTTGACGCCCTGGTCGGTGGTCTGGGTGACGCGTTGATGGTCGGCGTCGAAGGTGAAGGCGCTGGAATGGCTGCCCTGGGTGATCGTTTGGGCTTGGTTGAAGGAAGTCCAGGCGATGGTGCGGGCGACCGGTGCTCCGCTCACTATCACGGAACCGGAAACCATGTTGCCATCGGCGTCATAGCCATAACTATTGCCGCCAGCGCCGGTAACCGCGTGCGGTCCGGCGTGGGTGCCGTCGCCGTTCAGCCCTCCGTAAGTATAGGCACCGACGTCACTCTTGTTGGTGATGTTACCCAAGCTGTCGTACGCGACCGTTTGATCGGGTGCTGCCTGATCGTTGACAGTCAGGGTTCTTTTGGTCAGCCGGTTGAGGCCGTCGTAGAAGTAGGTTTCATTTCGGCCGGTGGCTGCATCATTGCGGTTGGTGATATTGCCGAGTGCATCGTGGATGTAAGTGTAGAAGGCAACGCCCTCATTGACGCCGATGCCGAAACCGAGCACTCGGCCCGTGGTGGCGGCGACAATCGTGTCCTCGGTTACGCCATTACCATAGGTGCAGCCGTTGACGCCGCCCCAGAGGGAGTAGCTGTCGGCCTGCCAGAAGACCTGGTTCTGAACCGGATCGTTGGCCTCGCTGACCTCGTTGAGAAAGCCAAAGGCGTTATACACATTCTGAACCTGATAATCGCCAGGATAGGTCCCGATAGTGGGTCGGCCAAAAGCGTCGTACTGCTGGCCGTTGGTGAAGGTCTCGGTCCTGCTGCCGGTGTAAATGTTGCGGGTGGTCGTAATGGGCCGACCGAGCGAGTCGTAAGTGTAGAACTCGCTGTAATTATTGGCCGCAGTGGTGCTGACTACAGCAATGCTGGCGACTTCGCCAACGCCGTTGGCCGCGGTGTCGTAAGTCCAGGTGGTGGTGCCCTCAGGCTCGGTGCGGGTAACGAGCCGGCCGAGAACCTCGTAGGCCATGGTGACGGTCTGGCCCTTGGCGTCGGTCTGCGAGATGAGCTCGCCCGCGGCGTCATAGGTATAGCTCCACCCGCCCCGGTCGGGATCGGTCATCGTCAGCTTGCGGCCGAAAAGATCGTAGGTGTAGTAAGTCGTGACCGGCGAGCCCGGGCTGTTGCTGTTGACGACGCTGGTGCTGAGAACATTGCCGTCGGCATCGTAGTTGTAGCTAGTCTCGCCAATGTCGGTGGCGGCAGCCCCAGTGGCATTGGTGACAACGGAGAGAACCTGGCCCTCCGAATTCTTGGTGGTGACCGTGGCCTGGCCGGAGGGATTGGTGGTCGTGGTGACAAGCCCGTTATATACGAACGTGCTATTGACAAAACCTCCCGGGGCTTCGTCGTCAGTCGTCTGCACCTCGAGCGGACGGCTAAGCGCATCGTATTGGTTGGCAGGGTTGGTCGGGTCGGTAGGCACTTCGGGTACTTGTGTGCCCACGCGGGGTGTATCCAAATAGTAGAACGGCAGGGAAGTCCAATAGGCGCGCCCCATCGAGTCAAACTGGGTTTGCGAGCCGACGATCCGGGGATTGCCATCGAAATCGCCGCCGTTGAGGCCGAAGGTATAGATGGCGCGGCCCATGTTATCGTAAAAGGCGAGCGAAGGTGGCGCGCCGGAGGTCTCGGTTTCGATCAGGTAAGTGGGGCCGGCTGGCGCGTTGATGCTGGTGAGCGCACTATTGGCACTGGCCCAACGATAGTTAATCTCGGTGACCGTGCCGTCGGGACGGGTTTCCTGAATTTTGCGGCCCATGCCGTCGTAATTCCACGTGGTCATCAGGCCGTTGGGGCCGGTCTCGCTGGTCATCACGCCAAACCTGGGATCGTAGGTGTAGGTTTCGCTTTGATTGAGGGCGTTGGTGGTCTTGACGGGGAACTGGCCATGCGAGTCATAAGTGGTGGCGACCGTGCGGTTGGACAAGCCAGCGCCGGAGGTGGTCACGGAATTTATGTTGCCGAAGGAATCGTAGGTATAAGTTGTGGTGAGACTCAGTGGATCGCTGGGCTCGGCGATTTGCTGGACGAGCAGCCCGGAGACAGGGTCATAGGATTTGAAGTTAGCGATGTGCGTGATCGACGGCGTGGCGGGGGCCGATGAGGTCGTCTGCACGCTGCCCAGTTGGCCGAGGAACCAGTTGCCGGGCGCAGGCGCGACGATGTTGGTGTAAGTGTTGGTCGTGCTCTTTTCGTAGCCAGTAGGGCTGCCATAGCTGTTGGGATCGCTATAGTCATTGGGATTGGATGGAGCCGTAAGAGATTTCACATCGACCGTACCGGCATTGCCGTAGTTGTCGTAGTTGGCCGACGTGGTCGATGTGCTGGAGAGGAAAGCGCCGTTCAAATCGTAGGTCTGTTGCAAGACCTGGCTCGCGTAGGGGACGTGGGTTGTGAGCGTGAGGCCGTTGTTGCTGGTGTAGGTCGCGGGGATGTCGGCCCAAGTGGTGGCACTCGCAGTGAGAACCGCACCGCCGGCCTGTGTCGTGGCGGTGGACAAGGCCATGCCGATGAAGGGATAGTCCTGCCGGTAATTGGTGGTGGTGCCGATCTGCGTACGGCCATCGGTCACGGTCATCGAGGCAAAGCCGAGGTCGCCATGCAGCGCGTCCGAGCGCCAGCCGGTGTAGTGATAGGTCATCGCATACTGCTTGGGGGAACCGGCGGTAAACGTGCCGTCGTCGGTATCCACTTCCGACACGACATACATCGGGGCGATGAGGTCGGTCTGCGGATAGACCGCGCCCGTGCCTTTGGTATAGACCGTGAAATTACCCGTAGCGGGATCCCGATCGGTCAGAGGTTCGTATTTGATCGAGGCCGATATGCCCATGCCGGTGGTGACGGTAGTAAGGCGGTCAACATTGGTGCGTTGGTTGATCGCGGCGCCTTTGGTGATATTGCCATTTTGATCCTGCCAGTTCCAGACCTCGTCCCTGCCGCCATCGCCATTGATATCGATAAAGTCGGCGCCCGAGCCCGTGGTCGCGGTGTTGGCATCACCCAGCTCCCAGGGGATGTTATATTCCCCGTTCGTCGAGACCCAGCCCGTACCCGTGTTTAACCAGCCAGAGCCCGGGTTCAGCCACACCCCGGGAGCATTGGAACCGTAGTTATAAACAATATCCGTCATATCGCCGCCATCGATATCCAAGAGGGCGACACCGTTGGGGGTGTTGCCATTAGTCCCGGTTCCCAGCTCAACGGGCGCCTGATAAGAGGAAGGCGCCTGCGCCCAGCCATTGCCCGTGTTAAAATAAGCCGCATTGGTGGTGTCATTCCTAGCGATGATGTCGGTCAGGCCATCGCCAGTGAGATCCGCCAGTTGTGCGCCGACCATGAAGGTGCCATTAACGTAACTGAAGAAGTTGAACGGACAAGGAGGGGCATAGCGATTGAAGTCCTGCGGGTCTGAGTTTGGATTAATGATGTTCCATCCCTGGCCGGTATTCAGCGCCACACCGATTGAGGGGCCTCCGCTTTGATTGAGCGAATATTCCATTTCGTCCGGCAAGCCGTCGCCATTGAGGTCGATAAAAGCGGCCCCGCGTTGCGTGGTAGGGAAGGGCAGGGCGTATTGGGGCGCATAATGCCAGTGGGTCCCGGTCTGGGGGTCGATCTGGTTTGGCCCCGGCCCCAGGTTGATCCAGGCATCGGACACAACAATGACTGGGCCGGCATGGGTTGACGTCCCGTTGGAATCCCAAAGATATGTCTGAACGACTGTGTAGCAAAGGCAGTCGGGCAGGCCGTCACCATTGACATCGATAAATTCCACATCTGAACGAGCCATCGTCCAAAACGACAGATTATTCGGATCCTGATAGGCCGCAACCAAGCCCTGAGCGAGTTGGCTATCAAGGTCAGGCGGCATCGCCGGCACTTCCCAGGTGGTGTCAAGCGCCCCCCACCCTGACCCGGTATTCAGATAGGCAAAAGAATTATGGCCAGTACCATAAAGCTCGGGCGCGACAAGATCCGGCAGGCCGTTGCCAGTGAGATCGACCAAATGCGGCGCTGGGTAGGTCAGGTTGCACGAACTGGGCAGGTTCCAATTGGACGCAGCCACCCAGCCGCTGAGGGTGTTAAGCCAGACACTGGTCCCCTGCACGAAGTCGGGCCGGCCATCGCCATCGAGGTCGATAAAGCTGAAGCCTGCGCCTTGCGGTGGCGAATTATAGACGGCCAGCGGCGCCGGCGGCGCCCAGGTGGATGACTGGGTCCAGTAGGGGGGGCTGGGGTCGGAATAGGTAAACGTCAACGGGGGATAGGCTTTGCCGTCAGAACCGATTTCCTGGACGTCATTTAAAATGCTTCGCTTAGTGTAGGACCGATTGGTATAGTCCAGATGATAGCGATGAATGATGCTGGCCCCGCTCCCGATCCCCGTGCAGGCTTCGATATCTGTCAGGATCTGCGTACTGGCGATCCTTGCGCCTCGAACATAGCCCGAGCTGGGATCTTGGCGGGTGGTATAAACAAACTTGACCGAATTATACGGCTGCACACCGGCGGCGGTATTGCCGGTGTAATCGATTTCCGCGAGGTGTTGTTCGCCCATTGAGGTGTTGGTCGAATAGGTGAAGGTCATGTAGTTGCCCACTGTGTCGGAGACCTTATCGACCGCCCAACTCATGGTGGTGCCCAAGGTGTTGCCGTTTGCATCGTCGGGCGTGAACGCGGAATCGCTGGTGTGGCCATATTCCATGATCTTACCGGACTTGGTCCAGACCACGAAATACGCCGGGCCATTGCCGTTTGAGCCGTAGGACACGATGCGGCTGAATGAATCCATTTCGGTGCGGTATTCCGTGCCGTTTGCACCGTCGGCGCCGCCGTTGATCGCGATCAGCCGCTGGCCGTCGAGGTAATACCGGTCGGTCATGGCAAAATTCATGCCGTGGACATAAGTGGAGTTGCCATTGGCATCGACCGCGCTGCCGTTGCCATCGATCGTCGCCGTCTGGGCGCCGCGCGTGATCGAGGAGATCCCGCCGAGCGACCAGCCGAAGCCGGCGACACCCGCGCCGGCGGAGCTGCTATACATGAGCGAGAGCGACGGCTCCATGCCGCCCGTGCCCGGGCAGGCATAAAGCGGGATCGTATAGGTGGCCGCGCCGGATTTATCCACCGAGAGACTGCCTGCGGTTTGGCCGACCGCATGGGAATTGTTGGGATCAGCCGCGGCCAGGAGCGGCCAGCCACCCGGCACCGTCATGCCCACATTGTTGGCGGCGGTGGTGTAGGTATTGGTGGTCTTCTGGCTGTTGGGGATGCCATCGCCGGTGGAGTCGGCATTGGGATTGACGAAATTGTTGATCGTCCAAGTGGCGTCGGCCGTGGTCGCGTTATAGTTGGCATCACCGGGATAGTAAGCACGGATGGTATAGGTGCCGGGCAGAAGCTTGGTGCCCGCAGTGACAGAATTGGAGGTGTCGGGAAATACCGTATAGGTCACCGTGCCGGTCGGCTGGGTCACCGAGCTGTTATACGGGTTGGAGAACACGGCGCCGAGATTGGCGGCAGGCACCGTATATGTATTGCCGGAAAACGTAAACGTCTGGCTGGCCCAATTCGAGACGACCGGGGTGGCCTTGGTATAGTTGATCGATACGATATTGGTGGTATTGAGAGACGTAAAGGGGACATTATTGGCGGCCCAAGCCCGAACCTGCCAGGTGCCAAAGTTATTGCCCAGGGTCGAAACGGGTATCGTCCAAGTCAGCGTATCACTGGCCGTCGGTCCACCGTTCCACGTCATTCCGCTATTCACCCAGGTGTTTGAATTTGGCAGTTGATAATCGATGGTCTGGCTGACCAGCAGACTGTCCTTATCACTTGAAATACCCATGACCGTCGCCGTTTGGCCAAAAGCGATACTGATCACACTGGTGCCAAAGACATTGCTACTAGCCGCGCTGGTTTGGGTGAGCGAGACGGGATTGGCGATTACCCAGGTCGCGTTGGCCGTGATGGCGTTGTAATTGGCGTCACCCGGATATGAGGTCCGGATCGTGTAGGTGGCAGGCGGGAGCACGGTGCCTGCCGTGATCACGGTCCCGGCAGCGACTGCGCCGGAACTGCAAGAGACAACGCTGTAAACGACCGCACCTGTTGGAGGCGCCGCCGAGCTGTTATAGGGATTTGAGAAAACGGCGTTGAGATCAGCCAGCAAAACCGTATAGCCGGTGTTGTTGGGAATCGCGCGGTTGGGCCAATTCGAGACCAGAGGTGTAGCTTTCGCGATCGTCCAGGCGGTCGATCCGCTGCCGGTGTAATTGCCGGTGGCGGTCACCGTCACCGAGTAGGAGCCGGCGGCCGTAGCCGAAGCCGTTCCGCTGGTCGAATAAGTCGCGCCAGATACCGACGGCGTGATCACCGGGCTTTGGGCACTGCCATTGTAAGTGAATGAGGTTGGCGAAATCGTGAAGCTCACCGGCTTCGGTGCGATCGTCCAGGCGGTCGATCCGCTGCCGGTGTAGTCGCCGGTGGCGGTCGCCGTCACCGAATAAGAGCCGGCGGCCACGGCCGATGTCGTTTCGCTGGTCGAGAAGCTCGCGTTGCCGTCCGACGGCGCGATCGCCGGGCCCTGGGCGCTGCCATTGTAAGTGAACGAGGTTGGCGAAATCGAGAAGCTCACCGGCTCCGGTGCGATCGTCCAGGTGGTCGATCCACTGCCGGTGTAATAGCCCGTGGCGGTCGCCGTCACGGAGTAGGTGCCGGCGTCTACGGCCGATGTCGTTCCGTCGGTCGAGAAACTCGCGTTGCCGTCCGACGGCGCGATCGCCGGGCCCTGGGCGCCGCCATTGTAAGTGAACGAGGTTGGCGAAAACGCGAAGCTCACCGGCTCCACTACATTGACATAAACCGGACCTATTGCACCCGAGTCTAGGTTACCATCATTATCCGTCGTATTTGCGGTAACAATTATCTCATGATTTCCAAGGCCAAGGTCGCTAGCGTTAACGGAAAATGAAAACGAACCTGAGCCCCAGTCCGGTACAACTGAATCCCAATAGCCCATTGAAGAATTGTTAAGGTCTATTTCGTATATGTTAGCCTGGTTTTGAACTTCAAAATTTCCGCTTACGGTGAAGGTATCGCTCAGGTTGACCGTGACCGTGGGGGGTGGCCCGGCAAAATCCCCGGTAAAATACCCCCAAATAAAACCATTACCATACCAATACTGCGCCCGCAACGGGCTGCTGCCGGCCAAGGCCAACAATATAGCAACGGCCCACAGTTTATGCGGGCCGGAGAAAACCCGTTTAACGATAGAGGTGATTTTCATGTCGGGGGATAAAATTTAAAACGCCGTTTTTAAAATTATATACAATCACCACGTCGCGAAATGAAGGCGTGGCGGTGCAACGCACCGTTCGATCATAAGGGCAATGTTGCGGCCGTTCACAAAAATGCCGGTGCTTTGCGCATGGAGTTGTGCGCACACAGAAACCAGAACCGCGCAATAAGGGGGGCGGGGTCGCATAAGTTGAAGCGGAAGCCGCACATTTGCGAAACGGCGTAACGCAAGGCAAGTGCAAAACGGTCTAGGCCGCGTTTTTCGCACATCCGTAACATGCGTGAGACAGAAAATGACGAATTCCGAATGGCGATCCGCCTACGCCCCGTTCGACGGGTTCACCAGAAGCAGGCTCAGGGCTACGGCGGACAAGATGACGAGTGTTCGGTTCCTGGTTTCCGGGTTTCCCTCTTAAAAAAACACCCATACGCTCAGAAGTTTTTACAGAAGATAACGAAGTTAACCAAGAGAGAGCATGGCATCTCCAACCTTGCTGCTCTTCGTTGCCTTTGTTGCCTTCTGTGAAAAAGGCCTTGGTCCGTCATCAGCGCCCATCAGCGCCCATCAGTGTTCATCAGTGGTTAACCAAACCCGGACTTCAGTTCTCCACCGTTTCCCGTTTGAGCAGGCGCAGGACGGTGGCGCTGGCGGCGAACACGAGCGCGAACATCACCACCGCGATGGCGGTCGCCCGGCCAATCGCGAAATCCTTGAACATCGTCGCCACCAGCAGCGTCCCCAGCGTGTTCACGCCCGCCGCCGGATCCTGCGAGGTCAGCAGCCAGATCATCTCAAAGGCATTGAGCCCGCCGATGACGATGAATACCGCCGAGATCGCGATCATTTCCCAGATGAGCGGCAGTGTGATCGCGAAAAATTGCCGCCAGGCCGGCGCGCCGTCGAGTTCCGCCGCTTCATAAAGCTGCGGGTCGATGCCTTCCATCGCCGCGAGATAGAGGATCAGGTTAAATCCGCACGAGAGCCAGATGTAGATCGGGATGAGCGCGGTATAAAGATGCTCCTGCGCGAGCCAGGGAAAATCGGCGAACGAGCGCAACCAGTCGCAGTGCAGCGCGCGGCCGAGCGCCACGAGCCCCGCATTCACGAGGCCGCCGTGCGGTTCGTAGGCGCTCATCCACAACAGCGTGGCGGCGATACCGCCGAGCAGGTTGGGAAATAGCAGCACCACACGGAACGTCTTCGCGCCCCACACGCCGCGATGGATCAGCGTGGCCAGCAAGAGCGACACTGGCACGACCACGAGCGTGGGCACGACCACGAGGTAGAGATTGTTTTTCAGCGCGAACCAAAACGCGTCGCTTTCGAACAGCAGCCACTTGAAGTTGAACAGGCCGGCCCACGCGCGCGGCCCGATGCCGTCCCAGCGCGTGAACGCCCACGCGAACGACACCAGGCCCGGCAGCAACACGAGCGAGCCGTAGAGCAAAAATGCGGGCCCGACAAAACCCAGCGCAACCGGCGCACGCAACCGGCCGAGGGAAGAATCCTCTTTTCGCGGGGTGAGGCCTACTTCGCTAAAGCTACGAAGGCCAGGGGCACCCCGCCTACATTGCCGCCACACGGCCCAGCCAGCGGCGACCGCCAGCACACCAAGCAACGCGGTGCCCGCGAACGGGTGGTTCATCTCCACGCGGTTGGGATCAGCCAGGTGCATGCGGTCAGTCGCCGCAGCAGCCTCGAGCCGTTCCGCAAACTGTCGCGGCGTGATTTGTCCGGTGGTCAGAAGCTGGCTCCCGCCGATCATCGCCTGACGGACGGCGGGCGGCTGCATCATGACCTGCGGCATGTTGAAAGCCGCCTTGGCGTGCGCGATCATCGCGATGGTGTCGCGCATGCGCGCCGAGTAGGCCGAATCCGGCACGCCGCGCACCGCCACCGGCGAATCCGTGAGCCGCACAAACGCCTCCGCCCGCGCGCGCGAGGTGAGAAAACGCAGGAAATCCACGGTCAGCCGCTCCCGCTGCACATCGCCGGTGGCGAAGACAAAGAAACTATCCGCGCCGGTCTGGATCGTAGTCGGGTCGGCCACGCCGTCGGGGAACACGGGGAAATTCATGGCCCCCAGTTCGAAATCGGCAGGCATTTTTCCCTTCGTCTCGTCGACCAGCCACGAGCCGGAGACGGTCATGGCGGCGCGGCCCTGCAAAAACGCCAGCTCGGCACCCGTGTGCGTCTCGCCCTCCCAGCCGGGCAGGACGTCGTGCTGCATGATGCGCTGCAGCAGTGCCGCGCTGCGCTCGTAGCGCGGATCGAGCCGGGCACCGGGCGCGAGGTCGTTGAGCGCGCGCCAGCCTTCCTCGCCGGCGAGATTGTGGTAGGCGGCGCGCAGGAATGCGTCGGGATAAAGCCAGCGCGTGCCGGGCAGGCTCAGCGGCGCGATGCCGGCCGCGCGGATCTTTTCGCACAGCAAAAAGAATTCATCCCACGTGCGCGGCTCGCTCCAGCCGTGGGCCCGGAATAGCGCCTGGTTGTAGAAAATCGTCCAGCACGAGTACGTGAGCGGCAGGCCGCAGACGTGGCCATCCACGAGCCACGAATCGAGCGCGCCGGGGAGAAAGGTATCGCGCCAGCGCGCATCGCCTTCCCAGTTTGGGCCGTCGAGCCAGGGTTTGAGATCAAGCACCTTGCCCGTGCGGATCAGGATGGGCCAGGGCACATATGGGGCATTTGAGGCATCGGGATAATTTCCATCGATGATGCGCACGCGCACCTTGTCGTCGATGCGCGGGTCGCCGTAGAGGTCGATCTTTACGCCAGGCCGCAGCGCCTCGAACTGCCGCGCGGTCTCTTCGTAGAAGGCCGTACCGTAGCCGCCGGCAAAGACCGGGATGTCGAGGGTGACGAAGCGGGGTGAGGGCACCCCGCCCACATTTTCGACGCGCTCAGCGTGGATGGCAGAGCTGAGCGCCAGCATCAACCACGCGACGAAGAGTATCCGGGCCATGGATAGTGGAACAGGACTTATGCGGGGTGAGGGCACCCCGCCCACATTGTCATCGGCCACATTGTCGGCAATCCACATTCTAGGCTAAGCTGGTCTTTTGTGGGCGGGGTGCCCTCACCCCGCTTTTTAAAATGAAAGGTCATGAAGCTCTCCTTGCCACGGCCAGTCTTCGGTTCGATTCACCAAATCCTTTTGCACGGGGTTTTCTTTCATATACTCCAACTTTTCAGAGAACGATTCAGCGTTTCGTATAATATGGTCAAATGTGTCGGCCTGCCAAAACGGCGGATCAATATTAAGTATTTTTACCAGACGACGGGACGAAACAGACTTCCATAGCTTAAGCCATTGATTGCGGCTTTTTGCCCATGGCAAAGGTGAGGCAAAAAGATGCAAATGGTCGGGCATGAGAACAAAACGCCCGACAATCCAACCATCGACCTCAGCGGATTGGCTCCAAATGTTTTGGAGGCAGTTAAATGATTCTTCGCAAGCCAGCAGCGGGCGGCGCCCAACCGTACAGGCAGTGAAAAAATAAACTGGCTTTCGTGCAAACGGGATGATGTGAGGCAGGTGCATAAGCACAAGATTAGCAGCGAATCTTGCGGGGTGAGGGCACCCCGCCCACATTTTCGTAGCGGGTAGCGTATCGGCCTTTTATCCGTATCATTCGTCATTCGCCATTCGAAATTCGCCATTGGCGCTCCACCCCACTTGTTACTTGTTACCTGCTACTTGTTACTTAATAATAGTCTCCCGATGTATCAGGTCACTTTTTCCGAGCAGAGCATGCACGAGCTCAACAAGCTCGACAAGATGGCGCAGATGGAGGTCATCGAGCCCATCACCAGCTTGAAATCGTCCGACCTGGCGACGCCGCGCGAACCGTTGGGACGCTTCCAGCGCGGCGGACAAACGCTCTACCGGCTGCGGGCGGGCGACTGCCGGTTCTATTTTGAGGTGCAGGGCGACACCTTGCACACGCTTTATATCCTGCACAAAAACTCGCTGGAGGATTTTCTCCTGCGCAACAAGCTGCCCGTCTCCGAGCAGCAACTGGTGGAGCAGCACTCGAAGTTCTGGAAATACCTCGAGTCGCTCACGAAGAAATAAAGCGTTTCTGATATTAATGGCCAAATGAATCGCCTTTTTGTCATCCTGAGCGGCAGTGAAGAATCTCACGGGATTACTCCGGTGAGATTCCTCGCACGGCTCGGAATGACAAGGGACGTGTCTATGGGCCAATATGCATCGAAAATGCCCTAACCCCTTTTTCTCCATCATGTCCGACCTCGAATCGCGCGAAAACCCCTACAATGTCCGGCAGGCCAGCCGCATTTATTTCCTGCCGAACCTGATGACGGCGGGCAATTTGTTCTGCGGCTTCGTCTCGGTGATCAAGTGCATCCAGGCGCGCATGGCCTCGGTGCCCACCGATTTGACCACCGAGTTTGCCACCCGCACCCCCTCGGTCCTGTACACGCAGGCGGTCTGGTGCATCCTGGGCGCGGTCGTGTTCGATTCGCTCGACGGGCGGCTGGCTCGCATGGGCGGACGCGAATCCCTGTTCGGCGCGGAATTCGATTCGCTGGCCGACGTGGTTTCTTTTGGCGTGGCGCCGGCGCTGATGGTGTTTTTCCTGATCCTGTCGCCGACGACGCAGGACACCGAGTGGTTCCGCCAAACCGGCTGGCTTTTCGGTTTCATTTACCTGCTGTGCGCCGCCGTGCGCCTGGCGCGTTTCAACGTCATTACCAATCCCCTGCTCACCCGGGCGCAAAAGGAAAGCAGCAAGGATTTCATGGGCCTTCCTGTACCGGCGGCCGCGGGGACGGTGGCGTCACTCGTGCTGTTTCTGCTCAACCTTTCCCAAAACAACCGGGAGCTGGGCCATTGGGCGCTGACCCTGCCTTTCCTGCTCTTGCTTATCGCCATGCTGATGGTGAGCACCATTCGCTATCCCAGTTTTAAGCAAGTTGACTGGCAGATGCGGATGCGTTTGCGAACCTTTGTCGTCGTGCTTGGTGTCATCGGCTGCATCCTAGTCTTTCATGAAGTGGCTTTGCTGCCAATTTTTTTGGGCTACATCTTCTACGGAATTTTTTGGCACTGGCGCCGGATTCAGCGATTGCGCAAGGCCCGCGCCGGCCTGTCGGCAAAAGTGTGAACAAGCGACCAAGCGATGACCAACAACTTTACCCTTGCGCATAACCCCCTGGTTACTGGTGTCGCCGCGAAGGTTGTTCGCAGGCCGGTGCGGGTTTCCCCACACCACCTAAAAAGGGCCTGTTTTCCGCCGGTTGTTAGTCTTTTTCGCAGCATATACTAAGACTGCTTGCTTATGAATTAAATCTATCCTCGATTAGCTTTTGTTAGTTTCCCATATTTCGTCCTGTCGTTTTCCATGAAATTCAAAATCAACCGCGATCATTTTGCCAACGGGCTTGCCCAAGTGCTCAACGTCGTCGGCTCAAAAGCCACGATGCCAATCCTGAGCAATGTGCTGATCGAAGCGGAGAAGGATCAAATTTCGCTCACCACGACCAACCTGGACCTCGGCATCCGCTGCAAGATCAAGGCTGAGGTCAAGGAAACCGGCGCGGTCACGCTGCCGGTCAAGCGCCTCGCGACCATCGTGCGGGAATTGCCCAACGTCGATGTCACCTTCGATGCGTCACCCAGCCATCAAGTGAAACTGGTTTCGGGCGGTTCGAATTTCCGCATCATGGGCATTGGCAAGGAAGAGTTTCCGCCCCTGCCTGAGTTCGGCGACGAGAAATCCTTCACCCTCGCGCAGGCCGAGCTCACGACGATGCTCAAGAGCGTCTCCTATGCCCAGTCGGCCGACGAGACGCGGTACATCCTCAACGGCATTTATTTTAATTTTAAGGACGGCAAGCTCACGCTGGTGGCCACCGACGGCCGGCGCCTGGCCCTGATCGGCAAGGAAATGGATGTGCCCGCCGCCAATGCCGGCAGCATCATCCTGCCCGCCAAGACCGCCAGCGAACTCATGCGGCTGCTCGACAAGGGAGAAAAATTAAAAATCTCCTTCAACGACCGCCGCGCCTCGTTCCAGATCGGCACCGACAAGGACAACAGCGGCCTGGTGGACAGCGTTTACCTTTACTCGAAAGTCGTCGAGGGCAACTACCCGAATTACCAGCAGGTCATCCCGAAAGAGACGCACCAGCGCATCAAGCTCGAGCGCGAACTTTTCCTGCAGTGCATCCACCGCGCGGCGCTCGTCACGAGCGAGAAATCGAATTCGGTGAAAATCAAACTCAGCAGCAACCTGCTCGAGATCACCGCGCAGAGCCCCGATTTTGGCGAGGCGCACGAATCGATGGCGATCAGCTACAGCGGGCCCGACCTGCAAGTGGCTTTCAATCCCGCGTTCGTCATGGATCCGCTGCGCGCGCTTGCGAAGGACGAAATTTTCTTCGAACTTAAGGACGAAGTCAGCCCGGGCGTGTTCAAGACCCTTGACAGTTTTATCTGCGTGATCATGCCCGTTCGGCTGAGCTAAGTTTTTTTGCCCGCGGTTTTGCGCCGGACTTCACGGCGCCTGCGGGATCTTGGCGACCCTTTCCCGATGGATCAAACCTCCCTGCCCCTCTTCGCCGCCGTCCTGCTGGTGGTCCTGATGCACACGCTCAACGACCGCGTCGCCTCGCCGGTGCTGGCGATCTTACTGCGCTGGATGCGCTGGATCGTCGGCAGCCTGGTCCTGGCGAAGACCGTGCGGGATTTCCAGCTTAGCGAAAGCCCGTTTTGGGTGCTGGCCGCGACCGCTTTCCTGCTGTGGTTCCTGGTGGTCACGCTCTACAACTGGCTGGCCATCCGCGCGCTGAGCGAGAGCCCGTTGCCGCTCTTCCCGCGTTTTGTCACCAACCAGAGCGGCGAAGAATGGCCCACGCTGCCCCGCCTGCTCAAGGTCCGCGATTGGCTGCGCACGCACGGCTTCAAGCAAGTCGAGGCGCTCAAGGCCGAGATTGGCGGCAGCATTTATCTGCGCACCTCGGTTTACCAGGACGCGGACGCACACATGCGCCTGCAAATCACGTTCCTGCCCCAAGCCAACGGCATGCTCACGGTTTGCTACAGCATCGCCTCGCAAACCGCGGGCGGCCTGCGCTACGTGACCGACAATCTCTACCTGCCCTTCGGCGGCTTTTATCCGGAAAACTGGCTGGTCGAACGCAGCCCCGTCCGCCGCTCGCTGGCTTCCATCGTGGCCCGGCACAAGGCGCGCCTCGCCAAGGTCAAGGAGGCGCTGATCCCCTGGCAGACCGACCCGCTGGTCGATCTCAACGCCCAGCAACACGAACTCGAGCAGGTCAACACCGAGCTTGGCTTTCTTTTCCCGCGGGCCGATCGAGAAGAGCACGGCAAGATCACCTACGAAGGCCGCTTCCGCGTGTGGAAGGAAATTTTGCTGCTCAACTATTTTGGCCGCAGCGCGCGCTACGAGTGACGCGTGGTTCTAAACAAGGCTTCGCACTTCCGCCAACGCTGAAGCCATGGAGGACAAGTCCGGCCCGTTGGGGGCAACGGGCCCTACCAATGATGAATACCGTAGCTTAACACTGGGTCAGAGGGTTCAATGCAGGTAAGCCTGCAGGCACTCGTCCAGTGCGCGCAGCTTGGTATCGGATAGCTGGCCGAGTTCGCCGCGCAGGCGGCCCTTGCGCACCTGTCGGATGCCGGGAATCACCGCGAAACTTTGTTTTCCGGCGAAGGATCCGACTGCGAGGCGCAGCGGCCAGATTTCCGGGGCGATGCTCGACGTCGGCACGACAACAACCGTGTTAAGGATGTCATTGTGTGCGTCACCAGAAACGATGACGGCCGGTCGCACTTTACCCATCTCGGGCGGAGAGGAGTCGCTTAAATCCACCCAAACCACCGCGCCGCGTTTCATGGCTGCCTGGGCTCGATGGTGTCAGAGAGCGGCGCTGATTCCCACACCTCCAGCGCCTCGCGCTCGGCAGGATTTTGATGGAGAAACTTTTCGTAGGTTTGTGCGGCCTCGCGCAATTGCCGGTCGCGATGCTCCTTCTCGATAAGCCCACGGACGTATGCAGAAATGCTTTGCTTGTTGGGCTTTAGGGAGGTCACCTTGCTCACTAATTCAGCTTCTAGTTTAACAGTAGTTGCAGGCATGCAAAAATAGTAGAACTTTAGTAGAATCTGTCAAGTAAGGGCTTTGTAACTTGTTTCCTCAAACAAATAATGAGGTTGCGCGGTGTTACGTCGCCCAATCAGGCCATGATTTTCTCGAAACAATCGAACGGCAATTCCCGCCGCGGAAAAAAAGCCTGGCCGACTCGCTGATACCCGCGGCGCTCATATAACGCCAGTGCGCGCGGATTGCCCGTGTAGCAATCGAGGCGAATGCAGGAGAACCCGTGATCAGACGCGAATTTCTCGGTGAAATCCATCAGGTGCCGTCCCGCACCGCGTCGTTGCCACTCGGGATGAACACACAAACGGTGAATGACCAGCGCCCGGCCTTTCGGGTCGCGCCACGGTAGGGGACGATATTGCTCCGGTTGGATGTCATTGAGGCAGACCGAGGCCACGCAGCTGCCCTCGTGGCGAATGATGAACAACGATGCTGAGTGCGCGCCCTCTTCCACAACTTGAAGGTTGGGATAAATCTCATCCCACTGATAAATTCCCTGGGCGCGCATATGGGCGACGCAGAGCGCGATCATCTGCATGACACTTAACGCGTCGGAGAGCTTCGCGCGTTCAATCTGCACGGCTATTAGGGATTGGCTGGTGGGGCCGCTTCCCGGGCGGCAATTTCACGGTTTATGGCGATGACAAACGCCTTTTGGGGATCTTTTTCAGAGCGATTTTCCGCGCGAACCTTGGCCATCATCTTCTTCATGGCTTTCCAATCGGAATGCTTGATCAGCCACTCGGCATAAAAGACCGGCTTTTCCCCTTCCGTAATGGCCACGGGATGGGGAAGACCGGCGCGATCGCAAAAGAGTGCGGCCAACTTGGCGGCGTCGGCAAAGGTAAGCTCCCGGCCATCACGAGAAATGACCAAATAGTAGACGACGATTTGCTCGTTGCTGATGATTTTGAGCGACAGGTGTAATCCAATCTTTGTCTCTGCATCGAGCGCTGGAGGGACACCTTGGGAGGTTTCGGACAAATGCTCCTGCTCATCAATGAGTCCATCCATGCTTGATATGCAGTCGGTCAGGTTTTCAGGCGTCACCATTTGATCGATGAATTGCTGATAAGTGCCAGCCGTCGCAGGCGCTTGGGTCTGGGCAGCCACCCGATCCACGGTAAACACCGACGCAAAAAGCAGGGCTAAAGCAAAGAGAGAGGATTTCATCCGGTTAATGGTGTGAACGCTCGTCCCAAATATCTGCCACGGCAAGCCGCCCCAACACACAAAAATCCTTCGTTTCGGCGAAATAAGCCGGTAGTCTGTGCATCTTGCTTAAGAATGCCGTGTCTGCTTTTTAACTCAGCCTGCCATGGATCCAAATTTTGACGCCAAGTTCGTCCACGACACATTTCCCGAGCCGGCCATGCCGGCCTGTTCGGTCATCAAATTATTGAAGGGGCAAAAAGCCCTCGTCACCGGCGCAAGCTCCGGCATCGGCAAGGCCGTCGCCATCGCGCTCGGCAACGCCGGCGCCGATGTGATGGTCAACTACGTCACCGGGCCGGAGGATGCCGAGGCGGTCGCCGCCGAAATCCGCGCCTGCGGTTCGACCGCGATCATCCACCAGGCCAACGTGAGCAAGGAGGACGAGGTTATTGCGATGTTCGATCGCATGCGGAAGGAATTCGGCACGATCGACATCTTGATCAACAACGCCGGCATCCAGAAGGACTCGCCCTTCGACCAGCTTTCGCTCGCGCAGTGGCAGCTCGTCATCGACGTCAACCTCACTGGGCAGTTCCTGTGCGCACGCGAGGCCGTGCGCGAATTCAAGCGCCGCGGCGTGCGCAAGGAAATTTCCTGCGCCGCGGGCAAGATCATTTGCATGAGCTCCGTGCACGAGGTCATCCCGTGGGCGGGCCATGTGAACTACGCGGCGTCGAAGGGCGGCGTGATGCTCATGATGAAGAGCATCGCGCAGGAAGTCGCGCCATGGAGAATCCGTGTGAACAGCATCGGCCCCGGCGCCATCCGTACCCCGATCAACACGGCGGCGTGGGACAACCCCGAAGCCTACAAATCCCTGCTCAAACTCATTCCCTACAAACGCATCGGCGAAGCTGACGAAATCGGCCGCGCCGCGGTGTGGCTCGCGTCCGATGAGTCGGACTACATCACCGGCACGACGCTTTTTGTCGACGGCGGCATGACCCTTTATCCGGGTTTTGAGACCGGCGGATAAAACGCGCATCCCGCAATGAATCCCCCTTCGCTCGACCATGAGTGGCTCGAAGCCGACGGCCTCGGCGGGTTTGCGATGGGCACGGCGCACGGCGTGCGCACGCGGCGTTATCACGCGCTGCTGCAAGTGGCCTCGACCCCGCCGTCCGGGCGCTTCGTGCTGGTCAACGGCATGGATGTGTACGCGATCACGCCCGCCGGAAAATATGCGCTGAGCACCCAGCAGTATGCGCCGGGGGTGTTCGCTCCCGAGGGCTGCAACTACATCGAATCGTTCACCCACGAACCGTGGCCCACCTGGCGTTTCCGGCTGCCGGATGGCCTGGCGATCGTGCAGGAGATTTTCGTGCCGCACGGCCGGCCGGCGGCGGTCGTGCGCTGGCGGCTCGAAGGCGAGGGCGTGGCCCAGCTCGAAGTGCGCCCATTTTTCTCGGGCCGCGACCCGCATGCGCTGCACCATGAAAACAGCGCGTTCCGTTTCGCGCCCGCCGGCACGCCCTGGGGCGGCTGGGCCTGGTCGCCCTACGACGGCGTGCCGGCCACCGCCGTGAGCGCGACCGGCGACTACATGCATGGTCCGTCGTGGTATCTAAAATTTCACTACATGGAGGAGGAAGCCCGCGGCCTCGACGACCTGGAGGATCTGGCCGCGCCGGGAATCTTTTGCCTGCCCCTGAAATCCTCCCGGGCGGCCGCGCTTATTTTTGCCGCGCCCGGGCTGGATGCGGCCCTCGCCGCCGAACTGGCCGCGGAGCCCGCCGGGGCGCTGGCCGGCCGCTGGGCCGCGGCGGAATCGGCGCGCCGGGCGGCGTTCGCCACGCCGCTGCACCGGGCGGCCGACGCCTATCTCGCGAAGCGCGGCGAGGGCCTCACGATCATCGCCGGCTATCCGTGGTTCGGCGACTGGGGCCGCGACACCTTCATCGCGTTGCGCGGCGTGTGCCTCGCGGCCGGACGGCTCGATGAGGCGGCAAAAATCCTGCTCGAGTGGGCCGGCGCGGTTTCGGAAGGCATGCTGCCCAATTGTTTTCCCGACCGTAGCGGGCCGCCCGAGTTCAACTCCGTCGATGCTTCGTTGTGGTTCATCATCGCGGTGCATGAATTGAAAGCCGCCGTCGGCGAACGCCTCGCGCCGGCGGATCGCGCGCGCCTTCACGCCGCAGCCGAGGCCATCCTGCACGGCTACAGCCAGGGCACGCGCCACGGAATCCACGCCGATGCGGACGGCCTGCTTTTTGCCGGCGCACCCGGGGTGCAGCTCACGTGGATGGACGCCAAGGTCGGAGATTGGGTCGTGACCCCGCGCATCGGCAAGCCCGTCGAGGTCCAGGCGCTTTGGATCAACGCCCTGCACTGCGCCGCCGACTGGAACCCCGACTGGCTGCACCTGGCCACCACGGCCGAGGCAACGTTCGGCGAACGTTTCTGGAATGAAGCCGCGGGCTGCCTTTACGATGTGATCGACGTGAATTTTGTCACCGGCGCGAATGACGCGAGCATCCGACCCAACCAGATTTTTGCCGCCGGCGGGCTGCCCTTCCCCCTGCTCGACCAGGAGCGCACCCGCCGGGTCGTCGCCGTGGTGGAGCAGCGCCTGCTCACTCCGCTCGGCTTGCGTACGCTCGACCCGGCGCACCCCGACTACCGGCCGTTTTATCGTGGAGGCGTGCTCGAACGCGATGGCGCCTATCACCAGGGCACGGTGTGGCCGTGGCTCACCGCCGCTTTCGTCGAAGCGTGGTTGCGGGCGAACGGCGCAACCCCCGGCAACAGCCAGATTGCCCGCGGGCGTTTCCTGGCGCCGCTGCTCGCCAATTTGCACGAGGCCGGCCTCGGCCACGTTTCCGAAATCGCCGACGGCGAGCCGCCGCACACCCCGCGCGGCTGTCCTTTCCAAGCCTGGTCGGTCGGCGAATGCCTCTGGTTGGTTCAGTTTCTCAACTCCGCTCCATCATGATCATGAACGAAAAACTCGAAGCTCTCCGGCGGCGCATCGAACACGAGGACAACCTCGTGAACCAGCGCCTCTCCTGGTTGGTGGCCGCCCAGGCCTTCATGCTCACCGCCTTCGCCATCTCGCTCAACGCGCCGCCGACGGCGCGCCTGCCGTCGTACGCGGCTGCCAACAGCGCCCTGATCGCACTGCTGCCTTACGTGGCCATCGCCTGCATTGTCATCATCTGGCTCACCCTGGCCGGCGCGATCTGGTCGATGAAACTTCTGCGCGCCCAGGCGGCCGCCATCACCCTGCCCAGCGATATCCCGGTGCAGAGCATACCGGTCATTCGCGGCCTGGGACTTGCGGCGCCGATTGGAATACCCATTGTCTTTCTCATATTCTGGGTGGTGGTGATCGTGGCGGGCAGCGGTGCCAGCGCACACCCCGTCTATTGATTGCACCATGATTCCTCCGGAAGATTCCCCCGCCCAAGCTCACACCGCCGAGGAGCAGCGCCTCGACGAAGACCGTGACCGCACGAAAAACTGGAAGCGCTGGGGCTCTTATCTGGCCGAGCGCCAGTGGGCCACCGTGCGCGAGGATTATTCCGCGAATGGCACCTGCTGGGATTATCTGCCGCACGACCACGCGCGCAGCCGGGCCTATCGCTGGGGCGAGGACGGGCTGCTCGGCATTACCGACCGCGAATGCCGCCTGTGCTTCTCGGTCGCGCTGTGGAACGGCCGCGACCCGATCCTGAAGGAGCGCCTGTTCGGGCTCACCGGCCCCGAGGGCAACCATGGCGAGGACGTGAAGGAGCTCTATTATTATCTCGATGCCACGCCCACGCATTCGTGGATGCGCGCGCTGTATAAATATCCGCAGGCGGAATTTCCGTATGCGCGGCTGGTCGAGGAAAACCGCCACCGCGGCCTGCAAGCCGGCGAGTTTGAACTGCTCGACACGGGAATCTTCGACGACAACCGCTATTTCGACGTGTCCGCCGACTACGCGAAGGCCGATCCGGACCACATGCTCATCCGCCTCACCGTGGCCAATCGCGGGCCGGAGGCCGCGGTACTGCACCTGCTGCCGACGCTTTGGTTCCGCAACATGTGGTCATTTGGCTGCACGCGCGAGGGCGTTAAACAGAAACCGCAGCTGCGCCTCACCGGCGACGACACGCTTTCCGCCGAGCATGAAACGCTCGGCCATTACGCGCTGCAGTTCGCCCCGTCCTCCGGCGGCATTCGCCCCACGCCGCTTTTCACCGAGAACGAGACCAACAACCAGCGCCTTTTTAATTCACCCAACGCCTCGCCGTACGTGAAGGACGCCTTTCATCGCCATGTCATCAAGGGCGAGACAGCCGCGGTGAATCCCGAGCGCACCGGAACCAAGGCGGCGCTGCATTACGTTTTGGAAATCCCCGCCGGCGGCGAGCAGACGGTGGAGCTGCAGTTATACCTGCCGGAAAAAAACCACCCCGTCGCCTTCGGCGGGAAATTTGCGGGCGAGATGACGCGAGCCCGGGGTGAGGCGGATGAATTTTACCGCGCGATCATCCCCGCCACCACCACGGCGGACGAGCGCAACGTCATTCGCCAGGGCTACGCCGGGCTGCTCTGGTCGAAACAATTTTATCATTTCGTCGTCGATCAGTGGCTCGAGGGCGATCCGGCCTTTCCACCGCCGCCGGAAAACCGCAAGCAGGGCCGCAATCACGACTGGCGACACCTTTACAGCCGCGATATCATCTCCATGCCCGACAAGTGGGAATACCCGTGGTTTGCCGCGTGGGACCACGCCTTCCACATGCTGGTGATGGCGCGCGTCGACCCGGATTTTGCCAAGCAGCAGCTCGTGCTCTTCCTGCGCGAATGGTACATGCACCCCAACGGGCAGATCCCCGCGTACGAATTCGGTTTCAGCGACGTGAATCCGCCCGTGCATGCGTGGGCCTGCTGGCGCGTTTACAAGATCACCGCGGCGCGCGGCCAACGCGACCGGGATTTCCTCGAGAGCGTTTTCCAAAAGCAGCTCCTCAACTTCACTTGGTGGGTCAATCGCAAGGACGCCGACGGAAAAAACCTTTTCTCCGGCGGTTTCCTCGGGCTCGACAACATCGGCGTGTTCGACCGGGGCCAGCCGATCCCCGGCGGCGGCCAGCTTCGCCAGGCCGACGGCACGGCCTGGATGGCGTTTTATGCGGCGACGATGCTCTCGATGGCGCTGGAGCTCGCCTACCACGACGACCACGTCCACGTCGCCTACGAGGACATGGCGTCGAAGTTTTTCGAGCACTTCGTGCAGATCGCCGATGCCATGAACGCCGCCGGCGGCACCGGCCTGTGGGACGAGCTGGACGGATTTTATTACGACCAGATAGACTTTGGCGCCTACACGATGCCGCTCAAAACGCGCTCGGTGGTCGGCTTGCTGCCGCTCATCGCCGTCGAGGTGCTCGATCGCGATCTCATCGACCGCCTGCCCGGCTTCAAGAAGCGCTACGAATGGTTTCAAAAGCACCGTCCCGATCTCGCGCGCCACATCACCTATGGCGCGGAGGATGGCGATCTCGGCCATCGCAAAATGCTGCTTGCCCTGCCCTCGCGCGAACGCCTGGTGCGCGTGCTGCGCTACCTGCTCGATGAAACGGAATTCCTCTCATCCTACGGCGTTCGCAGCGTCTCGAAATGCCACGAGCGGGCACCGTTCGTTTTCCGCGCCGATGGCCAGGAACTGCGGCTCGATTACTCGCCCGCCGAGGCCACCTCCCCTCTCTTCGGCGGCAATTCCAACTGGCGCGGCCCGATCTGGTTTCCCATCAACTATCTTTTGGTCGAGGCCCTCGAGCGCTATCATGTCTATTACGGCGATTCGCTGCTGGTCGAAATGCCCGTCGGCTCCGGTCGCATGCTCAACCTGTGCGATGTCGCCCAGGAAATCGCCCGCCGCCTCGGGTCGATCTTCCTCGCCGACGACCACGGCCGGCGCCCCACCCACGGCGATTGCCAACGGTACGCCGATGATCCGCATTTCCGCGACCTCGTGCTCTTCTACGAATATTTCCACGGCGACAACGGCCGCGGGGTCGGCGCCAGCCACCAAACGGGCTGGACCACGCTCGCCATCCGCCATCTGGAAGATCTCGCCCGGCTGCGTCGCCCGTGACTTGCCTTGGGGGGCGTTTGCGCTGATCGGCCCACCCATTATCCTACCCTGATGAAACGTTGGCTTACCCTTGTCCTCCTTACCGCCCTGTTCGCCGGCCCCCTGTGCGCGGCGAAAAAACAACCCGCGGTTGACCTCGAAAGCGAAATGCCGGCCGATGCCCACCGTCTAAAAATCGGCGAGGCGGCGCCGGATTTCTCCCTGCTCGGCGTGGACGGAAAAACTTACACGCTGGCCGACTTCAAGGCCGCGCCGCTGTTGATGGTCGCGTTTCTTTCCAACCACTGCCCCTACTCGCACGCGGCGGAGACCCGGTTGCTGCCGTTGTACGCCGAAATGAAAGACAAGGGCCTGGCGCTCGTGGCGATCAACCCGGACAGCCCCGCAGGCATCGCCATATCCGAATTGGGCTACAGCAAATACAACGACACCTATGACGAAATGAAACTCTACGCGAAGGAACGCGGCTTCACCTTCCCTTACCTGGATGACGGCGATACCCAAAAAACCGCGAAAGCCTACGGCTGCCTCTGTACCCCGCACATCTTCATCTTCGATCACGACCGGAAGCTGGTCTATGCCGGGCGCCTCGATGACTCGCCGTATGCCGATCCCTCGACCGTCACGGCCTTTGACGCCCGCGATGCCATCGTGGCCCTGCTCGCCGGGAAACCGGTGCCGGTGCCCATGACCAAGCCGTTCGGCTGCTCGACCAAGTGGGCTACGAAAAAAGCCGACATCGCCAAGGCGAACGCGAAATGGGAAAGCACGCCCGTGACGCTCGCGCCGATCGACGAAGCCGGCGTGGCCGCGTTGGTCAAAAACAACACGAGCCAGCTCCGCTTGATCAACGTCTGGGCCACGTGGTGCGTGCCCTGCGTCGAGGAGTTTCCTAATTTGGTCACGCTTATCATCCAGCTGCAGAATCGGAATTTCGAGCTGATCTCGATCAGCCTTGATGACGAAACAAGCCAGCCAAAAGCGCTGCAATTCCTCCAAAAGCAGCACGCCGCCCTGCCCAACCGGCTGAAACAGGTTCTGGAAAATGAAGGGCGCTCGACCGACAACTATCGTTTCACCGGGAAGATCGATTCTCTGCAACGAACCCTCGATCCTGACTGGCCCGGGCCGGTTCCGTACACCCTCATCGTGGCCCCCGGCGGCAAAATTATTTATCGCCACAGCGGCCCGATCGACCTGGTGGAAGTGCGGGCCAGGCTGCTCGAGCAACTCGGGCCCTACTACAACCCGGCGACGAATAATTGAGGCGGAGGCTTGGGCACGGCCAAGGTGGAGCGACTTGACCTCAAGGCGCTTTATCTTTTGCCGCTGTGTTGTCGCAGGGCGCCTTGTGGTCAAGTCGCCCCACCATGTGCGGCCGCGCTCGGAGCCTTCATTGCACCCACCCGCCGGTCGCCTGCAGGGCCGCGAGTTCGCCGCGGCGTGTGACCCAGACGGCCAAGGCGCGGCGCGCGGAATTTTTGGTTTCCAGTCGGGGCAGCATCAACTCCACTGTCGCGGCCGCGCCATCCGACTGCATCGGCGCATCGATGAGGACAAGCGCGACGAATTCATGTTGCAGCGTCTCTCCTTCGTTTTCGCCCGCCGTCACGCTTGAGGACAGGCCGCCGCCAAGCAGGGCCACATACACATCGTAGCCCCCCGGAGATCTTTCCGCCCGCAGAAATTTCACGCGACACTGGCCGCTGGCCGGGGCGTAGCTCACGGCGAGCAGGCCCGCGCTTTTGTCCGACGCCCCCGGCACGGACGACGGATGCCATTCCGCGCCGTCGCGCACGAAGCACGGCGTGTAAACCGAGCCTCCGCCCCATGAATCGGCGAGCGCATACTGGCGCTGCGTGAACTGGCGCGAGGCGAAACGGTCGGGCCAGCCGAGATTGTCCCAATAGTTGACGTGAAACGCCACCGGCACGAAGTCGTGCCACAGGCCGGGTTCGTCGTTCAGCCGAGCGAGCCAGCGCTCCGCCGGCGGACAACTGCTGCAGCCTTCGCTGGTGTAAAGTTCGACCAACGCGGTTTGCCGCGCGCCGCTGGCAAAACGCAGTGGTTCGACTGGGCTCACCACGGGCGGTTCGGCTTGGCTCACCGCAGGCGGTTCCGCCCGCACCACCACCACGACCAGGAGCAAAAGCCATAAACGTCTCATGCAAGCCTGAGCCTGACCGCGCCGGGTTTATTCCGCGGAAGGGAAGCGTTGGTACGAGCCAAGGTTATCGTTTACCACATTTGCACATTCCTTGTGGACACAGGCTATGTGTAGACATAAGCTGTGCCCATGAAAAATATCACCCTCGCCCTCGATGAGGAGACGCTCAAGGCCGGACGTGATTACGCGCGCCGCCACCAGACCACGCTGAACCACCTCGTGCGTGACCTCGTGCGCAAGACCGCAGTGGCGGATCGAAGCGCCGCGCTAGCTGAAATGTTCCGCCTGATGGACGCGCACACCGGCCATTCCCGGGGCAAGACGTGGCGTCGCGAGGAGCTGTATGGCCGGTAAAGTTTTTATCGATACCAACGTCCTCGTTTATGCACAGGACTCCGGCCAGTTGCGAAAACGCGCCCGCAGCCGGGCGCTCATTGAGGAGTTGGTCCACTCGGGCGATGGCGTCATCTCCACGCAGGTGCTGCAGGAATTCTATGTCGCCAGCACGCGCAAGCTCGGGGTCGCGCCGCTTGCGGCCAAGGCGGTGCTCAAGACGTTCGCCGCATTCGAAACCGTTCAAGTCTCGCCCGAACTGATCCAGGAGGCGGTGGATTGCTCCATCCTGAATGAACTCTCGTTTTGGGATGCGCTCATTATTGCGGCGGCGAGTGCCGCCGGCTGCGGTGTTCTCTATTCCGAGGATTTGAACACCGGCCAGACCATCCTTGGCGTAAAAGTGGAAAATCCGTTCAAGACTTAGGGCGCGTCTCGACAATTGCCTTCGTCCATCTTTGTTTCATCTGCGCATGCCCGCGCCCGCCCAACGCCCCGGACTTCTCCTCGCCGACCGCTGGAACGACTACCAGCTTCTCGATTGCGGCGACGGCTTGAAGCAGGAACGCTGGGGCAAGTTCACCCTCGTGCGCCCTGACCCGCAAGTCCTCTGGCCGCGAAGTGGTTCGGCTAAGCTCACCACAGGCGGTTCGACCGGGCTCACCACAGGAGGCGCGGCGCCCGGCGCAAGCTGGGGAAACTGGGACGGCTTCTACCAGCGCAACGAGCGTGGCGGCGGTGGATGGGAATTCCGGCGCCCTCTGCCCGAGTCGTGGACCGTACGCTACGCGCCGCTCGGCCTCACCTTTAAAATCCGCCCGACCAGCTTCAAACACACCGGGCTTTTCCCCGAGCAGGCCGTGAACTGGGACTGGCTTTCCCAAAAAATAAAAACCGCAGGTGCTGCCGGCCAAAAGACCAGTGGTGAGCAACGTCGAACCATTTCCGTGCTCAATCTCTTCGGCTACACCGGCGCGGCCACCTGCGCCGCGGCCGCCGCGGGCGCGAGCGTCTGCCACGTCGATGCGTCTGAGGGCATGGTCAAGTGGTGCCGCGAAAACGCCACGCTCAGCGGGCTCGCCGACGCGCCCATCCGCTTCCTCGCGGACGATTGCTTGAAATTCGTCCGTCGCGAGCAGCGCCGCGGCCACCGCTACGACGCCATCATCATGGACCCGCCCACCTACGGCCGCGGCGGCGAGGGCGAGCTCTGGCGGCTCGAAGACCACCTCTGGCCGCTGCTCACCGAGTGCAAAAAAATTCTCAGCGACCAGCCGCTGTTTTTTCTCATCAACGCCTACACTGCGCGCCTCTCGCCCACCGTCGTCGCCAATTTGCTCGCGGGGCTGTTGTCCGACCGCGGCGGCACGATCACGGCCGGCGAAGTCGGCTTGCCCATTGCCGCGGATGGGAAGATTCTTCCCTGCGGCATCTACGGCCGCTGGGAAGCCCTTTAACCATGCCCTCACTCCCTGAATCCTACTTCACCCGCGCCAACGAACTGCTCGCCCGCGCTTGGGAAACCAACGCCCCCGTCCTGGCGCATCTCGCGCCCATCGTCGGCGAATGCGTCGCGCGCGGTGGCGTTATCCACACCTTTGGCAGCGGCCACAGCGAACTTGTCTCGCGCGAAATCATCGGCCGCGCCGGCGGGTTGGTCTGTGTCACCGGCATCATCGACCCCACCGCGGGGTTCATCGAAAATCTCCCCGGCTATGGCACGCGCCTCGCCGCACGCTACGACCGCCAGTACCAGCTCCTGTCCGGCGAGGTGCTCATCGCCATTTCCAATTCCGGCAAAAACAGCTCGCCGATCGAGGTCGCCCTCTACGCCAAGCAAAAAGGCCTCACGGTTGTCGCCCTCACCTCCGTCGCCATGTCGCACGCTACGCCGAGCGAACATCCCAGCGGCAAAAAACTTCCCGACGTCGCCGACCACGTGCTCGACAACGGTGGCGTGCCAGGCGACGCCATCGTGGAAGTCGCTGACGGCGTTCAGGCGGGACCGACCAGCACGCTCATCGGCTGCTCCGTGCTCAACTGGCTGATGCTCGCGACCATCGACTGGCTGAAACAAAACCGGCACCCGCTGCCTGTTCTGCGCAGCCAGAATCTTCCCGGTGCCATCGAGCACAACCGCGACCTCGCGCAAAAATATAAAGGTCGCCTCAGCCGCCAATTGGCGTAATGCTTTCAACCGAACGATCGAGCGTTTTTCAGGCCCGCTTAAGTATTTTCCCCCTTTGGTTTCATCAGGCTCATTCTGCCCAAAGTCTGCCCCATGAAAATCGGCATCGACGGCGGCGGCACCAAGACCGAGTGCATCATGATCGATGCACGCGGCAGGGTCATTGCGCGCCACACCGCACCCGGTTGCAACCCGAGCGTCACCGGCCCTGAACGCGCCCAGGATGTCCTGCGCGCCGCGCTGCGCGGATTGGCCATCGGTCATTCGCCACCGGTCGTCGCCCGCACGCTGCTCTGCATGGCTGGCAATCGCGCGTTCTGGCAGGAAGCCGCGACCGCGCTCGCCAGGGAGAAAATTTACGGCCCGGTCGAGACCGTCGATGACTCGCTGCCTGTGCTTGAGCTCGCGACCGATGGCGGGCCCGGCCTCGTGCTGCACGCCGGAACCGGCTCGTTTGTCGCGGCGCGCGACGCGGCGGAAAAAATTCATTACGCCGGCGGCCTTGGCTGGCGCCTCGGCGATCCGGGCAGCGGCTACGAACTCGGCCGTCTCGCCATCGTGCGGGCGCTGATCGAGCTGCAAGGCTGGGCCCCGCCCTCGCGCCTCACCAAAATTGTGCGCGACGCCACCCAGCTCGCCGACGCCGGCGCCATCACGCGTTTTTTTTACCAGCACCCCGAACCCAACCAGCAGATCGCCGCCCTCGCGCCCGCCATGCTCGCCCTCGCCGCCGAGGGCGACCCGGTCGCGCACCAGCTCATCCTCGATGCGTGCCAACCGCTGCTCGACCTTGCGCAGCGCGTCACCACCAAGCTTTTTTCCGATGTACCGGCCAAGCAGCTTCGCGCCGGCCTGAGCGGGCCGATTCTGACCCATCCGGTCGTCGTCGCCGCGCTTGGGTCGCGTTCGTCCCTGCCGCTCTTCGCCATCGCCGAACGGCCAATCGAAGGCGTGCGGCGGCTCCTGATGAAACGCTAGTAGCATTTTAAATAGAACCGTAGCCATATCGCCTGGACCACGGTGAGGATGCCGTTCCCTCCACTCGGACACTTGTAAGCGGTCAGCCGGATTTTTAGCCACGAAAGATCACATAGAGCTCAAAGAAAGATTGTTCTCTGTGTTCTATGTGATCTTTCGTGGCTAAACTAATTTTAAAACCGCTTGAGGAGCTGCTAAGCGCGATTGATTGCTGTGGGCGAATGTGTTTCTTTGCGGATATTCGTGGTCGCAACCGAATCCATTGAAATTCTCACCGAGGCCGGGTGGCGCGCCAGGCAGCGCACGCACGAGGCGCGGGTGCGCGCATGGACCGATCCGCACCAGGCGCGGGCTGCACGCGGTGAAAAACATCCGGTCCACGATTTTCTTTTCGATTACTACTCGTTTCGCCCCGCGTGGCTGCGGCGCTGGCATCCGGGTCCGGATGTCGCGCTCGCGGGCGGCGGCGCCCGCGAATTCCTGCGCTGGCCTGAATATCGCGAAACCTCCGACGGCGTGATGATCGACCCGGCCACGCTGCCGCCCAAACGACGCGAGTTCGTCGCGTGGCTGCGCGATCTGCTCGTGGCAACGCAGGCCCGGCCGGCGTTTTTCGCCTGCCACGGGCTGCATGAATGGGCGATGGTTTACCGCCTGCCGCCGGAAGAAATCCGCCATGGCGCCTGGCCGTTGCGCTTTCCGCCCGGCGAACTGGCCCGCATCGTCGAGAGCCTGCCGGTGTGCTGCACGCATTTCGACGCCTTTCGTTTCTTCACGCCCGCCGCGCGGCCGCTCAACCGCGTGCAGCCCTCGCGCGCGACTGTGCCGGAACATGAGCAGCGCGGCTGCCTGCACGCGAACATGGACCTGTACAAGTGGGCCTTCAAACTCGCACCGTTTGCACCCAGCGAACTCGTCGCCGACGGCTTTGCCCTCGCGCGCGACATCCGCGAGTTGGACATGCGCGCGAGCCCCTATGATTTTTCCGCGCTTGGTTTCGCGCCGGTCAAAATTGAAACGCCCGGGGGCCGCGCTGAGTACGAACAGGCGCAGCGCATGTTTGCCACCCGCGCCGATCCGCTGCGGGCCCGGCTCCTCGCCCTGTGTGGGCGGCTGCTGGCTGCGTAGGCCGGATTCAAAAGGCTGGAGGCGAAACAGGTAGGGCGCGTTATCCCTAACGCGCCGTTTCAATGATCAGATCCATGCGGCGGTTTAAGGATAAACCGCCCTACCCGCGCTGCTGCGCGAAGCTCTAATTCGCCCCGACCAGCACGCCGATGCCAATGGCTTCTTCCACTTCCTCGTTTTCTTCCTCCGGCAGCTCTTCGAGCGGGGCAAAGCGCTCTGAAGCAAAACCGAGCTCTTCCGAGCCGGCGTGAAAGGGATCGGGCGGATTGTGCAATTCCTCGAGCAGCAGGCCAACCGTCGCGGTCTCACCGCCTTTGACGACCTTCTCGCGGCCGAGGAACACCTCGCGGACCGTGTAGACTTTTCCTTTCACCGGCAGCTGCGTGTAGATCGCCAGGATGAACTGGGGAAACGCATCGTTGATGCAGACGACTTTCTGGCCCTTGATCATAGGTGGAAGAAAAGCGGAAAGTTGAAAAAGTGAAAAGCGGGAAACAGAAACAGGAAATCGAGAAATTGAAAAATCGCTACCCCTTTAAGTGTTTTTCTCTCTTCTCGTTTTACAATTTCCCGCCTTTCCGATTTCCGCTTTTCACTCAATCCTTCCCTCGTCGAAATCGATCAGGTCGGGCACGTTTTTGATTTCGCCGATGCGGTCGGCGCAGCCCATGACTGTGAGCGCCTCCTTCAGAAATTCCTGGCCAGCCGGCGTCATGCCTTTTTGGACGAGCTCGCGATTCCACTTCGCCGCGCGCACATCCGCGGGCAGCAAGGCCCGCAGCTTTTCTTCGATTTCCCCATCGGTCGCCGATTCGAAGACGATTTTTTCGACCGCGCCGGGATCGATGCCGAGGTGCAGGCAGAGAAACCGGTCGATCCCGCGCTTGTAGTTTTTCGCGTAGCTCGGCGGCAGCGCACCGTGAGTTTTGACGTAGTGGCACTTCGCGAGAAACCGCGGCAGGTAAAGCAACCCCGTCGCCGCATGCGGCACATAAGGCGAAGGCAGGCAGGTGAGCACGGCGCCGGTCGAACCGGGAATGGGTTTGGATGGCATTTGAGGATCGCAACTTTAACCGCGAATGGACGCGAATAAACGCTAATTCGAGCCTCACCAAAAACTTGTTCCTGTTTTAATCCGCGTTCATCTGCGTCCATCTGCGGTTAAAAAGACTCCCCTCTTATCCGCTGTTCACCCCCCGATGTAGCTCATCTCGACTTTTTCGCGCGAGTCGCCGGCAGCAAGAAGCCCGGCACGTTCCTCGCTGTAACGATCCCGCCGGCCCTGCAATAGGGACAGCGGAAGTTGCAACGGTCGGTGAGTGACACGCGTAGGTCGTGCAGCGGGCGGTTGAACTGATCGCGGACGGCGGCGGGCATTTCAACCACAGAGACACAGAGAACGCGGAGAAGCAAAACAGAGGTGCATTTCCTCCGTGCCCTCTGTGCCTCTGTGGTTCAATCTCACCACATGCTCACCCCCACGGAAGCCGAAGCCCTTATCCTGGCCAGCATCCCGCCAATGCCCACCGAGGATGTGCCGCTGGCCGAGGCGCATGGGCGGGTGCTGCGCGCCAATCTACGCGCCGACCGCGACTTGCCGCCCTTCGACCGCGTGATGCTCGACGGTTATGCGCTGCGTGCCGCCGCCTGGGCCGCCGGCACGCAAACCTTCCGCGTCACCGGTTTGCAGGCCGCGGGCATGATCCCGCAAAAACTCGCGGCCGGAGACACATGCATCGAGATTGCAACGGGCGCGGCACTGCCGGAGGGCGCGGACTGCGTCGTGCCCTACGAGGACACGACGCGCGACGGCGAGACGATGAAAATTTCCGCTGCGGCCAAACTCGCGCCCGGCCACGCCGTGCACCGCTGCGGCAGCGACTATGCCGCGGGCACCGTCATCGTGTCCGCCGGCACGCGCCTCACCGGCCGCGAAATCGCCGTCGCCGCCGCGTGCGGCTGCGCTGCGCTGGCCGTCAACTCACAGCCGAAGATCGCCGTCATCGTCACGGGCGACGAGCTCGTGGACGTCGGCGCGGAGGTCGGGCCGCATCAGCTTCGCCGCAGCAACGACTACGCCCTGCGCGCCGCGCTTCATGCCGCCGGCTGGCTGCGCGTCGAGCGTTTCCACCTGCACGACATGCGCCACGAGATCGAGCACACGCTCTGGCATATCCTGGCCGAGTTCGACGTCGTGCTGCTCACTGGCGGCGTATCGAAAGGCAAATTCGACTTCCTGCCTGCGGTGCTGGCCGAACTCGGCGTGAAGAAAAAATTCCAGGGCGTGGCCCAGCGCCCGGGCAAGCTGCTCTGGTTCGGCCTCAGCCCGCGCACCCGCCCGGTCTTCGCGCTGCCGGGCAATCCGGTTTCGAGTTACACCTGTCTGCATCGCTATGTGCTGCCGGCGCTAACCCAGGCCGCGGGCGCGCCGCCTGCCGCACTACGCCTGGTCGCACTCGCCGCGCCGGTGTCCTTCAAGCTGCCACTCGCGTATTTTCTCCCGGTGAAAATCAGCAGCAGCCCGACGGCCGGGCTGCTGGCCACACCGGCGGCCGTGAATACCTCCGGCGACTTCGCCGGGCTCGTGGACACGGACGGTTTCGTTGAATTGCCCGCCGGTCAGGAAGAATTTCCCGCAGGCACGGTGGTGCGGTTCTGGGAATGGGTTTAATTAAACCCAACGCCCAATCATTTGCTGTGTAGGAGCCTGCTTGCAGGCGACCTTCACCGATCATAATATCGCCTGCGAGCAGGCTCCTACAGCTCTGTGTTAAACGCCTCTGCAAAATCCTTTGCGCCTTTGCGTTGAAGCTACTCCGATGTTTTCCCGCCTCGATGCGCAGAACCGTCCGCAGATGGTCGGCGTCGGCGACAAACCTGTGCCGCACCGCACGGCGCCACCCGCGGGGAGTCAGCCGGGGCCCTTCCGCCAAATTTCGGTTGAGAAACAACCAAGGTCGTGTAGGTTAAAACTCCACGGACGTTGCCAAAAATCCGCTAAACTTCGGTGGCGCGGAGGAAACGGCTCGTCTCTCCTCGGGTTTGTTTCTACATGAACGCCATGCTGTTTCTAGCGGTCAGCACCCTCGACAAGATCAAGGCCGTGCCACCCAAGTATTGGTGGATGTTCGCGGGATTCATCGTGGGATTTTTTGTGGTCGTGTTCGTCCTCAAGCGGCTCTTGCAGGTCAATAAAGTCTTTCTGGGCCTAGGAATCTTTGTCGTGTGCGGGTTTACGTTTGTTTCGTGGGTTTATAATCGCAACGAACCGGCCTTCCTCACGCCCTTCGTTGACCAGTTGGCGCAATTTTTGCCGACCAAGGACGCCTACGCAAAATCGGAAAACAGGACGGTTGTCCCGGACAACACGCCAAAAAAGCCGCCGCCCTCGAACGTATACTGACGCCTAATTCAGTGAATTTTTGAGGTGGTTTTTCGGCGCGGATTGTGGCCAACTGAATGTTCTTTATGCCTAAATCGCGTTCCGACATCGGGCTCATCGGTCTAGCCGTCATGGGCCAAAACCTCGCTCTCAACATCGCCGACCACGGCTTCCAGATCTCGGTCTACAACCGTACGACTGAAAAGACGGACAAGTTCGTCGCGGAAAATCCGCACACGCCGGGTGGCGTGGTCGGCACCAAAACGCTGGAGGAGTTCGTCCAGTCGCTGGCCAAGCCGCGCAAGATGGTCATCCTCGTGCAGGCTGGAAAAGGTACCGATGCCGTCATCGACGGCCTCGTGCCGCTCCTCGAACCGGGCGACATCGTCATCGACGGGGGCAACGCCCTCTGGACCGACACCATCCGCCGCGAAAAAGCGCTGCGCGAAAAAGGCCTGCGCTTCATCGGCTCCGGTGTTTCCGGCGGCGAGGAAGGCGCGCGATTCGGCCCCTCGCTCATGCCTGGCGGCGAGTTTGCCGCGTGGCTGGAGTTGAAACCTGTCTGGGAAGCCATTGCCGCCAAGGTTGACCCCAAGACCGGCAAGCCCCTCACCGGCGCCAAGCCCGGCCAGCCCATCGTGGGCGGCGTGCCCTGCACGACTTACATCGGCGAAAATGGCGCCGGCCATTACGTGAAGATGGTCCACAACGGTATCGAATACGGCGACATGCAGATGATCTGTGAGGCCTACGCCCTCATGCAGGGCCTGCTTGGCCTCAAGCCCGCCGAGATGGGCGCGATCTTCACCGAATGGAACACCGGCATTCTCGACAGCTTCCTGATCGAAATCACCGCCGACATCCTCAAGCAGAAGGATCCCGCCACGAAGAAAAAGGCCTTTGTGGACGTCGTCCTCGACACTGCCGGCCAGAAAGGCACCGGCAAATGGACCTCGACCAACGCGCTCGACATGGGCGTGCCCGCGCCGACCGTCGCCGAGGCCGTGTTTGCCCGCTGCATCAGCGCAATCAAGGAAGAGCGCGTCGCCGCCTCGAAGATATTGAAAGGCCCGGCGAAAAAATACCGCGGCTCAAAGAAAGCGCTCATCGCCGCCATCCATGACGCACTCTACTGCTCGAAAATTTGCAGCTACGCTCAGGGCTTCCAGCTCATGCGCGAGGCGCAGAAGGAATACAAGTGGAAGCTCAGCTTCGGCGAGATCGCGCAAATCTGGCGCGGCGGCTGCATCATCCGCGCGGCGTTCCTGCAGAAAATCACCGAGGCCTACGCGCGCAAGCCCGACCTCGCGAACCTGCTGCTCGACCCGTATTTCAACAAGACGTTCAAGAACGCGCAGGCCAACTGGCGCAAGGTGATCGCCCTCGCCGCCGAGTGCGGCGTGCCGGTGCCGACCTTCGGTTCCGCTCTCGCCTACTACGACAGCTACCGCTCGGCCCGCCTGCCGGCCAACCTGCTCCAGGCGCAACGCGACTACTTCGGCGCGCATACCTACGAACGCGTTGACCAGCCCCGCGGAAAATTCTTCCACGTCGACTGGCCCGAGCCCTTGCGCCCGCAAATCGCGATGTAAGGCACATTACCAAGGCAATCTCCAAAGGCGCGGCATAAAAGCCGCGCCTTTGTTTTTCGGCCGCTTGATTCGCGGAGGGGCATGGCTAGGATGAACCCTTACCTCATGCGCTGGATCTTTCCTGTTGCCCTGGCCCTGTTCCTGCCGTCGCTGGCCTTTTCGGCCGATCAGCCGCCCCTGCCGGCCAACGATCCCCTGGTCCACTTTCGCCGTGAACATCCACGGCTGCTCCTCACCGATGACCAACTCGCGGCTGACATCGCCGCCGCGGCCACCGATCCATTTCGAGCCCGGCTGCATGCCCGCATTATCGCCCATGCGGAGGAGCTGTTGTCCGCGCCTCCGATTATCCATCAGCTTATCGGTCCCCGGCTCCTCGAGCAGTCCCGCGCCGCCTTCGATCACATCGTGACGTGCGCGCTGGCTTACCGGCTGACTGGCGACACACGGTTCGCCGATCGGGCGAAACGCGACATGCTGACGGTCGCCGCCTTTCCGGACTGGAATCCATCGCATTTTCTCGACGTCGCCGAAATGAGTTTCGCCGTCGGCATCGGCTATGACTGGCTCTATCGGCAACTGACGCCGGCCGAACGTTTGACGATCAAACAGGCCTTGCTCGACAAGGCACTCGTCTTCGCTGCCACGGCCTACGGCCCGGATCCCGGAAAAGACCGGCGCGTTTTCTGGGTCACCGCCGATATGAACTGGAACCAGGTGTGCAACGGTGGCCTGCTCACCGCGGCGCTGGCGATCGGCGAGGATAATCCGGAGCTCGCCCGGTTGGTCGTGAACGGCGTGCGCACATCCTTGCCGCGGGTCATGGCCCGCTACCGCCCCGACGGCGCCTATCCCGAGGGTCCCGGGTACTGGACTTACGGAACCACCTACAACGTTATCATCCTCGCCGAATTGGAAGGCGTGCTCGGCACCGATTTTGGCTTGGGCGCGGCGCCCGATTTCGATCGCACCGCCTTGTACCGCCTCGCCGTGCAGGGACCGGTCGGCCCTGTCTTCAATTATGCCGACGGCCATCTTAGCTTTGAACCAACCCCCGCCTTTGCCTGGCTGGCTGAGCGTTATCATCACCCCGCCGCGCTGGCTGAAAGCCGGGCCCTGCTCGCGGCGGAGATCGGGCAGAAACAGATCAAAGACCGCTTCTTCGCGCTCAACGCGATCTGGTATCCCAACCCGGTGGTGCGAAATTCCGCCGGATCGACCGAGCCAGTTCCGCTTGATCTTCATTTCCACGGAGCCGCCGACATCGCGATCCTCCGTAGTGCGTGGGACGACCCGCGCGCGATCTTTGTCGGCTTCAAGGCCGGCGACAACGCCGCCAATCATTCCCATCTGGACTTGGGGGCCTTCGTACTCGATGCCGACGGCGTGCGTTGGGCCGAATATCTCGGCGCGGACAATTACGACCTGCCCGATTACTTTGGAAAAAAACGCTGGACCTATTTCCGACTCAACAACCACAGCCAGAACACCATCACCCCCGGCAACCTTCTCCAAGACCCGAGGGCGGTCGCGCCCATCGTCGCATTCAGCGATGCGCCGGACCGGGCCTTCGCGGTCGCCGATCTCACCGCGGCATATCCGGACACCGCGAAGCGAATCCTGCGAGGCGTCGCGCTGTTGGACCAGGCCCGCGTTCTTGTGCAGGATGATCTTTCCGGTCTACGTTCCGGCACTCCGCTGCATTGGGGAATGGTGACTGAAGGCAAAATCATCCTCTCGGCCGACGGCCGCACCGCCACCCTGACGCAACACGGCCGCACGTTGCTCGCCGCCATTCTCGCGCCGGATGATGCGGTCTTTCAAGTGACCTCCACCCGCCCGCCTACTCCCGAAGAGAACCAAAACGAAGGCACCGCGATGCTCACGATCGAGACCGCACCCGCCGCCGGCGACGTCCGGCTCGCCGTCCTGCTGACGCCCTCCGGTCCGCGCTGGCCGCAGCTCCCGCCGCCTGTTGTTACGCCGCTGCGCGACTGGCGGTGATGGCGACGGGCGTCTCTCTCGCGCGAAACTTCTCCCTTGGAACACCCTCATCGCTGTGGTTCAGTTTTGATCCCAAATTCCATGAAGTACTCGGCGGCCGAGAATCGTTACGCCCATCCGGGGCTTTATCGTCGCTGCGGACGCAGCGGGCTCAAGCTGCCCGCCGTTTCACTGGGTCTGTGGCATAACTTTGGCGGCGTGGACAATTTCAAAAACAGCCGGGCGATGATCCTGCGGGCCTTCGATCTCGGGCTCACCCATATCGACCTCGCCAATAACTATGGTCCCCCTCCCGGCTCGGCCGAAGCAACCTTCGGCCGCATTTTGAAGGCTGACCTGGCGGCTTATCGCGATGAGCTGATCATCTCCACCAAGGCGGGCTACCACATGTGGGATGGCCCCTACGGCGAATGGGGCTCGCGAAAATACCTGCTCGCCAGCCTTGATCAAAGCCTCAGGCGCATGGGCTTGGAGTATGTGGATATTTTTTATTCCCATCGGCCGGATCCCGATACCCCCTTGGAGGAGACGATGGGCGCGTTGGCCCATGCCGTTCGCGCCGGCAAGGCCCTCTATGTCGGCCTTTCCAATTATACACCGGAACAGACCACTCGCGCTTCCCGGCTTCTGCGCGAAATGGGCGCGCCCTGCCTGATCCACCAGCCGCGTTATAGCATGTTCGATCGCTGGGTGGAGGACGGCCTGCTCGATGTGTTGAAACGCGAAAGCATCGGGTGCATCGCGTTCAGCCCCCTGGCCCAGGGACTGCTCACGGAGAAGTATCTTCGCGGCATCCCGAAGGGCTCACGCGCCTCCAAGCCCCATGGCTTTTTGCGTCCCACGCAGGTTACCGATGAGAAGATAAAAAAGGCCAAGGCGTTGAACGAGCTCGCCCGTAAACGCGGCCAGTCGCTCGCCCAGTTTGCCCTGGCCTGGGTGTTGCGCCAGCCGCAGGTCACTTCCGTGTTGATTGGCGCCAGCAGCCTGGCGCAGATCGAGGAAAACGTCGCCGCCCTCAACGATCTCTCTTTCAGCCCAGCCGAGCTGAAAGCCATCGATGCCGTTGCACCAGCGTAGCCCGTCATCGCACGGTGGAACGCAGGGCCGTCGCAAGGCTAAGGCACACCGCGGGGCGACTGGCGGTAATCCTCCGGACTATCCATGCCGAATATAAAACAGTGGTTATGATGGAACGCAGAGGACGCGGAGGTAAGAGAGGCAACAGAGTTCTATTTTTTGGTATTGATCACGCGGCGCAGGCCGTCGCGCAGATGTTTAACATGGAAATTGATCAGCAGGCCAACCTCACAACACGAAAGGCGGAGGTATGAGAGCAATTGCGCTTCATGTACGTCCTCAAGTCTCGTCACGGCCTTGAGTTCAACAATGACCGCCTTTCCCACCAGCAAATCAATGCGATAACCCTCTTCGAGCCGCAGCTCGCCATAAACGATGGGTAACCTCTTTTGACGTTCGATCGAGTATCCGGTTTTTGTAAGTTCGTAGGCCAAGCATGCCTCATAGGCCGATTCCAGTAGGCCCGGGCCGAGCGCCGTGTGCACCCGCATTCCTGCACCAATGATATGCTCGGTGATCTGGTTTATTTTCTCCAGACCTCCGTGTCCTCCATTCCCCTCCGCGCCCTCTGTGTTCATCCTCCATCATAGCAGCAAATCCGAAGAGGTCAGGTCGGGCTTCCCCCAATTTTTCGCTGCGCCTGGCGCCAGAGGTCGAGCAGCGCGGCGAAATCATCGTCGCGGCTGCGGCTGATGATGCGGTAGTCGAACTTGTCCGCCTCGCGCAGTTCCACCTCGGCCGTGCGCAGGCGGCGTGCAATTTCTTCCTCGCTGTCCTTGCCGCGGCCCGTCAGCCGCGCCCGCAATTCGGAGGTGGGCACGCTGATGAAAATCGTCGCGAGGTGCCGGCGCAGCAGCGGGTTGGTCTCCGCCGCGCGGCGGAAATGGTCCACCCCCTGCACGTCGAGGTTGACGATCAGGCTGTTCCCCGCGGCCAGCGGCCCGAGCACGCTGGAGGCCAGCGTGCCGTAGCGGTGGAAGCCGTGCACATAGGCCCACTCGAGAAACTCGCCCGCGGCGAGCCTGGCATCGAACTGCGCGGGCGTGAGAAAATGATAATGCACGTCGTTCACCTCGCCCGGGCGCGGCGACCGCGTGGTCGCGGTGACGACACGCGAAAACCCCGGCGTCTCGGCCACGAACCGGTCGCAGAGCGTGGTCTTGCCCGCGCCCGCCGGGCCGGCGAGGACGAGCAACACTGCGGGTTCAGCCGGCGCGGTCATCGGGAAATCTTCAATAAGTGAACGCCACCACGCAGAGCAACAGTCCGTAGCCGAGCAAGGCGCCGCCGACGGTGCGCGGCCGGCCGCTCGTCGCAAAAAGCCACTGGAAGAAATCCCGCAGCCGCCACGGTTGCGCGCCGAGCCAGAGCGCAAGGACGACGCAGACGTAAACGAGCCCTTTCAGCAAATACACCTGCGGATGGTCGAAATTCATGTAGCCCGACATCAGCACGGGCCAGCCGGCGAGCAGCGTGAGAATGCACAATCCGCGCACCGCCAGGAAATCCGGCACATAGAAAAACGCCAGGATGGTCACCAGGAAAAAGCCGATGAAGAGCAGCAGGCGGTGTTCACCAAAATCGGCCGCCGAAAGATTCCAGACAAGGTTGAGGAACCAGGCCGCGCCACCGTAGAAAAACAGGAACGTCGCCGCGCGCGACCGCGGCATGGCTTTGAAGATCGCGACGATGGCGGGCGTGCCGGCAAAAATCGCCGCGCCAAGGACGATGAGCAGCAAACCGGGGAGCAAGGTGGCAAGCGTGAGGGACATGGGTGAAATCGTTCTCGTTCTCTTACTCGTTCTCGTTCTCGGCCGCCAAGCTTTCCGTTTCATAATTTGTGGCATCCTCTTCCACTTGACCCGAAAAATGCGCAATTAGCCCGGCAAGGAGTGATACTATCGCCAAAAGGATAAGTTTCCCCTCATTCGCCTCAGCTTGAGGGATTCGCTGTTTTATAACCAGCACGTCGAGGCACGCCGCGCACTCGAGGGCAGATCCGCGTGCTATGTCGAAAAAACGGCAGCGGTCGGGATGTGATCGCTTGCCGTTGCCCTCGGCAATATTGAGCACGATGCTGGTAGATGCCCGGTCGAGTTGATCACGCGCAGCAAGTTTGGCTGGCAGTTTCTCGAACAAGGGCTCGATCCAAGCCATGAAACGAAGTGCTTCCTGATAAGCACGCAGTTTTTCGTGGTCGAAAAGGGGTTTTGGCATAAAGAGAACGAGAACGAGTACGAGAATGAGAACGATTAGTTTGTGACTCCTTGCAACACCAGCTCGCCGTACAGCGTGCTCACGGTCGTGCGTTCGATGCGCAACGGCACCAGCTGCCCGATGAGGCGTTCATTGGCCTCGAACACCGCCACGCGGTTGCCCCGCGTGCGGCCGGTGAAGCGCTGACCGGTTTTGTCGCGACCTTCGACCAGCACTTCCTCTGTCCGCCCGATGAGCGAGAGGTTGCGGCGCACCGAATTTTGGTGGAGCAGGTCGAGCAGGATCTGGTTGCGCTGCTCCTTGGTTTCGTCGGGCACCTGGCCCGGCATTTCGGCCGCGGGCGTGCCGGTGCGGATGGAGTATTTGAAAACGTAGGCCATGTCGCAGTTGACCGCTTCGAGCAGCTCGCGCGTTTGCGCGAAGTCCTCGTCGGTCTCGCCGGGAAAGCCGACGATGACGTCGGTCGAGAAATAAATATCCGGCCGCACGGCGCGCAGCGCGGCGACGATTTCGAGGTAGCGTTCGCGCGTGTAGGGCCGGTTCATCGCGCGCAGGATGCGGTTCGAGCCCGACTGCATGGGCAGGTGGACGTACTCGCAAAGTTTCGGCAGGCGGCCGTACGCCTCGACCAGGTCCTCCTTGAAGCCGCGCGGGTGCGGCGAGGTGAAGCGGATGCGCTCGATGCCGTCCACCGCGTGGATTTTTTCGAGCAGCTGGACAAAAGGCGACACGCCGCCGGTGTGCGCGTAGTCGCGCCGGCCATAACTCGTGACGATCTGCCCGAGCAGCGTGATTTCCCTCACGCCGCGCGCCGCCAGCTCCGTGACTTCGCGCACGATATCGTCCATCGGCCGCGAGCGCTCGTCGCCGCGCGTCTTCGGCACGATGCAAAAGGAGCAGTCCATGTTGCAGCCCTGTTGGATCGAGACGAAGGCGCTCACCTGCGGCGGTGCATCGGGCAACTCGTCCTGCGCGAGCACATGGTCGCGGATTTCGTTTTGCGAGCCGGCTTCCTCCGCGAGGTCGACGATGGTCTCGCCCACCGGCACGCCCGCCGCGCGCGCGGCGCGGAGATTGTCGAGATAGCCGGGCACCTGGTGAAATTTCTGCGTGCCCACGATGAGGTCCACGTCCGGCAGCTGCTCGAGCAGCGCCGCGCCGCGGTTCTGCGCCATGCAGCCGAGGATGCCGACGACGAAGTCCGGCCGGCGGCGCTTGTGCGCGAGCACGTTTTGGGCCTTGCCGATGGCCTTCTGCTCGGCGGCGTCGCGCACCGCGCAGGTGTTGAGCAGCAGGATGTCGCACTCGTCCTCGCGCGCCACGATGCGATAACCGCGCGCGCGCAGCATGGCCGCGACCGCTTCGCTGTCGCGCTCGTTCATCTGGCAACCGTAGGTTTTTATGTGGACGCGGTTCATCCGGGGCGCACAACGCGCAGGAAGGTTGTACTTAAACCCACCGCGGGTGGGGTCAAACGGGATTTCTGTTCGCCAATGACCGGCCAGGTGTTTTTCTGGGCGGCATGGGATTTTTCGACCGATCCAACGAAAAAAAGCCTGCCCCCCTGCCTGTCGGCGACCCGGTGGCGCCTTCGGCTGGCGGCGTCATGCCGCAGCTCGCCGCCGCGCGCGAAAAACTCGAGGTCAAGGACCTGCCCGGCGCCCTCGCCATTTACGAGCAGGTGCTCGCGGATGCGGGCGACCGCGCCGATGTGCTCGTCGCCATCTCGGGCGATCTCGGCAGCAACGGCCACGTCAAGCCCATCATCGATCTCGTCGCCCCGCGTTACGACGCGCAAAAGCACGGGCCGGCCACCGGCCTCAACGTCCTGCAGGCCTACCTCGCCGCGCACGACGCCGACGCCGCGCAGCACGTGCTCGATATTTTATTTTCGCTCAACCGCCCCGAGCTCGAGGAGCGCCTGTACGGTTTTTCCAACGCCATCGCCGAGCTCATCGCGGAGGGCGCCGTGCCGGATGAAGCTCCCGTGAATGAAGAAGAGGGCGCACCGCCGGTCGGATTGAAGGCGGCGTTCATCACCATCAGCAAGCCAGTCTGGTTTTACGGCCTTGAACCGCTCGCCAGTGAAATTCTCCCGCCCAAGGAAGGGCGCCTGCGCCGCGTGGCTTTCGCCCAGCTCGCGCTGCCCGGCCTGAAAAATGTGCCCGAGGCCATGGCGCAGGTCGAGGACGAGCTCGCCCGCCTCTCGCGCGCCCTGCCCCTGTGGCTCGCGGAAACATTTTATTTTTCGCCGCATTACGCGCCGCTCGCGGTCGTCGGCGTGATGGATCACCCCGAAGCCGGGAAAACGCCGCTGTTGTTTGGAGGCGAATGGACCACCACCAATCTCCACCAGCTCGCCAACACCTGCGGTGAAAAGCTCGACTACGTCTTTACCGGTGCGCTGCAGCACAGCGCCGGCGAATACGAGTTGGTCCTGCGCGTGTGGGATATGAAAAAATTCCGCGAGCGCAAAACCTTCGCCCTGCGCTGGACGCCCGCCACCGCCGACGCCGAATTGTCCAAACTGCATGAAGCGGTCCGCGTCTTCATGGAGTGGGAGCCGGAAAAGCGCGGCCTCGCCTACGCGCCGCCGGCCCAGCCGGTCGCCTGGCTCGACGCGCTCGGCGCCGCGCTCGGTTTTTTCCTGTTGGAAAAAGTCCTGCAGCCGAAAAGTCCGCCGGCCGCGCCGGAGTTTCTGGCCGCCGGCACCGCCCAACTCGCCGCGGGTTCCGAGGTGGCCGCACTCGCCGCGCTCACGCTGCGCTCCCGCGCCACGAGGCTTGGCCTGACCGCGCCCGGCGGCGAGGTAAAGCCGTTCTCCACCCCGCTCGTCGAGCAGGCTCAGCAGACCTTGGCGTTTTTAGATAGCCAGAAAAAATAGTGTCGGAGGCGGATCTGCTTTTACACGAAGGTCGCCAAGGAACGCGAAGCGCCTGGTCTCATCTCTCATCAAATCTCCAAGCCGGCCCTGTTTTTAGCCTTTGATCGCGAATTCCAATGGCTCTTCGCGCCACTTCGCGACCTTGGTGTAAAGATAGATTTAAAACTTCAGGGCTTAGCGTTCTTCGTGTAAAAGGGTTTCTGTCGCCGTCGCCAGTTGCCCGCAGCCGGCGGCGATGTCGATGCCCCGGCGCTGGCGCACCGTGCTCGGCAGGGCGAACTCGTCGGCGAGAATTTTTTGAAACTGTTTCGCCGCCTCGCTGCGGGTCGGCGCGCCGTCGTAACCCGCCGTCGGATTGAGCGGAATCAAATTCACCTGCGCGGGCAGACCATGCAGCAATCGGCCCACCGCGCGAGCGTGATCCGGCGAATCGTTTTTTCCCTCGATCAGCGTCCACTCGAAAAAAATGCGGCGCCGGGTTGTTTCGCAGTAATGGCGGCACGCGGCCATGAGCTCGTCGAGCGGCCATTTTTTTGCGACCGGCACCAGCGCGGCGCGCTCGGCCTGGGTCGCGGCATGCAGCGAAACGGCGAGATGCAGCGGGCGTTTCTCCTCCGCCAGGCGGAGAATACCGGGCACGACGCCGACCGTGCTGAGCGTGATGCGCGGCCCGGCCAGCGAGAGGCCGTTGGGATCGCGCAGGATATCGATCGCCTGCATGACCGCGTCGTAATTGTGCAGCGGCTCGCCCATGCCCATGAGCACGACGTTGCGAAGCTTCGGCTTCTCCCTGTCGCGCCCAGGCGAAAGGCGGGAGGCTTGGGGCGAGAGGTCACGAAGTTGGCGGGCGACGTGCACCGCCTGAGCGACGATTTCTCCCGGCGTGAGGTGGCGGGTGTAACCCATCTGGCCCGTGGCACAAAAAACGCAGCCCATCGCACAGCCGACCTGGCTCGAGATGCATGCCGTCACCCGCCCCGTGAATCGCATCAACACCGCCTCGATCTTTTCGCCGTCGGCGAGCGCGAGCAGGTATTTGCGGGTGAAGCCGTCGCTTGAATCCGTTTCGAGCGCGGTCGGCAGCACGCCGATCTGCGCCTCGGCCGCGAGGCGCGCGCGCACTTTCGCCGGCAACTTGGGCATCGCCTCAAACGAGTCGGCAAATTCAAGGTAAAGATACCTCCACAGATGCCGCACATGCACCGGTTTGAACCCCCACTGCACAAACCGCCCGCGCAGCTCCTCGCGGGTGAGGTCGTAGAGATTAAGGCGGGCGGCGGGTTTCAAGTTGGCGATAATAAGACCATAAACAGGTAACGTCCTTAAAACAGTTTGTCATTCTGAGCGAAGCGAAGAATCCCGATGCGGGGTGAGGGCACCCCGCCCACAAAACTAAATTCGGCGCGTCGCTCAGAATGACAGAAAGAATAGGTCATTCATTTCAAGCCACGCTTCAGAAAAACGTATAATATTTTCCGTCGTCGAGGCGTTGGATGAGGAGCGCGAGTTCCATCGCGTGGTAATCGCCCCACATCGAGGACTCGCCACAGGGAACCGAGCGGCCTTTCGGCACACGGTCCCAGCCGTTGGGCCGGTGATAGACGCTGTGCAAGAGCAGGCCTTGGTGCTTTTTGTCGGTGGAAAGATAGGGCTCGTCAAAGAGCGTGTCAGCGATGGTAAGCCCGGCCTGAAAATACTTTTTTCCGGCGGCGGTTTCGCCATGGGTCGTGAGCCAGTGGCCGAGCCGCAAAAATCCTTGGGCGGCGATGGCAGCGGCCGAGCTGTCCACCGGCTCGTGGGCGTTGAACGGATCGGCAGGCTTGTTGAGATAAGTTCCGCCGAGGCGCCAGAGGTTGGGCGCGCCGCTGTCCCAATACGGCACGCCGTCGCGCGCGGAGTAACCGTCGATGTAATAGTCGCTCGCGGCGCGGGCGGTGGCGAGAAACAGGTCGGTCACGGCGCGGCGGCCGCCGACGGCGTCAAGGTCGGTGCCGCGCACGGTGTCGAGGAACTCGAGCTGCTCGGCAAAGCCGCAGATGATCCAGGCCGCACCGCGCGTCCAGGTGGTAAAGGGCGAATAACCCTGCTGTGACGAGGGACAGCGGAACTGGCCGTCGTTGCGGTTGAAAATCGATTCGTGCGCCACGCGGCCGCGCACGTCGTAACCATCGCGGCCCGCGCCGAAAAAAACGTTGAAGCGCGCGGTGGTCGCGGCGTGCTCGATGGCGCGGTGGAGAAGATCGATGGGCTTGTCGCCCTCGCCCATCAGCACATGGCCCAGCTGGTGCGCAACCACGAGCGAGCGCATGGAACGGATGGTGTCGGCAAAGAGCGATTGCGGACCGTTGAAGGAATAAATGTAGCCGCCCGGCACGACGCCGGCCGAGCCGGCGACCGGCGACCAAGGCTGCTGGCAGGCGGTGGTCACATGGCGCGCGGCCTGCACCGCACCGGAAACCTTCAGCCCCAGCTCGGTGTAATTAAGCTCGTGCTGGCTGAAGGGCGTTTTTCCCTCGAGGATCAGGCGCCGGAGATTGCCGTAGGTGGAAATATTGTTGAACCCGTGGTCGTGCACGCCGGTGTGCGAGACATGCGAGGCCATGAATTTCAGCGTCTTCTCCCGGCCGAGTTGAAGAAAGCTGGAGTCGCCCGTCGCATCGGATTGGAGCAACGCCATGCCGAATTGAAAACCCTGCGTCCACTCCGTCCAACCACGCGAGGTGTACCGGCCCTTGACCGTGAAAACCGGGGTTCCTTTGGCTGAATCCCAAGTCGCATCGATCGCGCGGATCTTTTGGCCGGCAAAATCGAACAGGCAGGCCACTTTTTTCCGCAACTTCTTTGGGGTAAGGCTAGGGAGTGTTTTCATCTGAATAAGGCTGGCATGTTGCGTTCTTGGGGCACTGAAACAAGAGGGAAAGGGGATTTGTTAAAAAAATGTTTGTTAATAAATTTACGTCACATCTGCTACTTACGGCTAATGTAAACAATTTTTTAGCAAAGTTTCTTGACTGGAGGCCCTGTTTTTCGTCTCTAGGGCCTATACCTGTTAATGATTACCCCCGTTTTAGTCGTCGTTGCGCAAAGTGTGTCTTGGGGGCTCCTCGGAGCCTTGAGTTTCTTTTTTTGGAAACAGTATCGCGAAGAGAAACAGGAAAAGTCGCAGGAGTGGACGCCTCCTTTCGAATTTGCCGAACTGGGCGCGGCCTTGGCCGGCCCGGATGGAGCCCTGTCCTTTCACGATGCAGACGGCTGCACCCGCTTTCAAAACGCCGCCCATGCCGTACTTTTCGGGGAAGATCCGGAAAGCTTTGATGATGCCTGCCAGCAGGGGCGCATCTTCAAACAACGTGAAGCGGTGGCCCGGCTCGTGTCGGCCTCAACCTCCGGCCAATCATGGCATGGCGAAGTGGACGTGGTGACACCGACCGGCCGCGACATCTCCTTGGAAGTTCATGCGCTGGCCATGCGCGATTCACACGGCCAACCCGCCGGGGCCTTCTGGCTCTTCCACAATATTTCGAGCAAGCGGGAGCAGGAACAGCAGCGCGAACGCGAGGAGCGGTTTGAGCGGCTTGATTCGCTCGGACAGATGGCCGGCGGACTCGCCCACGATTTTAACACCTATCTCACGGTGATGCTCGGGTTTGTCAGCGCGGCCCGCGCCAATGACAAATTGCCTCCGGAAGTGGCCCGTCGCCTCGACCAGGCCGAAAGCACCGGCTGGCGGGCTCGCGAACTCACGCAGGAGATGCTGGATTTTGCCCGCGGCGCCGAGCCAGCCAAGTGCCCGCTGGAGCTCGCGAGTGTCGTTCAAGAAGCCGCCCAAGTCGGGATTCATGACAGCACCAACATCCGTTTGAAGGTCCTCCTCGCATCCGATGCGTGGCGCGTTGAAGCCGATCCCCGCCAAATTCGCCAGGTCATTACCAACCTCGTCCACAATGCCGCCCAGGCGCTGGGCGAACGCACTGGCACGATTGAAGTCCGGCTGGAAAATCAGGAGCAGGTCAGCGGAGGCAGCGCCCCGCCGATGCCTACAAATTATATCTGCCTGACCGTGAGCGACGATGGTCCCGGCATCCCGGCCGATCGTCTGCCGCGCATTTTTGAGCCCTTTTACACGACCAAGGCACGCGGTACTGGCCTCGGCCTCGCCATCACCCACAACATTGTGAAACGGCACGGCGGCTTTATCCGGGTGAAATCCCAGCTGGGCGCTGGCACGACTTTTGAAGTCTTCCTGCCCGCGCTCGCCGCGGAAACCGGCGCCATCCTGGAAACCGCAGCAGCCTGAGACCTGCCCGACGAAATCCCAAACGCCAAAGCCAAAAATTCGCCGCGGACGCCGCTGTTTTTTGGCGTTTGGAATTTCGGGTCAGGGCAATTTCGGTGTAATTGGACCTATGAGGGTGAAATTGTCATTCCGAACCGTGCGAGGAATCTCTGCTGTTCCTGTCAATTTTGGAAATTCCTCGCACGGCTGCCAATGAATTTATGCCAGTTACGGTTCGAATTCAGGCCTTCCGAGGTGGAACGCGGCGTCCCGACGCGTTCATGAGCGCGTCGGGACGCCGCGCTCCACCCGCGCTGCCGTGCGAAACGGTTCATTGGCCAAGTCCAGGCAAGCCGCGCAGCAGCTTGCTAAGGGTCTCGGAATGACAAAATAATTTAGCTGGCTGGAGGACAAAGTCCGACAGCCTGCTAGCCCGCAAAAGTTGTCAGTAAATCCGCGTAGATTTTTGCGGTCGTCACCAGGTCGCGCACCGGGGCCCGTTCGTCCACCGCGTGGTAATTTTCCCCGGCCGGCCCATAGCCGATCGCCGGGATTTTCAGGTGGTGGGAAAAGAAATGCACATCGTTAAAGCCGGTGGACACGCTGAAGGCCGGCTGTACCCGCCGCACCCGGCCGACACTCGCGGCCATGGCCGCGAAGAAGGGGTGCGTCGGCCGCTCGAAACAGGCGAAGTTCTCGGAGATTTTCTCGACGGTGATGCGGCACAGCGGAATTTTTCGCGCGGTCGCGGCGAGCACGGCGCGCAGTTCGCGCTCGGCCGCGGCGTGGTTTTCGATCGGGAGGACGCGGCGGTCGAGCGTGAAGCTCGCGAGCGCCGGCACGGTGTTGATTTTTCCACCCGGGCCGGCGGCGAAGACGCCGCCGATGTTGAGCGTGGCCCGCATGGCCTTGCCGGAAGGCGTCATAAAGGTGCGCCGCGCGAGAAGTTTTTTGTACTCCTTGAGCGCGATCACGAAGGCGGACATTTTTTCGAGCGCGTTGATGCCGCACTCGGGTTCGGAGCCGTGCGCGGCCCGGCCATGCACGATGACATTGAACCAAAGGACGCCGTTGTGCCCGCAGCAGATCGTGCGGCCCTCGGCGCCTTCCATGACAACGGCATAGTCCGCGCGCAGGCCGGCATGCTGCACGAGCCAGGCGGCGCCGAGCGCGCTGTCGGTCTCCTCGTCGGCGGTGAAGGACACCTCGATATTGCAGCGCGGCGGCGTGCGCGTGGCGCGCAAGGCCCGCAGCGCGAGCAACAAGCTGGTGATCGATCCCTTCATGTCGGCAGTGCCGCGCCCGTAAATCCAGCCGCGGTCGAGCCGGCCGCTAAAGGCATCGCCATGCCGCCAGGCTCCACCCGCAGGCACGACGTCATAATGGGCGTTGAAATGGACGGTTTTGGCCGCGCCGGCATCCCAGCGGCCAAGGACATTGAAGCGCGGGTAACCCCGTTCCTCGGGCCGCAAATGCTTCTTCAACAACGCCGCCGGCATGGTAAAACGCCGAGTCTTCAGCCCAAGCGCTTCAAGCTCGCGCGTCAGGAACGCGGTGATGGCGTCATAGTTTTCCCCCGGCGGGTTGACCGTGCGCTGGCGCACCAGCGCTTGCAGCAGCCGGATGGCATCGCGCTCATGGCGGTCGAGATAGGTGGCGGGAGTCGAAGGCATGCGCTTAATGTTGGTAGTCGAGAGTCCAGAGTCGAGAGTCCAGAGTAAAGTGCTTACAAATTCTATCGGTTTCAAAGGTTTGTCTCGGGAGCCTCTCAACTCTAGCCTCTCGACTCTGGACTTTGATTTTTGACATGCCCACCACCGCGGGGCAGGGTGCAGGGAATGTCCGCTTACGCCAACCTTCGCCGCGATTACAGCCTGACCGGGCTGTCTGAAAAGGATCTCGCCCGCGACCCGTTCCGGCAGTTTGAAAAATGGTTTCAGGAAGCCGAAGCCGCGAAGATTCCCGAGCCCAATGCCATGATTCTCGCCACCGTGGGCCGCGACGCCCGGCCGGCCGCGCGCACCGTGCTGCTCAAGGGCCTCGACGGCCGCGGTTTCGTATTCTACACAAATTTGGAAAGCCGCAAAGGCCGCGAGCTCGAGGCCAACCCGCGCGCCTCGCTGCTTTTTCCCTGGATTGCGCTCGAGCGGCAGATCATCGCCGAGGGGCCGGTCACGCGCGTGGCCCGCGAGGAAGCGGCGGCGTATTTCCACTCGCGCCCGCACCCCAGCCAGCTCGCCGCATGGGCTTCGGCGCAGAGCACCATCATTTCCGGCCGCTCCGTCCTCGACGAGGCGATGAAAGCGCTTGAAAAAAAATATGCCGGCACCGAGGTGCCCCTGCCGCCGCATTGGGGCGGATTCCGGCTCGCGCCCGAAACCGTCGAGTTCTGGCAGGGCCGGCGCAACCGCCTGCACGACCGCCTGCGCTATCGCCGCGAAAAAAATGGCGACTGGATTATCGAACGCCTCTCGCCGTAAACCGCGCCGACCCCACCCGATGAAAAAAAAGCTGCCCCGGCGCAAAAAAACCGCCGTCCGCACCGCGCCGCCTCCCGCCCGGCTGCTCGCGGCGGCCTTGCGCAGCCTCGGTGAAGGCGCCTTCATCGCCGGGCCCAAGCTCCATCACGACGGATTGCGCATCCTTTTTGCCAACGACCGGCTCTGCGCCATGACCGGCTATGCCCGGGCTGAACTCACCGGCCGCGGCCATGCGTTTCTGCACGCCGATGCCATCGCCGGCGTCCGCCTGCGCCGCTGGATGGGAAAACTCTCGTCCGGGCTCATCTTTTCCGGGGAAGGCTACCTCGCCTGCAAATCCGGCGCGACCATCTTTGCCGCCTGGAATTTCAGCCCGCTGTTTAATGCCCGCGACCGCATGACTTACATTGTCGCCACCTATCGCGACACGACCACCAAGCGCCGCCTGCAGGAGGCGCTCGTGCATGCCCAGCGCCTCGACGCGGTGGGCCGCCTCGCCGGCGGCGTCGCCCACGACTTCAACAACCTGCTCTCCGTCATCAACGGCTACTGCGAAATCCTCGCCGCCCGCCTGCCCCTCCACGATCCTTCGCGCCGCGAGATCCACGAGGTCCATGCCGCCGGCCAGAAAGCCGCCGTGCTCGTGCGCCAGCTTCTCGCCTTCAGCCGGCGGCAGGAGTTGTACCCGCAGGTGATCAATCTCAACCGCCTGGTGCGCGATCATGCCACGATCCTCGGCCGCTTTCTTGGTGCCGGCGGCAAGCTCCACCTCGATCTCGCCCACGACCTGCCCAATGTCCGCGCCGACCCGGCCCAGCTCGAGCAAGTGCTGCTCAACCTCACGCTCAACGCCCGCGATGCCCTCCGCGAAAACGGCCGCGTCACCATCAGCACCTCCGTCCGCGTGGTCAAATACGGCCAGAACCGCCGCCTCACCGACACGCCCCCCGGCCGCTACGTCCTGCTCTCCGTCAGCGACAACGGCATCGGCATGGACGCCGCGACGCAGACCCAGCTCTTTGAGCCGTTTTTCACCACCAAGGAAGCCGGCAAAGGCACCGGCCTCGGCCTCGCCATGGTCTATGGCGTGGTGCAACAGAGCGGCGGCCACATCAGGGTACACAGTGCGCCCGGCGTCGGCACGACCTTTGAGATTCATCTTCCCGCCGTGCATGCCCGCGCCACCGCCGTCCCGTCCAGCGGCCTGCCCGCGCTCCCCTCCACCCATGGCCGCGAAACCGTGCTGTTGCTGGAGGAAGACGATGTCGTGCGCAAAATGATCGCGGGCATTCTCACGGCCGACGGCTACAAAATTCTCTCCGTGCGCCGCGCCAGCGAAGGCCTGCGCGAAGCCCGTCGCCGCGGCCCCGTGCATCTCCTCGTCGTCCAGTTGGGCGACCACGCCGGCGAAAACGAAAAACTCGCCCGCGCCCTCTATGTTATCCGGCCCGCCTTGCGCGTCATCGTCATCGGCCGGCCCGGTACCTACCCGCTCGCCTGGCTCGCACCCGAACATCAGGTCTGCCTGGCCAAGCCTTTTGAACTGAGCTCGCTGCTGCGTGCCATCCGCACGCTCCTGGACGCCAAGCCTTAGTCGATGATCAAAGAACGATTCCAAACCGCCTCACAAAGCGCGCTGCCGCCCGCGCAGGAGGAGCTCTGGGTCGATCCCTTGGTCAAGGCCAACACCCGTTTCAACATTGGCCGCACGCACCGCTACACGCTTTTTCGCCACTGGGGGGATCCGAAACATTACTGCGCGTTTGTCGGTATGAATCCATCGGGCGCCGATGAGCTGCATGTCGATGCGACCGTCAACAAATGCTGCAAGTTTTCCGAACAATGGGGCTTCGGCGCGCTTTACATGCTCAACGCTTTTTCGCTGCGCGCGACGAATCCACGCGAGCTTTACGCCGCCGCCGATCCGGTCGGACGGCCGGAAAACGACCAGTGGATCCGAACCGTCGCGGCCGGCGCCGCCCGCGTGATCGTCGCCTGGGGAAAGCCGGGCGGTGATTTCAACCGCGGTGTCGAGGTCGAAGCCATCCTGCGCGAGGTCTGCGCACCGGGCATCGTGTTCTGTTTCGGGCGCAACCTCGACGGCACGCCGACCCATCCGCTCTACCAGCCCTACGCGAAGAAACTGGTCGGCTACTTCGGCTAGGAGCGGTTAAAAATCAGTTTAGCCACAAAGGATCGCAAAGATTCATTTTGTTTCGGCAAAGGCGTCATTGCGCCTATAGGCGCGCAGGCGATTTGAAACGGAGGATTTGCCGCCTTTGTGTTCTCTCTTGGCAAAAAATCCGATTGGCCGCTGACCAAGCGTTCGAGCGGAGGGAACGCCATCCCAGCCTCGCCAACGCCGATCGTTTTCGCCACAACTGTAACGTGGAGCTTTATTTAATCCGCCACGCCCATGCCTCCGCCGCCGGGGATGATTCGCTGCGGCCGCTGAGCGACCGCGGCCGCGAGGAATGCTCCCGGCTCGTGGCTTTCTTCCAGCGCAACGGCGCGCTGCGGCCCGTCCAGCTCTGGCACAGCCCGCTCGTCCGCGCGCTCGAAACCGCGCGCCTGCTCGCCGACGGCCTGAAACTGGACCACGCCCTGGTCGAAACACCCGGCCTCCTGCCCGAGGACGATCCCGCCCAGATCGCCGACCGTATCGGAAACTCCGATACGATGGACAGCCTGGCCCTCGTCGGCCACGAACCGTACCTCAGCGCGCTCGCCACCCTGCTTGTGCGCGGCAAGGACCATCCCGCCGCCTTCGACGTGAAAAAGGGCGCCGTCCTTGCCTTCGCGCCCACCGGCGGCACCCATAAAAAAACCGGGCGGCCCCGCTGGCAACTGCTCTGGCACATCGAGCCCGGGCTGCTCGCGCCCCCGCCGAAATAAATTTAAAGCGGTTTAAAAAATGTCATGACCCTTCACCTCCTGCCCACACGCACCGGCGGCGCGGCCGAGAACATGGCGCTGGATTTCCTGCTGCTGCAGCGTTATCCACACACCAAAGCCGCGCGCTTCCGCCACTACGAATGGCGCGGGCCGGCCTTTACCTTCGGCCTCAGCCAGTCGCTGGAATTTGTGCGCGCCCAGCTTCCCGCCGGCGAAGATTTTGACCTCTGCCGGCGGCCGACTGGCGGCGGCGTGGTCGATCACCGCGACGATTGGACCTATACGCTCGTCATTCCACGCGGACATCCGCTCGAGGCCGAGCGCGCCACCCAATCCTACCGCAGCGTGCACGCGTGTCTCGCCGATGCCCTCCGCGCGCTCGGCGCGCCGGTCGTGCTCAAGGAGCGCCACCTCGATGAGGCGCCTAGCGCCCTGCCCGGCGTGTGTTTCCAGCGCGCGGAAGTCTTCGACGTGCTCAACGAACACACCGGCGACAAAGTGGCCGGCGCCGCGCAAAAACGAAACAAGAACGGCCTGCTCCTGCAGGGATCCATCTGGAAGCCGGTCGTGGGCGCATTGGATTGGGAGGCCTTTGCCGAAAAATTTTCCGCCGCGCTGGCCACGGCGCTCGGCGCCAAGGAAGAATCTGTGCCCTGGCCCGAGTTTGCCGACGGCGAAGTCGAGGCGCTCATTGAACAATATTCCTCGCCCGAGTGGATGGAGTATCGCTGAACACGGCCACCGGCTTCACCGCTCATCTACCGCGGCAACCGTTCGTACAAAGGTTGTTCACAAGCGAGCATCCCTCCGCAAAACTCAGCCCAATGGAAAACATCCAGTGTATCGGAGATTCGGGCCAAGGCCTCGATGGCCACACTAGCGCCAGGCGGCGCCTCTACATTATCTGCCAGGCCGCTGGCTGGGTGATGGTTTCCACTTTTATAACGGTTTCGTTCTTCGAGCTGCAATGGCCCGTGCTAAAGCCCAACGCGTATCCCCGGATCCATCCTGTCGAATTTATCATAGGACGATTCATTCTGCCACCAGTGCTCGGCTTCCTTTTGACCCACTATGTCCGTTATTTCCTGACCCGCTGGGGTTGGAAGCGCCTCGATTGGCACGCGCTACTGCCCCGAATATTTTTGGCCGGCGCGGTTCTAACGCTTATCTTCATCACGCTCATTACAGCCAACGACATTCTGCTGCTTCCCAACCCTGCCATGAAATACGGAAGGTTGTCGCTCTCGACCTTTTTGCTCAGATGGGGTGGCAATTCCCCCATCTTCTGCGGTTGGCTCGGGATTTATTTTTTTTATCATCTTTCTGAGCGGTTCAATCGATTGGAAAATGAGCGCCTGCGCCTCGTCACCAGCCAGCAGGAAGCCGAACTTCGCGCGCTGAAGTCCCAGGTAAACCCTCATTTCATTTTCAATTCCCTCAATTCGCTCCGTTCGCTCATCGAAGAGGAGCCTGCCCGGGCGCGTCTCGCGGTCACCCAACTTGCGAATCTGCTGAGATACTCCCTGCAAAGCAGCCAGCGGGAGACGGTCCCGCTGGAGGAAGAACTCCGCGTGGCCAATGATTACCTCGCGCTAGAACAGGTGCGTTACGAAGACCGGCTGCGCCTGCGCATCGATGTTTCACCCCAGGCGTTGGCCTTGCCAGTCCCGCCCATGCTTTTGCAAACTCTCGTGGAAAACGCGGTCAAATACGGCATCGCCCAGCGGCGCGAAGGTGGCGAAATCGCGATCGTCGTGCGCTACGACGGCGATATGCTTCGCTTGCAGGTGACCAATCCCCGCGCACCCGATGCCTCAATCAAAATAGACGCGGAGTCGACCGGCGTTGGCTTGCGCAACGCCGCCGAGCGGCTCCGCCTTCTCTTTAGCGACCGCGCGACGCTGCAACTCCGCCTGGACGGCCCGGATTTGGTCGTGGCTGAAGTTCTCATTCCTATAAAGCCGAGCCCAAGCCGACTGCCATGAGAGCACTCCTGATCGACGACGAACGCCTGGCCCGCACCGAATTGCGGCGTCTGCTCTCCGCTTTCCCCTACATCGACGTGGTGGGCGAAGCTGCAGACACCGCCCAAGCCCGCAACCAGCTCGTCCTGCTCAAGCCCGACCTGCTTTTTCTCGATGTGCAGATGCCGGAAGAAACCGGCATGGAACTGCTCGAGTCGCTCGAACCGCCCGTGCCAACGGTCATTTTTACGACGGCTTTCGACGAATTTGCGGTCAAGGCTTTCGAGCTCAACGCACTCGATTATTTGCTTAAGCCCGTCGATCCGGCGCGGCTTGCCGTGGCCGTGGAAAGACTCCGGGTGAAAACCAGCGGGGCCGCCATCCCTGCTGCCGCCCCCGGGCGTCTTGCCCCGGAGGAGAAGGTCTTCGTGCGCGAAGGCGAGCGTTGCTGGTTCGTGCAGGTAAAACAGATCCGGCTGCTGGAGAGCGAAGGCAGCTATACGCGGGTGCATTTCGAGAATGCCCAACCGCAGCTTTTCCGTTCGCTCAGCGCCATGGAAGATCGGCTCGATCCGAGGCATTTCTTCCGCGCGAATCGCAGCCAGATCATCAATCTCGACTGGATCGACAAAATCGAACCCTGGTTCAGCGGTGGCTTGGTTGTGCATCTCAAAGGTGGGGCAAAAGTCGAGCTGAGCCGCCGGCAAGCCCAGGAGTTTCGGGACAAGACAAGCCTGTGAAACGTCCCGAAGAGACGCCGCCTCGGTTCCACCGGTCATCCACTCCCGCGACCGTTCATACAAAGATTGTCCCAAAGCAAACGTTGCACCGCTAGATTTCCAAAATGAAAAACTTTCCGCTCCTCGCTCTCCTTTCGCTTTCCATCCAGTTTGCGTGCGGCCTGAATCTGCACGCCGCCGATGCCGCGCCAGACCCGGCCGGCCATTGGGAAGGCACGATTGTCCGACCCGGGAACCCCACAGACATTGCAGTCGATTTCACTCGCAAGTCGGACCAATCCTGGCACGGCACGCTGGCGTTTCCCGCCAGGGGTATACACGAGCTCGAACTGAACCTGGTCACGGTGGACGGATCCGTGATCGCGTTCGCTGTTTCTGGCGGTTCCGAGGCTCCGCAATTTGCCGGGAAGCTGACCGATGATTCCAAGGTTATCCGTGGTGACTGCACCCAGGGAGAACAGAAGTTTCCTTTCACGCTGGAACGCGGGGTGACCAAGGATCCTCAGGCCATCGCAAGGGTGTTCGTTGGCGCGGCAGGTGCCGGCGACATCGAAACGTTGAAAAAAATGCTCGAACAGGGCGCTGACATCAATTGTCACACGCCCGAAGGGTTGACGCCGCTCTTCGCCGCCCGCCTCCGAGGGCAGAAGGAAGCCTATGAATTCTTGCTGCAGAAAGGTGCGGATGTCCATGCGCTGCCACCGGCGCCCGAGGCTTTGGTTGACGCGCTCTTCAAGCGCAGCTTCGACCAGGACGGCGCCGGGGCTGCGGTCCTCGTCGCCCGCAACGGCAAGATCCTATTCGAGAAGGGCTATGGATTGGCCGATATCGAACGAAAAATTCCCATTACAACGGCTACAAAATTCCTCATCGGTTCCAACACCAAACAGTTCACTTCCGCGAGCATCCTTCGGCTGCAGGAAGCCGGCAAACTCCAGGTCACCGATCCGCTGGCGAAATATTATCCGGACTTTCCCCGCGGCGGCGAGGTCACGCTCCAGCAACTCCTGACGCATACTTCAGGCATCCACAACTACACCGAAGAACCCGATTTACATGCGGCCATGGCAAAACCCATTGCCCCGCCCGCACTGCTCACCTTGATCGAGAAATTTTCTTACGACTTTAATCCCGGGGCAAAGTGGAGCTACAGCAACTCAAACTATGTCATCCTGGGCGATATCGTGGAGAAGGTCTCGGGACAAAACTATGGTGATTTTCTGAAGCAAACGTTTTTCGATCCACTCGGGATGACCGCCACGGGCGTGTACCACAATGACAAGCCACCGGCTGATACCGCCATGAGCTATTCCTACAAAAACGGCCGCTATGAAAAGGCAGAAGATGACGATACATCCTGGGCGGGCGGCGCCGGCTCGCTCTATTCGACAGTGGAGGATCTCTACCGCTGGAACGAGGGTGTCTTCGGCCACAAAGTACTGAACAGCGAGAGTCTCGCCGCAGCCTTCAAGCCCGTCGTAACGGAGGAAAACAAGGGGGATAAACATGACGAAGGCTATGGATTTGGCTGGATGATAGCGCGATTCAGGGGCGCGCGTGAAATCTTCCACGGCGGAGCGATTGACGGCTTTCTCACCGGCCTCGAGCGGCTGCCCGATCAAGATTTTACCGTGGTCGTTCTGACCAACTCACGCCCGCCAAAACCGGGAAACAACCCGGAGATACTCCTCCATGACATCGTCGAGGTTTATCTCGGCACTGAACTTGCCGATCAACCGCCAAAACCGGCAGAAATGCAGGTGTCGGTATCCTCCGCCGCTTTGGCCGCAATCGTGGGCCGATATGATTTTGGCCGGATGCTCGCGGTCGTCACCCGGGACGGTGATCGGGTTTATGTGCAGCTGGGCCCCCAACCGCGACTCGAGATTTTTCCAAAATCCGAAACGGAGTTCTTTTTAAAGGTGGTCGATGCCCAGCTCACCTTCGTCAAGGATGCCAACGGCAAGGTTGTCAGCCTGATCAATCACCAGAACGGACACACGATCCATGCGCCTCGGCTCGAGGACATCGTCGAAATCAAGCTGGATGAGGCCCGTTCCGCGCCGATTCTCGGCGAATATGCCGCCGGGCCAGGCAGGACAGCGACGATCAGCCGCAAAGACGGTCGGCTCTACGCCCAGTTGACGGGCCAACCGAAATTTGAATTGGGCGCAAAGTCCGACACGGAGTTTTTCCTGAAGCAGATTAATGCGCAGCTGACTTTCGTAAAGGACGCGAAGGGCAACGTGACAAGCGTCGTACTCTACCAGAAAGGGAAGACGCACGAATGGCCGAAGGTGAAGCCAGCGACTCCCTAGCCCAGAATATCTCGGCGACCTCGATGCCATCTGCGCTCGCGATCAACTCTACAACAAATGAAGCGCTGGTTTAAGGTGATTTTGGCGATCGGACTTGCCGTGTTCGTTGCCGACACGGTTGATTCCTGGCACAGAGCTTACGTCCACTCACATCATCCGCCCCTTGCCAGAAACGCCCAATTTATCACGGTAGAGCCCAATGTCGAACTGGAGGTCGTCGATTTTGGCGGAACCGGACGGCCGATCATCCTGCTGACCGGGTTTGGCGGCACGGCACACAGTTTTGGTGAATTCTCGACCAAGCTGACGACAAAGTACCATGTGTATGGCATTACCCCGCGCGGATTCGGGCTGTCCAGCGCCCCTGCGTCGGGGTACACGGCAAAACGTCTGGGTGACGATGTTGTGGCTGTCATCGACACACTTAAACTGGTGCGGCCCGTCCTCGTGGGTTCCTCCTCTGGCGGAGAGGAACTAAGCTCCGTAGCAACGTTTCATCCTGAAAAAATTGCCGGGCTGATTTATCTGGACGCAGGGAATGGTTACGCGCTGTACGACCAGGTTCACGGAAGCCTCACCCTGCGCGTCGCGGCAGTGGTCAGAGTATTTGAGCCACTGGTCCCGGCCGCCCTCGAACCACTCCTGTTGAAATTGACTGCCGGGCAAATGAAATTTACCGAGCTTCACGTGCCGGTCCTGGCCATCTTTGCCGATCCGCACGATTTAAGCAGGAAATACCAAGACCCTGTCCGGCTTGCAAAAGCGGAGGCGCTGGATTTTGAGCGAATGGAACGCCAGGCGAACGCTTTTCAGCGACAGGTACCGTCGGCGAGAATCGTTCGGTTGCCTCATGCGGACCATATTATCTTCCGTTCGAATGAAGCGGACGTATTGAGGGAAATGAACGCTTTCATCGGCAGCTTGCCTCAGTAAATGGTTCGTCGCTTCTCTGCACGAGAGCCCGCCTTCAGTTTTTCAGCCCTTCAGCCTTTGCCATACCGCGCTGCAACGTGATCACGCACTCCAGGTGCCGCGTCTGTGGGAAGAGATCGAAGGGCTGCACGGCGCGCAGTTCGTAACCGGCGGCGAAAAAGTGGACCAGGTCGCGCATCTGCGTGGCCGGGTCGCACGACACATAAACGACCGCGCGCGGGCCAAAGGCGAAAAGCTGGCGGAGAAAACTCTCGTCGCACCCCCGGCGCGGCGGGTCGATGACGACCACGGTGTCGCCCGGTGGGAAATCGAGCCCGGCAAAAATCGCCGCGGCGTCGCCGGCTTGGAACACGGCGTTGGTAATGCCGTTGGCCGTGGCATTTTCCCGCGCGAAGGCGACAGAAGTATCGCTGATCTCGATTCCCGCCACGCGCTCGAACGCACTCGCGGCGGAAAGCGCGAAAAGTCCGCTGCCGCAATAGGCATCGACCAGTAAACGCGCGCCACTCGCCGCCGCCTGCGCGCGCACGTGTCCGGCAAACGCCGGGAGGATGAACGGATTGTTTTGGAAAAAATCGCGCGCGAGGAACTTCAACTTCAGTTCGCCCACCTGTTCGGTGACGACCGTGTCGTAGTCGGTGGTGACCACGCCGCTCGCGTCGCGCAGCAGCAACGTGGCGCCGCGCGTAAATTCACCGGACGCCACCCGGGCCGGCACTCCGGCCCGCACCGCGGTGAGCTTTTCGTTGATCGCCTCGGTGGCAATTTCGCACCGCGGCACATCCACGATCTCAAACCGCGAACCCTGTCTAAGGAAGCCGATTGGAAAATCGGCTGAATCTGAAATCTGAGATTTGAAATCTGAGATTTTCGCCGCGCCCGGCGCGGCGAAATGCGGCGTGATCTTCGAGCGGTAACCGAACTCGCGAGGCGAGGCCACGACCGGCGCGACCTCGAACTCGGCGTCCGCGAGATGCTTGAGCAACTCGGCGACCTGGCGGCGCTTCCACTCCCGTTGCTCCGCATAGGCGAGATGCTGGTATTGGCAGCCGCCGCAACGGCCGAAAAGCGGGCAGCGCGGCGTCACGCGATGCGGCGAGGGCCGCAGCACGGCGACAAAATCGGCCTCGGAAAAATTCTTGTGGTTGCGGAAGACCCGCGCGCGCACGCGCTCGCCCGGCAGCGCAAACGGCACCATCACAACCCAGTTTTCAACCTTGGTTTTCTGGTTTTCAATGGAGACGCGGCCCAGGCCGAGCCCGAGGTTGGTGAGCGTGGAGATTTCCAGCTCGATCTCCTCGTGATAGGCAAAGGGCAGGTCGTTGAATTTTTTGTTCTTGGCCACGGAATGGTCAAAAAACACGGAAACGACCAGCGAGTCCATACCAGAGCATTTTAAATAAAACTAAACCCTATAGCCTGACTACGGCGAGGAGGTCGTTGCCTCCGCTCGGATGCTTGGGAAGCAGCCAGCCGGATTTTTTGCCACGAAAGATCACATAGATCTCAAAGAAAGGTTGATCCCTGTGTTCTTCTTGTCCGCCGAAGCCTTGGCGAAGGCGGATGTGATCCTATGCCTGCCCTGCGTAGCTCGAAGAGCGAAGAAGGGTGGCTAAACTAATTTTCAACCGTCTGGGGGATTTTTCTCCGTGCGCTTTGCCCCGCTCCTCGCTCAAATCGGCGGCATGTCGGTCGAAGTAATCACCAGCCTGCAAAATCCGCGCGTGAAGCAACTCGTGAAGTTGCGCGACCGCCGGCTGCGCGATGAGGCGGACGTATTCCTGGTCGAGGGCTATCGCGAGATTCGCCGCGCGCTCGAAAAAAACGTGCGCTTGCTCGAGCTGTATTATTCGCCCGAATGGTTTTTGGGCGAAAACGAGCCGGCCCTGATCGAGCAGGCGCGGGCCGCGGGCGCCAAGCTGTTCGAGCTGACGCGCGCGGCCTTTGCGAAAATCGCCTATCGCGAGCGGCCCGACGGGCTCATGGCCGTGGTTCCACAGTGGCATCGGACACTGGATGAGCTGGTGCTGCCCCCGGCGCCATTTCTCCTCGTGATCGAGGCAATTGAGAAGCCGGGCAACCTCGGCACCATCATGCGCAGCGCCGATGCCGCGGGCGTCGATGCCATCATCGTGTGCGACCCCGTGACGGATGTTTTCAACCCGAACGTCGTGCGCGCATCGACCGGCGTGCTCTTCGCCATCCCGCTGGTCGTGGCCGACAGCCGGGTCGCGCAGGCGTGGCTGCGCGAGAAAAAAATCCGCACCGTAGCCACGACGCCCTCGGCCGAAACCCTCTATACCGGGGCCGACCTGCGCGGACCGCTCGCCCTCGTGATGGGCAGCGAGCAATTCGGCCTCGGCGAGTATTGGCTGAAAAATGCCGACCTCCGCGTGCGCATCCCGATGGCCGGCCAGGCCGACTCGCTCAACGTGGCCATGGCGACGTTGATCGCCCTGTTTGAAGCCGTGCGCCAGCGGGGCTGAGCAAGAATGGCATTTAAGAATGTGGGCGGGGTGCCCTCACCCCGCGTCGCCGAGCCGGCCGCCTATTTTGTCAGGAAAGGCGCGGCGGATTGAGATTCCGCCCTCTTTTTCAACCACTTTACCAGTTCGTCCATGCCGTCGGCCATGAACACGTGCGGCTCGTAACCGAGGTCGCGACGTGCCGCGCTGATGTCGAACCAGTGGTCTTTCGCCAGTTCGGCGGCAACAAATCGCGTCATGGGCGGTTCACCGCTCAGCGGCAACATGCGCCAGGCCAGTTCGCACGCAGCGCCGAGAACCTGCGCGGAGCGGAGGGAAATCTTTTTGGTGATGGGCGGTTCGTTAAGCGCGTGCAGCAGGCCGTTGATCCAATCCCACAGCACGACCGGCGAGCCATCGGAGATGAAGTAGGCGCGCCCGGCCGCGCGCGAATCAGGCCAGGTGAGGCTGGATTCGGCCAGCAGGTGGGCATCGACGGCATTTTGGATGTGGGTCATGTCCACTTGGTTTTTGCCCGAGCCCACGATGCGCAACCGGCCGGCGCGGGCCGAGGCCAGCAGGCGCGGCACGAGGCGCGGGTCCCCTTTGCCCCAGATCAGGTGCGGGCGAAGCACGATGGTGCGCAGGGCCGGCGAATTCGCCGCCAGGACTTCGCGCTCGGCGATGGCTTTGGTCAGCGGATAGGCCGCCGGACAATCGGTGGTGAGCGGGAGCGATTCGTCGGCGCCAGCGAGATCACCGCCGGTATAAACAACGCTCGGCGTGCTGGTGTGGATGAAATTCTTCACGCCATGTTCGCGACAACCTTCCAGCAACGCGCGCGTGCCGAGAACGTTTACCTTGAAATATTCTTCTTCACGGCCCCACACGCCGACCTTGGCCGCCGTGTGAAAAACCGTTTCAACGCCGGCACAGGCCGCGCGCACCGCATCGGCATCCGCGAGGTCGGTACAGATGAAACGCACCCCGTGCGCGGCCAGGTCTTTCGCCGGCAGGCGCGAGAGCACGATGATATTTCGGCTCTGCCCCAGCAGGCGCTCGACCAGCCGACGGCCCAGAAAGCCGGTGCCGCCGGTGACGAGAACAGGGTCTTTTTTAAATATGGAAGGCACGGGACACGCAGAGAAAACAGGTTATGATCTTAACAAGGATTGGGTTTGTAGGAACGCAGAGGACACAAAGGAAACGTGAGGGCGCAGAGAAGCATGGATAATGTTTTCTCTGTGTCCTCCTTTTACCTTAGCGACCTCTGTGTTCACTGTTTTGTCTCCCCTTCATAACCTTTGGCCGTGGTCGCCCACGTGGCAAGGGTGAGGCGGTGGATTTTGGCGTTATGCCGCACGTCGACAGGAAAAGCCGGGTGAAAGTAAAACGCGGTGATGGCTGCCGTGTGCGGATGCGCGAGCGCCAGGGCGCGCAGCTCACGCGCCAGGGCCTGGGGATCGGCAATGTTTCCTTCCACCACGAGCGCGGGCCGTTGCGCACCGCGCGGGCCAAGGCCGATGAGCGCGCAACGCGTCACCCGTGGATGAGTGCGAAAAACCTGCTCGCACGGCTCGGTGTAAAGCGGCCCCGCCGCGGTCTCGACCCGCTCCGCTTTGCGGCCGCAAAACCAGAGGCGACCCGCGGCATCGAGATAGCCGCAGTCGCCCATGCGGTGCCAAACGCCGCCCGAGGCGGCGAGTTGAGAGTCGAGAGCTGAGAGCTGAGAGTCAGAAATCTTCGCCAGTGCAGTTGGCTCCGGAAGTGCATCGTAAAGTTTGGTCACGACCGGGCCGCGAACAATAATTTCCCCGATTTCCCCCAGCGGAAGCTCGCGGGCGTCGGCCAGAGAAGCAATCGGCCCGTCGGTCAGCGCAATGATTTTGATTTCAATCCCGGCCAAGGCGCGTCCCACGCACGCGCCCAAAAATGCGTGCGTGGGTCGCGCAATTTCAGATTTCAGATTTAAGATTTCAGATGGATTTTTCGCTGTTTTGCCCCATTCCGCATCTGGAATCTGAAATCTGAAATCTGAAATTGTCGGCTTGGTGAGCAGCGACAAAATTTCATCACTGCTCACCGAGCTGACGGGCAGTGCCTCGGTCGCGCCGTAGGGACTGTGGAGCCGGCCGTTCGGAAGCCAGACCCGCGAATTTTGCCAGAGGTCGGCGGGCACCGGCGCACCGGCGCAGAGTACGCGGCGCAGGCTGGGCAGCGTAATTTTTTGCGCGAGGCAATGGCCGGCGATTTTTCGCCAGAGCGTGGGCGAGCCAAATGAATTGGTGACGTTTTCCTGCCGGATGGCCTGCACGATTTTCGCCGGGTCGGCGGCAGCCGGCCGGCGCGGATCGACTTCGGGCACGATGGTCGTCAGGCCAAGCGCGGGATTAAAAAGCGCGAAGACCGGCAGCAGCGGCAAATCAACTTCGCCAGGTTCGATGCCGTAGGTGTCGCGGAGCAAGCGAAGCTGGGCTTCGAACATGCCGTGCTCGTAACAAACGCCCTTCGGCGCGCCCGTGGAACCGGAAGTGAAGAGAACCGCCGCCAGGTCACTGGCGCGGCTGTCGGCAATTTGAAAATTGGCGCCAGAAGATTGTGCGCCGGACGCGATCCGTGCCGTGAGGCTTCCGCTTACCGGGACGCGGACGGCCACGCTGCGGAACGATCCGCGAAAAATGTGGCTGAGAACCTGCGCCAGCGGAATGCCGACGAGCACGCGGGGCCGCGAGCGCGCGACGCACGCGAGGAAATTCTTCCGGCTCATGCCGGGATCGATCACGACGGGCACGGCGCCGAGGGCGAAGAGCGCAAAGACCGAGGCAATGAGCGGCAGGCCGGGACGCACCATCACGAGCGCGCGGTCGCCGGTACACACCCCGCGGTCGGCGAGGCGCGTCTGCCACGCGGTGGTTTCGGCGGCCAGTTCGGCAAAGCTGAAAGCGAGATAGTCGATGTCGCCCGAGCGCGTGCGGCCGCGGGGGATTTTCAGTGCGCATTGCTGCGGCGCACGCGCGGCCATGAGTGCAAAGTGCTGCGCAATGTTGGCGCGGTCGGCCATCGGGAAATGGACCCTACCCTTGCGACAGTGCCGGTTCGTGACGGAGCAGGCCGGCCTGCCACGGCAGGAGAATTTCGTCGAGGCGCTCGGGCGCGCGCGCGAGTTGCGCGAGTTGCGCGCGGTTGGCGATGAGCGTGGGATCGAGCGGGAGTTTCGCGGCGATGCGGTCGCGGTCGGCCTTGAGCGCATCCTGGCGCGCGAGTTCCTCGACGGTGAACGGGGTGAATTCGCCGCGGCCGCGGCGGCGCGGGAGCGTCTGCGGGTCGCGCGCCAGGCCGGCGCGCACCGCCTCGGCCAGCGAGGCCGCGAGGCGCTCGTGGCGCTTGCCGAGATGGATGGAAGCCAGAACCTCAGCTTCGGCCGCGCCATGGTCGGCCGCTTCGGCGAGTTTGAGTAGGACATCCGTGCTGCAAACCTTGAAGGGCGGCACGTCGATCCGGGATGCCGTGGCCTCGCGCCAATGCCAGGTGGCGTGGAGCACGGTGAGGCCGCGGCCGCGGAGGCGTTCGCTGCGGCCGATGCGCCAGTCATTTTCGTCGGGCGGGGCAAAACCTTCCGTGCCGACCAGGATCTGGCGCTGGCATTGCTGCTCGAGCCATTCGAGGCGGCCGAGCGCAACGAGTTCGGCCCGGAGAATGTCGCGCAGCGCGGGCAGATGCAGGACATCGAGCATGGCGTAGTCGAGCAGGCCCTTGCTGAGCGGGCGCTGCGACCAGTTCGCCTTCTGGCTGTCCTTGTCGAGCACGACGCCAAAGTGTTGTTCGAGCAGCGAGGCCAGGCCGACGCGCGGGCGGTGGAGCAGCTGGGCGGCAAGCACCGTGTCGAAGAGGCTGCTGGCCGTGAAACGGCAGAGATCGTACAACAGGCGCAGGTCGAAATCGCTGCCGTGCATGATCAGGTGTTTTGTCGCGAGGCGCGACCAGAGCGGCGCGAGGTCGACCGGTGCCAGCACGTCCACCAGGAAAACTTCCTCCGCGACATAGAACTGCAGCAGGCAGACGCGCGTGCGGTAGTGGAAGAGGTTGTCGGCCTCGGTATCGAGCGCCACTTCGGCCGCACGGTCGAGGGCAGCAAGAAGCGGCGCAAGTTGCGCGGGTTGGTCGATGAGGCGGTAGGCGGGCGGCGATTTCAAAACTTCGACGGATGGTTGCGGTGGTTTAATCCCGTTTAAATAAACTCTCCCGCCCGCTTGGTCAAAAGCGAATCTGTGTTAAAGTGTGTTTTCAAACTAGCCTAGTGGGTACGCGGGCGGTTTGCCGTGATTTGTAGGAGCCTGCTTGCAGGCGAACTTTCCCAGCAAGAAGAGGCTTTACCGAGCGACAACACAGGACTGGCCAACCAATTTCGCCTGCAAGCAGGCTCCTACAGTGGCGTAAAAGGCCTTTTTCATGGTGCGCCATGCCGGTTGAATCCACTCCCTGGCGAATTTCTTTTGTGCTTTCTGCGCATTTCTTGTCTATGCGTCTGGCATGAAAGTCGTGGTGCTTTGCTCCGGCGGGATGGATTCCGTGACTGCGCTCCATTGGGCGCGTCGCGAGCACGCGGTCGCGGCGGCCGTGAGCTTCGACTACGGCGCGAAGCACAACCAGCGCGAGATCCGGTTCGCCAGAGAGCACACGGACAAGCTCGGCCTGCGGCACGAGATCATCCCCCTGGATTTTGTGGGCCGTCTATTCTCATCGACGCTGCTGAAAAGCGGCGGTGCGGTGCCCGACGGGCACTACGAGGCGGACAACATGCGGCAGACGGTCGTGCCCTTCCGCAACGCCATCATGCTGTCCATCGCCGCCGGCCTAGCCGAGAGCATCGGCGCGGAAGGGCTCGTCATCGCCGCGCATAGCGGCGACCACGCGGTTTATCCGGACTGTCGCGAGGAATTCATGCACGCATTCGCGGAAGCCATGCGCACCGGGACGTATGCCGGGATAAAACTGCTGCGGCCGTTCATCGCGATGAACAAGGCGCAGATCGCGGCCGAGGGCGCGCGGCTGGGCGTCGATTTTGCGCGCACCTGGTCGTGCTACAAGGGCGGTACGGTGCATTGCGGTACGTGCGGCACCTGCGTGGAACGCCGCGAAGCCTTCATCCTGGCCAAACTACCCGACCCGACAACTTACGAATCGAATGATCCTCTGCCGCCAAAACCGAATATAAACCGCTAATTTGCGCTAATCGTCGCTAATTTTTTCGAGGTAGGGCGGATTATCCTTAATCCGCCGCGGCGCGTTAAGGATAACGCGCCCTACCCGCACTGCCGCGCGAAACATCCACAATCAATTCGTTAGTGGTTTAATTTTTCCAAACCATTAGCGTGAATTAGCGAAGATTAGCGGTTAAAAATCTGCCGTGCTGATTTCTGAAATATTTTATTCCCTCCAGGGCGAGGGCGAGCTGACGGGGCTGCCGTCGGTCTTCGTGCGCACGAGTGGCTGCAACCTGCGCTGCACATGGTGTGACACGCCGTATGCGTCGTGGAATCCCGAGGGCACGCAGCAGAGCATCGAGGCCATCGTGGCCGAGGTGCAGCGGCATCCGACGCGTCACGTGGTGCTGACCGGCGGCGAGCCGATGATCGCGCCGCAAATCCGCGAGCTCGCGGCCGAGCTGAAGCTGCTCGGTTATCATGTGACCATCGAGACGGCGGCGACCATCGCGCCCGACGGCATCGCGTGCGACCTCGCTTCGCTCTCGCCGAAACTGCTCAATTCCGCGCCCAACGGGGCGCAGCACGCGACCTGGCGGAAAAAACACGAGGCGACGCGCTGGCAGCCGGACATCGTTCGCGCGTGGATCGATAATTACACCTATCAATTCAAGTTCGTCGTCGCGCAGCCGGTCGACGTGGACGAACTGGAAGGCATGCTCGAAAAACTCGGCCGCGACATCCCACGGCACAAAGTGCTGCTCATGCCTGAAGGCATCACGATGGAAGTTTTGCGTTCGCGCGCGCCGTGGCTGGGCGAACTCTGCAAAACCCGCGGCTACCGCTACGCCCACCGCCTGCAAATCGAACTCTACGGCAACAAACGCGGGACGTGAAGGCGAGCAACCCGCCAACCGGATTTGCTACGAGATTTCATTTTCAAAGATGGTGTTTGAAATCGTATATCTCATAGTTAACGCTGCCTAAAGAATCATACACTAACCTATGGGCGCTTGGGCAAATGATCCATTCGGGAATGATACGGCAGGCGACTGGGCAGACGGCCTCGATAAAACCGAAGATCTGTCGCTTATCGAAGAAACGATTCAGCGCGTGCTCGGTATGGGTGACAACTATTTGGAAGCACCGGAAGCAGAAGAGGCGATCGCTGCAGCAGATACCCTCGCGAGGTTAAGGGGAAAGTACTACGTCAGGAATGCCTACACCAAGTCGGTCGATAAGTGGGTCGAAAAACATCGGCTTACACCGTCGCCCGAGCTTGTTGCGTCCGCAATCCGAGCCATCGACCGCATTTTGACTAAACCTTCAGAGCTTTTGGACCTGTGGAGCGAAGGAGCCGATTCCGACACCGAAGAGTGGAAGCAGCAGATGGTCGCCCTCAAAGAACGGCTTCGATAAGGAAGCTCGAGCTGTTGCCGTGAGCAAAGTCGAACGGCTCGTCGCAGACGCCTCGCCCTACCCTCTGAAATGTAATGCGTCGGGCGTGATCCGCCTTCGCGAAAGCTACGGCGGGACAAGAGCCCGACCTACAATTCGGCGCGCCCGGCGGTCGCGCCCTACCCCAAACCATGAGGGGTTTTTGCCTAACAACGTGGTTGTCCCATGGTCGCTTTGGGTGCAGGCTTCGTCGCATGAAAAAGGCCATCCGAGGTTTTTTGATTTTCGGACTGGTAGTTTGTAGCGCCGGTTTGGCCAATGCGCACGAGTGGACGATCAATGGCACCACCAGGGTGGAAGCCGACTTTAGCGGCATCATTGGCGACGTCGTATTTCTCAGCAAAGCGGATGGCAGCCGGCAAAAAGTCCACCTCGCCTCCCTTTCCGCCGAAGACCGGGCGTTTATCCAAAATCGCGAAGACGCCACGACTTCGGTCGTCACGGCCTCACCACCGCCGACTGAAAAACCGAGGGAAAACACGGCATACGCTTGGCTGACCGATTTTGCCGCGGCCAAACAACGGGCGGCGAACGAAAACAAAAAAATGCTGCTGGATTTTACCGGGTCAGACTGGTGCTACTTCTGCAAGAAGCTCGACGCGGAGGTGTTGGACACCCCGGCGTTCAAGGATTTTGCCAAAGACTATGTGCTCGTGCTCGTGGATTTTCCGCATTCCCACGAACTTCCGCCCGATTTGAAAAACCAGAACAAAGCGCTGATGCAGCAATATCGGATCAACGGGTTTCCCACCTTGGTGGAGTTGAGCTCTTCGGGACAGGAGATCGCGCGCCAGAGCGGCTATCATCCCGGAAGCGGCCCGCAGGCGTATATTGCCCAGTTCAAATAAAGGGCTGAAAGGCTAAAGTTGGCAGATTTTCCAACCCGGCGCTTTGTCATTCTGAGCGACAGCGAAGTACCGAGCAAAGCGACATCTGCCATCCCAGGGATCGGTCACGTGAGATTCCTCGCACGGCTCGGAATGACAAGGTGCGTGCTCTATAACTTTCAGCCCTTCAGCCTTTCAGTCCTTCCCTCTCACCGCCGGCGGCGTTTGATATCGAGCTGAACCACGGATGAGCGGACAAAACTTTCGAGGCGTTCGATTTCGGCCGGATCCAGCGAGTCCTTCCCTTTGAGCGCTTCTTCCGCGCGCTTCATGGCCGCTTCAACGGCATGCTCGTCGATTTTTTCCTCGTTGATGGCGCTCTCGGCCAGGATGGAAATCTTGTCGGCGCTAATTTGGGCAAAACCCCCGCCCACGGCGAGCAACTGGGTCGCGCCGCCCTTGGTCACGCGCAGCTCCCCGTAACCCACCTGCGTGAGCAACGGAATGTGACCGGGCAGGACGCCGATCTCACCCTCGACGGTCGGGATGACGACGCTGTCGATCGTGTCGGAATAAACCCGCGCCTCGGGCGTGACGATTTCGAGAGTGAGAGGCATTATTTAAATTTTATACTAACCACAAAGGCACGAAGGCCACGAAGCCGGCTTTGAGTTCAAAACTTTGTGCTCTTTGTGTCTTCGTGGTTGAAAACCGATTATTTCTTGCTCGTCGCCAAAACCTCGTCGATGCCGCCCTTCATGTAGAAATCGCCTTCGGGCACGCTGTCGAGTTCGCCGTTGAGGATCATCTTGAAGCCGCGGACGGTGTCCTTGACGGAAACGTATTTGCCGGGCGAGCCGGTGAAGACTTCCGCGACGTGGAACGGCTGCGAGAGAAAGCGTTGGATTTTGCGCGCGCGATAGACGGTCTGCTTGTCCTCGGGCGAAAGTTCGTCGAGGCCGAGGATCGCGATGATATCCTGCAGATCCTTGTAGCGCTGGAGCACGCGCTGCACTTCGCGCGCGACGAAATAGTGCTCTTCGCCGACGATGTCAGCCTGGAGCGCCTTCGAGACGGAAGCGAGCGGATCGACGGCCGGGTAAATGCCGAGTTCGGCGATGGAGCGCTCGAGCACGATGGTCGAGTCCAAGTGTGCGAACGTGTTGGCCGGCGCGGGGTCGGTGAGATCGTCGGCGGGCACGTAAACGGCCTGGAACGACGTGATGGAGCCTTTTTTCGTCGAGGTGATGCGTTCCTGCAGGAGGCCCATTTCATTGGCGAGCGTCGGCTGGTAACCGACGGCGGACGGCGAGCGGCCGAGCAGCGCGGACACCTCGGAGCCGGCCTGCGAAAAACGGAAGATGTTGTCGACGAAGAGCAGCACGTCCTGGTTTTTCTCGTCGCGGAAATATTCGGTCATCGCGAGGGCCGAAAGCGCCACGCGCATACGGGCGCCCGGCGGCTCGTTCATCTGGCCGTAAACCAGCGCGACCTTCGACTTGCTCAGGTCCTTCTGGTCGATGACGCCGGCTTCCGACATTTCGTGGTAAAGATCGTTGCCCTCGCGCGAGCGCTCACCGACGCCGGCAAACACGGAGTAACCACCGTGGGCCTTGGCGATGTTGTTGATGAGCTCCATGATGACGACGGTCTTGCCGACGCCGGCACCGCCGAACGCGCCGACCTTGCCGCCCTTGGTGAAAGGAGCGATGAGGTCGATGACCTTGATGCCGGTCTCGAGGATGTCGGCCTTGGTGTCCTGATCGACCAGCGCAGGCGCAGGGCGGTGGATCGGATATCTTTTCGTGAATGAAACCGGCCCGCGATTGTCCACCGCGGTGCCGGTGACGTCAAAGATGCGGCCGAGGACGCCATCGCCCACGGGCACGGAAATCGGCGCGCCTGTGTCGGTCACATCCATGCCGCGCTTGAGTCCCTCGGAAGACGACATGGCGATCGCGCGGGCCACGCCGCCGCCCAGATGTTGTTGCACTTCGAGCGTGAGCAACTCCTGCTTGCCACCGACGGTAAACGCGATGGTGAGCGCCTGGTAGATGGGCGGGATGGTGTGTTCCGCAAACTGGACGTCGACGACGGGGCCGATGACTTGGACGATTTTTCCTGTATTCATTTGAAAAGGCTGAATGACTGAAGAACTGAAAGGCTAAAGGCTTGGGTGGGAAAAAGCTGAGTTATGGAAGCGTGGGTGATTAAAAGTAAGATGAG
>DATMLS010000054.1:0-2973 GCA_035569995.1 Opitutaceae bacterium | reverse complement strand
CGGTCGAAAGCCTCCACGCTGAGGTTCGTGGCCACCCAGAATGTGCCATCTTTCGCTTCCAGCGTACTGCGCAGAAGGTTGCTGCCCAATGTCGAAGGGGAATTCGGGTCATGTTGGTAACGGGTGAGCTTGCCGTCGGCTGGATCGTAACGGGTGAGGCCGTGACTGGTGGAAAACCAGAGTGTGCCTTCCCGGTCCAGATCGATGGACTTAATGAAGCCACCAAGCATCGATGGGGGGGCCGAAAATCGGTGGAAAGTTTCGGTCGAAGGGTCAAAATAGTTGAGAAAGTTGTCGGCTCCGATCCAGATTCGCCCGGACGCGTCGTTGCGGAGGGCATAAACGTAGGCGCTGCTCAAACTTCTCTCATCACTGGGATCGGCCGGATAATGACGAAATTGGTAGCCGTCGTAGCGGTCAAGGCCGTCCCGGGTTCCAAACCACAAAAATCCCTGCTTGTCCTCAATGATCTGGCCGACCCAAGCGCGCGGTGTATCTGTGTCCTCGGGAATTTGGACAAATATGCGGTCTGCGGCTTCGGAGATCGGCAGCCGAATTCCGATATTCGGGCCCGGCATCTCCATTGACCGGGCCGGCACGCCGCAGAATCCAAACAGGGACAAGGCGAGTATCTGTGTTCGCAGAGTCAAGTTAGTGTGCGTTGATCGATCGGTTGATCCTTTCAATTGCGTGGAGCTTAATTCAATCAAAAACGGCCAGCCGGGCCCGCTTGTTAAAGCGGGCATGAGGCTGGGGATGGTAGGCCTCGCAGGCCGAGTGGCCGTGAAGGTTGCGACGGGGCCGGCAACTAGCGCATGCAGCGAGTCCATTGCGACCGCCATATAAGCTTAAATTGGGACTGCTGTGCGGGCGAACAGGAATGTATATAGACGCATGCTGGCTGACCGTGCTCATCAATGCGCATATTTCACACGGATGAGCTAATATTCCTTGATTGGCCCCGGCGACCAGGCAACGCGTTCGCCAGACTTAACGCTTCGCCGTTACGGCAATACGATCCAGTTTCTTCAGGGCTTCCGGTGACAGCGTCAACTCACCGGCCGCAAGGTTCTCGCGAAGATGGGCGACCGAAGATGTGCCGGGAATCAACAAGATGTTGGACGCCCGGTGCAGCAGCCACGCCAGCGCGACTTGCATCGGCGTAGCCCGAAGCTGTCCGGCAACGTCCGACAGCGTGGACGATTGTAGCGGCGTGAACCCGCCGAGCGGAAAGAACGGCACATAGGGGATGCCTTGCCGGGCCAGGTCGTCAATCAGGACCTCGTCGTGTCGGTGAGCCAGGTTGTAGTGGTTCTGCACGCAAACAATATCGGTGATTGCCTGCGCCTCGGCCACTTGGGCGGCCGTGGCGTTGCTCACGCCGATATGGCGGATCAGCCCCTTGCGCTTGAGGTCCGCCAGCACCGTGACCTGCTCGGCGATGGATCCCTCCGCAGGGCCGTAGATCCCTCCCATCGATCGGTAGTTGACGATGTCGAGCGCTTCCACCCCCAGGTTACGGAGGTTGGCGTGGACGCCGTTGGTCAGGTCTTGAGGCGAGATGGCTGGCTGCCACGATTTGTCAGCCGGGCGGCGGGCTCCCAGCTTGGTGACAATCACCAGTCCCGTGGGATATGGATGGAGGGCCTTGCGGATGATTTCGTTGGTGATGTGCGGACCGTAGAAGTCGGACGTGTCAATATGGTTCACGCCCGCAGCGACAGCCTCGCGAAGGACGGCGATGGCAGCTTCCGGATCCTTGGGCGGTCCCCAAACCCCGGGGCCGGCCAACTGCATGGCGCCGTAGCCGATTCGGTGGACCGTCAATGATGTGGAGGGAAACGTAAACTGCCCGCCGAGCTTGGTTGTATTCATGGTATTATTTTTTGTCTTCATTGAGTGAGCCAAAGTTGAACCCCTTATTCCCGCCAGATCTTGGCCAGCAATCGCAAGCCGAGCGCCAGGCTGAGCGCGCATCCAAGGACGCCCACCAGTGGAAATCCGTCCACCAGCGGCGGCACTTTGTTGCTCCAGAGCACCGCGGAGCCAAGAAACAGGGCGCTGGTGATCATGCCCATGACCAGCCGGTTTACCGAGGGCTCAAGGCGGCGGTGATCCAGATGGATATCGAACTTGCCGCCCTGGATTTTTTTGAAAATGTCGTCGAGGCCGCGCGGCAGCCTTTCGCCGAGGCGGCGCCAGTCGCCAAGGACGGCCTGGAATTTCTTCCATTGCGCGCGTGGTGAATAACGGCGGAGGAGAATCTTACGCTGATACGACTCAATCAGCTTGAGCACGTTCAACGACGGGCTGAGCAACTGGGCCGTGCTTTCGAGCATGGCAAACGTTTTGATCAGGCTCGCGACCCCGCCGGGCAGGTTCAAACGGTAACCCGAGAGGATCCGGCTCATCTCGTTGAGGGCGCCACCGAGCTGCAAGCGTTCGATGGGCTGGTTGCCATAGAAGGCCACAAAATCGGCCACATCGGATTTAAAGGCCCCTTCGTCGAAATCGGGCCCGACCGAGCAAAGATCCATGAGCAGATAGGACAGACGGGTGCCATCGCGGTCGGCGATGGCACCCAAACCTTCCTCGATGGTCTCGCGCAACGATTCGTCGATGCTGCCCACCATGCCGCAGTCGAGGATGCCGATGACACCGCCAGGAAGCACGAGGAGGTTGCCGGGATGAGGATCGGCGTGAAAAAAACCATCGCGAAATACCATCTCCATCCAGACGGTCGCGCCACGGCGGGCGAGTTCCTCGCGGCTGACGCCGACCTGGTCGAGCCGGGCAGCTTCACGCGGGCTCACGCCGCTCATCGATTCCATCGTGAGCACGCGGTTGGTGCACCACTCGGGAACGACCTGCGGAAAATGCACCGTCGGGTCGGCCGCGAAATTGGCGGCAAACCGCCGGAGGTTCCCTTCCTCTCGGCTGAAGTCCAGTTCGCGCGAAAGCGAACGGTGAAAC
>DATMLS010000053.1:0-3577 GCA_035569995.1 Opitutaceae bacterium | reverse complement strand
ATTTTCGCGAACACCGCCACCGGCCAGAAGCGCGGCCAGCACGAGTGGTGGGTCGAGCTCAAGGTGCCCACCATCGAGACGCCCACCGGCCCGGTCATGGCCCCCGAGCTCGACGCGGAACTGAAACGCCTCAACGACGACTACGAGGCCAAGCGCAAGGGCGGCGGCCTTGCTCCGCCCGTCGTGCGCCTCGTCATGCCGGGTGTTTTCGAGCAATGGATGCGCAGCGCCGGCAAGTGGGGCGGCCAAAGTAAAATGCCCCGTTGCCGCAGCGACCGCGAAGTTGCCGACCAACTCGCGGAAATCACTCGTTTCCATACGGAAAACTAGCAGGCGGTTGAAAAACTCTGCTAACCGCGCGTCGGGTTGCCAAATCACTCGAAGATTTTTCGCGGCTGGCACGGCCAATGCTCAATCATGTGTTAGAACTTCCCTGCCACGGCAGGGTCTTGGGGTAACATGGAATCCGGCCGCAAACCGGATAAAGAAATACATGGGGCCGGCGTTAGGGGTTTCGCCGGCCCCTTCTTATTTTTTAAATCGTTCGCACCACCGTAGGAGCCTGCTTGCAGGCGACCTTGGCTGAGAAATAGTCCAACTGGACGATAAAAGAAACAGGCTCGTAATATCGCCTGCAAGCAGGCTCCTACCACCCGGGACAGGCCTGGCCTTCGTATTGCACCGCCCTAGTTTAAATACTGCAGCAAGACCTTCTCGTACGCCGCGGTCTCCATCGCTCCGACCTTCTTGTCGCGGATCTTGCCCGTGCGATCGATGATGAACGTGGTGGGGATCCCATCGACACCGCCAAAGGCTTCAACCACGGCATCGTCACCCATCACGACCTGGTAATTCACGTGGAAATCGCCGATGAACTTTTTCACCACCTCCGGGCCTGCCTGGTCGAGCGACACGCCGATGATGACCAACCCCTTGTCCTGGTATTTTTCCTGCAGCTTCACATAGCCGGGGATCTCCGATCGGCACGGCCCACACCAGGTGGCCCAGAAATCGAGCACGACAACCTTGCCCTTGAACGAGGAAAAGTTCACCGGCTTGCCGTCCACGTCCTTGAGCGCCCAGCCCGGCGCCGGCGTGGCCGGGACCGCGTCAGCGCGAACCGGGCTGAAGGAAAAAATGGCGGCAACCAGGGCCGTCAGCAGGCGTAGCGTTTTCATGAATGGAACAAGGTTACCCGTGTGAGCGCGGGCGCAACCGATTATTCCCGTTTAGCAGGCTGTTACGCGCGAACGGTCCCAAAACGCGGCCAGAGGTCGGGCGCCGACAGTGCGGCCAGTCCCAGGAAGCCCGTGGCCTTCACCAGCAGGATCGCGGCAATGTAGTCCTTGGCATTGGCGCTGAAATATACTGCCCCGAAAAACATGCCCAGCCCAAGCGTGACTTCGACCAGGGTTATCATGGTGAAGAGCGTGCGGCTGCGCAGCTGCCCAATCAGCCCGCCCACGGACGCGGCGCGGCCGCCTTTGGGCGTGCGCACGAACTCGCCGCCCTTGGTCAACAGTCCTTCGAGCGTCGCCACGCCGCACGTCACGCTCATGGCCAGCCCGAAAGCCAGGACGAAGGGCGCACACAACAGCCACACGCAACCCTGCAGCCAGCGCCCTTCACGGAAGTATTGTCCCGTGACGTAGAGCGTCACCGTCGAGCCGCCCGCCGCCACGATGGAAAGCGGGTTGATCCAAAGCCACAGGCCGCCCGGACGCGCCCCGATCAGGTAAAGGCAGGGCACGAATAAAATCGAAAACATCACGAGGAGGGGATGCACCAGGCCGGTCAGCAGGTGGTTGAAAGCCTCACGCTTCACCCGCGCCGGCTGGTCGCTCGTCAGCACCGTGCCCAGGAGCTTGCGCGCGACCTGCATGCCGCCCTTCGTCCAGCGACGCTGCTGCGATTTGAACGCCGTCAGGTTTTCCGGCAGCTCCGAGGGCACCGTGTAGTGTTCGAGATAGATAAACTTCCAGCCGCAAAGCTGCGCCCGGTAGCTCGCATCGAGGTCCTCCGTCACCGTGTCGGCGCACCAGCCGCCGGCTTCCTCCAGCGCGGTGCGGCGCCACATGCCGGCCGTGCCGTTGAAATTGAAAAACAAGTCGCCGGAGAACCGCCCCGCCTGCTCCACGATAAAGTGCGCATCGAGAAAGATTCCCTGGAAGCGGGTGAGCAGGCTTCGCTCGCGGTTGATGAACTCCCACCGCGCCTGCACCACGCCCACGCGCGGGTTGGCGAAATAAGGCATGAGCGTTTCCAAAAAATCCGGCTCGGGACGGAAATCCGCGTCAAACACCGCGAAAAATTCCGCGCGGCTGCGCGCCATGCCCCGGGCGAGCGCGCCGGCCTTGTAGCCTTCCCGGTTATGGCGGCGCAAATGCGTGCAACGCGCCGGATGCGCCTGCAGCCAGCGCTCGATTATCTCGGATGTTTCATCCGTCGAGTCATCGAGAATCTGGATTTCGAGCAATTCCGCCGGCCAGCGCAGCGCCGTGACTTTTTCCAGCAGCATCTCGACCACCAGCGGTTCGTTGAACACCGGGCACTGCACGCAAACGTGTGGTTGCGGCCCAGTCCACACGGGCGGCTGGGTCGGCGGCCGGCGGCGGAAATAAAGCCAGAGCAGCTTGACGCGATGCACCGCGAAAAACGCCAACCCAGCCAGGGTCAGGGTATAGATCGCGATCAATCCATCCATCATGCCCAAGCTAGGAACTGAGGTTGCCCACGGGGTCAAGGCTGCAAATTGCATGGTTCGTTAGACCGTCACGGCGTCCAACGTTCCTGCGTGTTGCACGGTGGTTTTGCCACCACGTCTTTGAGATCTGAAATCTCAGATCTGGGCTGACGGAAACCTGCGTTTCACGCCTCGCACACCGCGGACAAATCCAAGCCGAGCGTTTCGATGAACTTTTTCATCGCCGGCGTGAGCACGCGGCCCTTGCGATAAAGGATCGCGAGCGGCCGGGTGAATTCCTTCCCCTTGAAATGCATCACCGCGAGCGTGCCCTGCTTCGCCTCCTGCTGCACCGTCGTCTGCGGCACGATCGCAATGCCGTGGTCGATCTCGACCGCCCGTTTCACCGTCTCAATGTTGTCGAATTCCATCACCGGCTGGATTTCGAGTTTGTGGTCGCGGAAAATCTGGTCGACCGCCTTGCGCGTCGGGATATCGGGGTCGAAGCCGATAAACTTGTGCCCGGAGAGATGCTTGATCTCGACCTCGCCGTCCTTCACCAGCGGATGGTTGGGATGCGCGATCAACACGAGCCGGTCGTTGTGGAACGGAAGGATCTCGATCTGCCGCGCCTTCACCGGGAACGCCACCAGGCCAAAATCGACCGAGTTGTGCAGGATGTCCTCGTAAACGAGGTTCGAGCGGCGGTACTCCACCCGCACGTTGACCGACGGGTAGTCGTGCAGAAATTTTTTGATGTAGGGCGGCAGCTCGTGGAGGCCGATCGAGTAGATCGTCGAGAGGCGGATGGTGCCGCTGATGATTTTTTTCATCTCCTGCAATTCGCTGGCCAGCCGGTCGTATTGCAGCAGGATTTCCTTCGCCGCCTCGTAG
>DATMLS010000052.1:0-27862 GCA_035569995.1 Opitutaceae bacterium | reverse complement strand
GGCCGTGTGGCACTGGGTGCAGGTTTCGTTTTGTGATTCCAGGCTGGCGCCGCTACCCCTGATGGCATCGCCCTTGTGCACATCGTGGCAATCCACGCAGCTCATGTGTCCGGCCAGCACGGGATGGGAATGCGGCAGGTTAAATTCGCCGCGCTTGTCGAGGTGGCATTGGAAGCAGGTCTCGGGCGACTTCCTTGGATTGACGATGGTGCCGGTTGCGCCACCGGACTCGACATGCTTGCTCCCGGGACCGTGGCACGCTTCGCAACCGAGGCCTTTGGCGTTTTCGCCCGCGATCATGATCTTGGCGTGGGTAGCGCTCGCAAAGCCCTTGGTTATTTCCTCATGGCATTGGGCGCATTCCTCGGAGCCGACGAATTTCGCGCCCGCGACCTGGGGAGGCGCGACCACGATGCGATCGGTCATGACGCAGGAAACCAGCAGGATCCCCCAAACGCTGATCCCGCCAAGGATCAAGCTAACCTTGGCGTAGCGTAGGTTTGGGATCATCTGGCGGATGCTTCATTAGACTGAGCACAGTTAGTATGGCTGAGATTTCCACGCCTGCCTGTGCAGTAATTGTCCAAGACTGGGCGTTTTTTGTGGGTTGTTCGTCGGGCTCTCCATGGGGAAAGCGTTTCACAGTTTCTGGCCACGTGAGTGTGGGCCGGAAGGCCGCAGGGCGATATGGGGTGTTAGCCTACCGACAAATATTTTCCGAAGGTTTACGCCGGAGATCATCCGCGCGTCGCTTTCATGGACCGCCCGGGACCCGCGTGGGCGGGTGAATGCAGGGCCGAGTCCTAATTGAGCCGTCCTTGTGCTATTCCTGTTGAGATGCGACCACGCCCTTGGTTTGTTTTTCTTCGCCCCATGACTGTCCCTCCCTCGATTGGTTTTGGCCTTGTCGGCGTCGGCATGATCGCCGACTACCACGCGCAGGCGATTCATGAAGCGCACGGCGCCCGTTTGGTCGGCGTCGCCGGGCGCTCGGAAGAAAAAGTCCGGGCGTTCGCCGAAAAACATCGCGTGCCCTTCTCGACGACGCGCGTCGAGGAACTGGTGGCGCGTCCCGATATCGACGTGATTTGCGTCACCACGCCGAGCGGCGCCCACCGCGATGTCGCGCTGGCGGCGATCCGCGCGGGCAAGCATGTCGTCATCGAGAAACCGCTCGAGATCACGGTTGAGCGCGCCGATGAAATTTTGCGCGCGGCCGATGCGGCCGGCGTGCGGGTGGTGCCGATTTTTCAGGCGCGTTTTGGCGAAGGCGCGCGCGCGGTGAAAGCCGCGCTCGAGGCCGGGCGTTTCGGGCGGCTCGTGTTGTGCAGCGCCTATGTGAAGTGGCATCGCGCCCCGGAGTATTATACCGGCTGGAAGGGCACGCTCGCGCTCGATGGCGGCGGTGCACTCATCAACCAGGCCATCCACGCCATCGACCTGTTGCAATGGTTCGCCGGCCTGCCGGAGGAAGTTTTCGCGTGGAAAACCCGGCGCGTGCACACCGGTATCGAGACCGAGGACACCGCCTGCGCCGCGTTGCGGTTCGCGCACGGCGGGCTCGGCGTGATTGAGGCCAGCACGGCGATCTACCCGGGCTGGCGGCGGCGCATCGAGATTTGCGGCGAGCATGGCTCGGTCGCGCTGGAGGACGATTTTATCGCGCGCTGGGATTTTCGCGCGCCGCTGCCCGGCGACGACGCGGTGCGCGCCACGAAGCCGGACGACCGCATGCGTTCCGGCGCGAGTGCGCCGAATGCCATCAGCCATCACGGACATCTCCGGCAGATTCAGGATTTAATCGACGCCTTGCACCACGGTCATCCCCCGGCCATCGACGGCCGCGAGGCGCGCAAAACCGTTGCGTTCATTCGCGCGATTTATGCCTCGGCTGAAAGCGGCCAACCGGTGAAACTCATTCACCCCGGCGCCTGATTTCCGGTCTCCTTTCAACCTATGACATCCTCTATCCAACCGTGGTGGCGTGCGTTCAAGCGCGAGCATTGGATTATTTTCATCGCCGCTTCACTGGCCTGGCTCTTCGATTGTTTCGAACAGCAGTTTTTCAATCTCGCGCGCGACAGTGCGATGGAAGATCTGCTGCGCGACAAAGCCAGGGCGACCGAGTATGCCACCTACACCACGTCGGTTTTTCTGGTCGGCTGGGCGTTGGGCGGGCTCATCTTTGGGGCATTGGGTGACCGCTTTGGCCGCGCCCGAATGCTTACCGTTTCGGTGCTGAACTATTCCCTTTGCACCGGCTTGAGCGCTTTTGCCACGGGCTTCGCAAGCTTTTGCGGATTTCTTTTTCTCACGGGCATCGGGGTGGGAGGCATCTTCGGATTGGCGGTCGCCTTGGTGGCCGATTCCATCCCGGATGAAACCCGGGCGCCGGCGCTCGGCCTCCTGCAAGCCCTGTCCACTTGGGGCAATATTGCCGCCGGTCTGATCGGCATCGGCATCGGTTGGCTCGCGGTCCGACAGCTCCTACCGTTGGGTCTGAAGCCGTGGCAGGCGGTGTTCATCGTCGGCGCAGCGCCCGCCTTGCTGGCGGTTTTTGTCCTGGCCCGCCTCAAGGAACCGGAGAAATGGGTCAAGGCCAAGGCCGACGGCGCGAAAAAGGGCATCAAGTTCGGTTCCTACGGCAACTTGTTGAAACATCCCGTGTGGTCCCGGCACGCCTGGTTCGGACTGGTTCTCTGCGGCGCTGGCATCGTGGGCTTGTGGGGCCTGGGAAATTTTCATCCCAAGATTGTCGGATCCATTATTGAACAGCACCTGGCCTCCGCCCACCTGACCCCCGCGGCGCTCGCCAGCGAGAAAACCTACTGGCGCGCCCTTGGCCTGCTGCTGCAAAACGTCGGGGCTTTTTGCGGCATGATGACCGTGTCCAAGCTAGCCCAGGTAAAAGGCCGTCGCTTCGCGATCGGCTTTGGCCTTTTGTTTTCGTTTCTTTCGACCCTGCTCGTTTTCCGGTTCATGCGCGAAATCCATGACATCTATTGGATGCTTCCGCTCATGGGCTTCGGTCAGTTGTCGGTCTTGGCCGGCTACGCCATTTATCTGCCCGAGCTTTTCCCCACGAGCCTGCGCAGCACCGGCACGAGCTTCTGCTATAACTTCGGCCGTTTGGCGGCGGCGACCGCCCCTTTCACCATGGGCGTGCTGACCAACCGGCTCGGCGGCAACATCGAGGGCTTTCGCACCGCCGGCATGTGGGTGAGCTTGGTGCTTCTGCTCGGTTTCGTCGTTTTACCCTTCCTGCCCGAGACCAAGGACCGGCCGCTCCCGGAGGAATGAAGGGTAGGGTGCAATTGCAAACGGCTGCCCATTTTGCATTTTGAAATGGTATCCGGCTGTTTTGTGCCTAGACTCCCTTATTCATCCCATGCCAGCCGTCAGCCCGCCACCCGCCGCCGGATTTGCCGACCTGTTCGTGCTGCTGCAGCCGCACCTGGCCCAGCTCGATGGCATGCTGCACGCGCAGCTCACGGCCTTTGAGCCGGAAATCCGCGAATTCGCCGAATATTGCCTCGAAACCCACGGCAAACGCCTGCGGCCGGCGCTCGTTTTTTTCAGCGGCTGGCGCGAGGCCAAAACCATTTCCCCCGGCGTTGTCCGCGCCGCAGCCATTGTCGAGATGGTGCACCTGGCCACGCTCGTGCACGACGACATCATGGATGGGGCCGATCTTCGCCGCGGGCGCCGCACGGCCGAGCGCGTCTATGGCACGACTGCGGCTGTGCTGATGGGCGACGTGCTCTTTGCCCACGCGTTGCACCTGGCCGCGCAGTTTCCCACGACCGAGGTTTGCGCGGCGGTTTCCGAATCGACGCGTCGTGTTTGCTCCGGGGAAATTGTGCAGACGATGCGTCGCGGGACGACCGAGATCACGCAGGCCGATTACCTCCGCATCATCGATTTGAAAACGGCCGAGCTTTTCCGGGTGTCGTGCCAGCTGGGCTGCTCCCTGGCCGGCTACGAATCCGCCTATGTCGAAGCGGTGTCCGCCTTTGGCCGGCACCTGGGCATCGCCTATCAAATGTACGATGACCTCGCCGATTTTTTTGGCGAGGAGCGGCGCATCGGCAAAACCCTCGGCACCGATCTGGCTGGCGGCAAGCTCACCCTGCCGCTCCTGGTGCTGCTTGAGCACCTGCCCGCCGGCGAACGCGCCGGGCTGGCCGCGGAAATTCGCGGCGATGGCCCGCCTAAGTTTGCGCTCCGGCTCGGGCAGATGCGCGCACACGGCATTTTTGCCGTCGTCGCGAAAGCCATCCACGCCGAACTTTCCCTCGCCACCTCGGCGCTCGAACCCTGGCCGAAACTGCCGCCCACGCCATTGCTTGGACAACTCGCCGACGTGTTGCGGGCCCAAGTTGAAAACCTGACCAGCACCACTGACACCTAGGATGCGCAGTTTCCATTTGCGCGCCCCGGCAATCTTCGTATAACTGACTCGAGCATGGAAGCATCCAAGGCCATCACCAAGGCATTCGTCGCGAATCCCGAGCGCCAGCAGGAAGCTGACGCCGATCGCGCCCTGGTGCAACAAGTGCAGGCCGGTGACGTTGCGGCCTTCAACCGCCTGATCGTTAAATATCGCGAACGGCTGTATTCGGTCATCTACAACATGACCGGAAATCGCGAGGACACGGCTGATCTGGCGCAAGACACGTTTATCAAGGCCTTCCAGTCCATTAATCGCTTCCAAGGCCATGCCACGTTTTTCACCTGGCTCTATCGCATTGCGGTCAACTCAACCGTAACTCACTTGCGAAAAAACCGCCTGCGCACCTTTTTCAGCCTCGAAAAGGTCGTCGAAGAGGGAAAAAACACCGAAATCCTCGCTGCGCTCACGGATAAAAGCGGGGCGGAGCGCGACACCTTTGTTAAGGAGCTTCAGGAAAAATTGAACGATGCGATGCAAAAACTGTCTATCAACCATCGAACCGTGATTACTTTATTCGAAATCGATGAGCTCAGCCATGCTGAGATTGCAGAGGTTATGGACTGTTCCGTCGGAACGGTGCGTTCGCGCCTGCACTATGCCAAGCAGCTTTTACAGGCTGAACTTCAACCCTATTTGCGTAAATGAGCCAGCTGCCGCCTGACAAAGTCACCCTCGAAGACCTGCTGCGTCTCAAGCGCGCTGAGCGCCCCCCCGCCGAGTTTTGGGCCCAGTTTGATCGCGAGCTTCAAGCCAAGCAACTGGCTGCGCTCGTGGGCAAGAAACGTTGGTGGCATTCCGCCGCGCGCACGCTCACGCGTTTTTCCTATCTCCCGCTCGGTGCAACCGCGGCGCTCGCCTTTGCCCTCATGGTCGCGCATCAATATATGTCGCCGGTGGCTGAAATCGCGCGCGCTGGCAAATTGCCCGCCGCCGTGGCGAAAATTGCACCCGCGCCCGCTGCGTTGCGGAACGAGGTCGCGGCCCTTGCGCCGTCACCTGCCGTGACGCTGCCGGAGAAAACAAATTCCATGACAGCGGCCTCAATGCCGCCTGCCAACCACCCGGCGGCTCTTGCCACCACCCGGGAACTCCCCACCACGGTCACTTGGCTGCCCGATACACTTCAGGCGACCGACGCGACTTCGCTGTCCGAGCATTCCATGTTGGTCAGCTTTGCCGATGAACGCTTCGCCAGTCCCCGGCCGGTTTCCAATTTGGAATCGATGGGCGAGGTCAAAGCCCGCCGCACCGCCGATCCGCTCGCCCAGGTTTCTTCGCCCACTGAAACGCAGCATGCGCGCTTGCTCGCTGCGCTGACCGATGTCCGCCTGGTCAGCGCCGTCGATCCTGTGACCCTCATGCATCAACGCCTCGCCACCCGCATGGGCGACGACGGCCTCGCCGATGATGCCGGCCGTTTCGACGCCAGTGGCAACAGTGTGTCGCTCAAGTTCTGACCGACCCGCGCGTTCCTCTCATAATGTGCTTAAGCCCCACTCCAAAGGTGGGGCTTTTTGATTTTCCCTCTGGCCACGCGGTGGGCGTGTGGTAAGCCTTTTGCCACGATGCGAATCGAAAAAGACTCCATGGGCGAGATGCAGGTGCCCGACGACGCCCTTTACGGCGCCTCCACCCAGCGCGCCGTGCTCAACTTTCCCGTCAGCGGCCGCCCCATGCCCGAGGGCTTCATCCGTGGCCTCGGCCTCGTGAAGCTCGCGTGCGCCCTGGCCAACGAAGAGCTCGGTCGCCTTAGCCCGGACAAAAGCAAGCTCATCCAGCAGGTCGCGCGCGAGATCATCGACGGCAAACTCAGCGCGCATTTCCCCGTCGATGTTTTTCAGACCGGCTCCGGCACCTCGAGCAACATGAACATCAACGAGGTCATCTCCAACCGCGCCGCGCAGCTCGCCGGCCATCCCATCGGCTCGAAGAAACCCATTCACCCCAACGACGACGTCAACCTTGGCCAGTCGTCCAACGACATCATTCCCACCACGCTCCACGTCAGCGTCGCGGTGGCGCTCAAGGAAAACCTCGTGCCCGCGCTCGGCGAACTCGCCGCCGCGCTCGAGAAAAAATCCGCCGAGTTTTCCAGCATCGTCAAGATCGGCCGCACCCACCTGATGGATGCCACGCCGCTCACCCTCGGCCAGGAATTCTCCGGCTACGCCGCGCAGGCGCGCAAGGCGGTCGAACGCGCGAAAAAATCCATCGCCGCGCTCGGCGAACTCGCCATCGGCGGCACCGCCGTCGGCACCGGCATCAACTGCCATCCCGAGTTTCCGAAAAAAGTCTGCCGCATCCTCGGCGAAAAAACCGGCGTGGCCTTCCGCGAGGCCGCCAACCATTTCGAGGCCCAGGGCGGCCGCGACGACGCGGTCGAGGTGGCCGGCCACCTCGCCACCATCGCCGCCAGCCTGACCAAGATCGCCAACGACATCCGCCTGCTCGGCTCCGGCCCGCGCTCCGGCATCGCCGAACTCCGCCTGCCCGCCACGCAGCCCGGATCCTCCATCATGCCCGGCAAGGTCAACCCCGTGATGAGCGAGATGCTCGTGCAGGTTTGCATCTACGTGCAGGGCCTGTCGCAGGTCGTCACCACCTGCGGGCGCGACGGCCACTTTGAGCTCAACGTCACCATCCCTCTCATGGCGCATGCGTTGCACGAAAGCATTCACTGCCTCGCCAACGGCGCGCGCGCTTTCACCCGCCAGTGCGTGGTTGGCATCGAGGCCGACGCCGCCCGCTGCCGTGAACTCGTCGACCGCTCGCTCATGCTCGTCACCGCGCTCAACCCGTACATCGGCTACGATACGGCCGCGGCCGTGGCCAAGGAAGCCCTCGCCAAAAATAAAACCCTCCGTGAAGTTGTGCTGGAGAAAAAACTCATGGATGCCGCCATGCTCGACAAAGCCCTCGAACCCATGTCCATGACCAAACCCGGTGAAAGTGCGCTCGGCGGCGGGGGAGGCTGAGGCGATTGCAGATCACAGATTACAAATTACAGATAATAAGCAGGGCTGTTCGCGAATAACCGTAATTCCACCTGCGTGGTATAGAACGCTTGGCAAAAGTCGTGCGCACCGAATTCTGAATTTTTAATCTCAATCTGTGATCTGCAATTTGTAATCTGTAATCCATCGCTTATGGCGATACACCACGCCACGCTCACGCTTCGCCCGCGCGGCCCGGGCCTGCACGAAATCACCGACGCCGTCGCGGGCGAGTTGTCGCGCAGCGGCCTTACCCGCGGGGTCGCCACCGTTTTCTGCCAGCACACGAGCGCGAGCCTCGTCATCATGGAAAATGCCGACCCGACCGCACAGCGCGACCTCGAGGCCTGGCTCGACCGGCTCGTGCCCGCGGACGATCCGAATTTTGCCCACACCCTCGAAGGCCCCGACGACATGCCCAGCCATATAAAAATGGTTCTGACCCGCACCAGCGAGACGGTGCCCTTCGACCAAGGGCGTTTGCTGCTCGGCACGTGGCAGGGAATTTTCCTCTGGGAGCACCGCCGCGCCGCTCACGCCCGCACGGTCATCGTCACTTTCTCCGGCGAGTGAGGAAATAGAGCCGCAGATTATGCGGATAGGTTTCCACTGTCATTCCGAGCCGTGCGAGGAATCTCCGAAATTGAAATCAACAATAACAGCAGAGATTCCTCGCACGGCTCGGAATGACAAAAGATAATTATCCGCGCACATCCGCGTTATCCGCGGTTAAAATAAAAACGAGTTTGAGCTTGAGCGCGTCAGGGACGACGCGCTCCACCTTATACAATTTTCAGCTTCGGCAGATCCTGGCCGTCGATCAGGCCGACGGGTTTGCCGCGCGCATCCACGACGATGAGGTCGTCGATCTTGTGCTGCCCAAACAGCCGCAGCGCCTCCACTACGAGCGCGTCTTCCGTGATGGTTTTCGGCGAGCGGGTCATGAAGGTAGAGACTTTTTTCTTCAGAAAATCCGGGCCGGTCAGCGCGCTGCGGCGAAAATCGCCATCGGTCAGGATGCCCGTGAGCTTGCGGGTTTTCGGATCGACCAGTGCGATGCTTCCGGCCTTGGCCTTGGTCATGGCGAGGATGGCGGCCTGCGTGGTCACCGTGTGCAGGGCGACGGGAGTGCGGTCTCCCGTGCGCATGATGTCCTTGACGCGGAGCAGGAGCTGCAGGCCCAGCGTGCCGGCGGGATGAAACTTGGCGAAGTCGTCGCGGGTGAGCCCGCGGCCTTCGAGCAGCACCATGGCCAGGGCGTCGCCGAGCGCGAGCGCGGCGGTCGTGCTGGCGGTGGGGGCAAGGTCGAGCGGACACGCCTCGCGGGGTACGCGGTAAATGAGTTTCAGGTCGGCTGTGCGGGCGAGGTCCGACCCGGTCGTACTCGTGAGGGCGATGATTTTGACGCCGAAGCGTTTCAACACGGGTACGAGGCGCACGATTTCCTCGGTCTGGCCGCTGTTGCTGAGCAAAATCGCGAGGTCGCCCTCCGCGCACAGGCCGAGATCGCCGTGCAACGCCTGGGTGGCATCGAGAAAACACGAGGAGATGCCGGTGCTGTTGAACGTGCCCGCGAGTTTTTGCGCGATGTGCGCGGACTTGCCCACGCCGCTGAAGAGCAGTTTGCCGCCGGCCAGGGTCACTTCATCGACCGCGCGCGCGACGTTGACAAATTCCTCGCCCAGGCCGTCCGCCGTGGCCGCAAGCGCGTCCCTCTCAATGCCGAGGCAGATGCGGGCGCGGGCGAGCGCGGATTTTGAATCGAGCGTCATTTAGGCCATTTAGGGTTTGAGTTGCGTGAGCTGCTTGCGGAAGTTACGTCTAACTTTCCCTCTGGTTCAATTTCTTTTCCAATGCGTCGTTTTTGTCGGTTTCTTCCCTTTGTCCTTGGTGTCCTGATCCTGCTGGCCGGTTGCACGCGCAACGACGAGTCGCCTTACTCGACGGAGAAGGACGATCCCTCCTACCAAAACGGCAAATCCCTTGAGCAGCAAGGCCGCGACCAGGAGGCCCTGGGCGCTTTCCTGAAAATTATCGCCAAGCGCGGCGAGGACGCGCCCGAGTCGCACCTCGAAGCCGGCCTGCTCTACCAGGACCACGTCAAGGATCCGATCACGGCTATTTACTACTACAAAAAGTATCTCGAGCTGGCTCCGAACAGCCCGCAGGCCAGCCTGGTGCGCGGGCGCATTGCCGCCTGCATGCGCGATTTTGCGCGCACGCTGCCCGGCCAACCTCTCGGCAGCGATGCCTTGCAGCCCGATCTCAGCGATGTCGTTGACCGGTTGCAGAAGGAAAACGACGCCCTCAAGAGCGAGCTCGCCGCGCTCCGCGCTAACCGGCCCGCGCCGGCTAGCGAGACCGCCGAGACCAGCCCGCCGCCTGCCCAACCGGAGCCCGACACGGTTGCCGATGCGCCGCGGCCCGTCATCACGCGCGCTCCGATGACCACGGAGCGGCCGGCTGTGGCTCCGGTGCACGCGTCCGCGGCGCACTCGGGCATGACCCTTTCTTCGACCGCGACGGGCCACACCCACACGGTGTCGAAGGGCGACACGCTGATGAGTCTCAGCCAGCATTACTATGGCACGAAGAGCAAATGGCGCGACATCTACGCCGCAAATCGTGATGTGCTGAAAAGCGACAACGACCTTAAGGTTGGGATGCAGTTGAAGATACCGTAAACTGAAATTTCAGAATGTAGGCGGGGTGCCCTCACCCCGCACCGAAGTTGATCGCGGGGTGAGGGCACCCCGCCCACATCGATCTATTTAGTAGTTGGACGTTGAATGTTGAATGTTGAATGTTCACCGCGTGTCCGCTCCTCCCACCTTTCGCGAGGCCCTGCGCTTTTGGCTGAAGCTCGGTTTCATCAGCTTCGGCGGGCCGGCGGGACAAATCTCCATCATGCAGACGGAGCTCGTCGACCGGAAGAAGTGGATCGACCAGGAGCATTTTCTCCACGCGCTCAACTATTGCATGCTGTTGCCCGGGCCGGAGGCGCAGCAGCTTGCAATTTACTGCGGCTGGCTGCTGCACCGTGCCCGCGGCGGGCTGGCCGCGGGCATACTCTTTGTGCTGCCGTCGGCGGTGATATTGTGGGGGCTTAGCTACATCTACGTGAGTTACGGCGCGCTGCCGTGGATCGCGGCGATTTTTTACGGGTTGAAACCCGCGGTCATCGCCATCGTTGCCGCCGCGATGCTGCGCATCGGGAAGAAATCGTTGAAGACCCCCATGCACTGGGCGTTGTCCGCGGTGGCCTTTGGCATGATTTTTTTCCTGCATGCCCCATTTCCCGCCATCGTACTCGGGGCCGGCGTGCTGGGATTCTTCGGTGGAAGTTTTTTTGGATGGAGTAAGCCGACTCTGCCGCCCATGGAAGATTCCGGGAGCGCCAAGCCACCGAGTTCCACCTTGGGCTACTCGCTGCGCGTCGTGGTCGTGGGCGGGACGCTCTGGTTTGCACCGGTGGTGGCGGTGGGACTGTGGCAGGGGTGGGATAGTGCGCTCGCGCGCGAGGGATTTTTTTTCAGCAAGGCCGCGATGGTCACCATCGGTGGCGCGTACGCGGTGCTGCCCTACGTGGCGCAGCAGGCGGTGGTGAAATTCTCCTGGTTGGGCGCGTCGCAGATGCTCGACGGCCTCGGCCTGGCGGAGACGACGCCCGGCCCGCTCATCATGGTGCTGCAATTCGTGGGTTTCCTCGGTGGCTGGAACCATCCCGGCGCGTTGCCGCCGCTCCTGGCCGCGACGCTCGGCGCGGCGCTGACGACGTGGGTGACGTTCGTGCCGTGTTTCATCTGGATTTTTCTCGGCGCCCCGCACATTGAGCGGATGCGTCGGCATCCTCGGTTGAACACGGCGCTCACGGCGGTGACGGCAGCAGTGGTGGGCGTGATTTTGAACCTCGCCGTGTGGTTCGCCGGGCACGTGATTTTCCCCAAAAATGCGCCGGTGGACTGGTTCGCGCTCGCCGTGGCGCTGGTGGCGTTTCTCGCCATGCAGCGCTTCAAGGTCGGCATCATTCCCGTTGTGTTTGCCGGCGGCGCGCTCGGCCTCGTTTGGCAGCTCCTCTGAACGTCCAACATCGAACACCCAGCGTCCAATTTCTACCAACTACCAATGACGACGGCGGAGTTATAAACCGTGAACCGTGAACTTTTTCATCCCGCAAAGAACTTCACGATGCGGCGCAGGCTGGTGACGAGCACGTCGATTTCCTCGGGCGTGTTGTAAACATAAAAGCTCGCGCGGGTGGTGCCGGTGAGGCCGAGCTTTCGCATCAGCGGCTGGTTGCAGTGGTGGCCGCCGCGCAGGGCGATGCCGTCCTGGTCGGCGAACGTCACCACGTCGTGCGCGTGCACGTCATGCAGCGCGAAGCTGACGAGGCCGCCGCGCCCGCCGGGCGGGCCGAGGAGGCGGATGCCGGGCAGTTCGCTTAATTTTTCATAGGCGACGCGGGCGAGCCCGCCGTCGTGCTTGGCGATGGCGTCGCGGTCGAGCGAGTCGAGAAAATCGCAGGCCACGGCGAGGCCGACGGCATCGGCGACATTGGGCGTGCCGGCCTCGAAGCGCTCGGGGGCGGGTTTCCAGCGGCTCTCCAGGAAATCGGCCGAGGCGATCATGCCGCCGCCACCCTGCCACGGTGGCATGGTGTCGAGCAGCGCCCGGCGGCCGTAAAGCACGCCGATGCCGGTGGGGCCGGCCATCTTGTGGCCGCTGAAGGCGAGGAAGTCGCAGCCGAGCGCCCGCACATCGAGTGGCGTATGGCCGGCCGACTGGGCGGCATCGATGACGGTGATGGCGCCGACCTTTTTGGCGCGCGCGCAAAGTTCCGCCACGGGGTTGACCGTGCCCAGCGTGTTCGAAATGTGGGTGAATCCGAAAATTTTGACCTCGGGCGTGAGCAGGCGGTCGAGTTGCGAAAGGTCGAGCAAGCCGTCATCGCCGGTCACGGGCACGAAGCGGAGCGTGGCGCCGGTGCGCTGGGCGATGAGCTGCCACGGCACGAGGTTCGAGTGGTGCTCCATCTCGGTGAGCAGGATGACGTCGCCTTTTTTCAGGTTCGCGCCGCCCCAGCTCGCGGCCACGAGGTTGATCGACTCGGTCGTGCCCCGCGTGAAAATAATTTCAGCCGGTTCGGCCGCATTGATGAACTTGGCCACGCGCGTGCGTGCCGCCTCGTAGGCGTCGGTCGCGCGCATCGAGAGCGCGTGCAGGCCGCGGTGGACGTTGGCGTTGTCGCGCTCGTAGAAATGCGCGAGCGCGTCGAGCACCGCGCGCGGCTTGTGCGTGGTCGCGGCGTTGTCGAGATAGACGAGCGGTTTGCCGCCCTGCATGGTTTGGTGCAAGGCGGGGAACTGCGCGCGGAGATCGGTCCAGTTTGGCATGAAGATCGGAGAAAAAGGCCGTGCTAGGTAGTTAGTAGTTGGTAATTGGTGGTCCGCTCAACTTTCAGCGTTGGCCCCGTCCTTAGTAACCTTGGCAGAGGAGGGCGTTGGATGTTCGACGTTGGATGTTGAATGTTGAATGTTGGACGTTGGACGTTCCCGAAGAGCGTCCAATGCGGCGTGCCAGCCGAGCGTGGCGCATTTGATGCGGGCAGGGTAGGCGTGCACGCCGGCGAAGGCCGCGAGTTCGTTGAATTCGTCGGGCGCCTTCCCGGTGGAGATGATCTGGTGAAACTCGTCGAAGAGCGCCCGGGCCTCGGCCGTGCTTTTGCCCTTGAGCCGCGTGGTCATGACCGAGGCGCTGGCTTGCGAGATGGCGCAGCCCTCGCCGTCGAAGGTGATGTCGGCGATGCGGTCGCCCTCGAGCCGCAGGAAAACGCTACACTGGTCGCCGCACGACGGGTTGTCACCATGGGCGACGCGGTTGGCCGTGGGCAGCTTGCCGCGATTGCGCGGCCGGCGGTTGTGGTCGAGGATGACCTGCTGGTAAAGGTCGTCGAGGTCGCTCATAAGAAAAATGAATTTCAGGCAGGATGCGCGGTTTGGCAACTGCGTTAAGAAAAGATCCCCGCGGATCACGCCCTACTTCGCCCATTCGACAAGCTCAGGGCTACGAAGGGCAGGCGGATAAACGCGGATATTCGAACACGGAAGTTAACCACTGATGTACCCTGATGATCACTGATCTCAAACACGCCTGGATTTGGATGTCTTGTTACTCATCCGTGCTCATAAAGGTGGAGCGGCTTGACCCCAAGACGCTCTGAGCGCGTTGAGGTCAACGCGCCCCACCATTAACGCTGCTCGCATCCGCGCTTATCTGCGTAATCCGCGGGAAAAATGGATCGGGATAGACGGGTCTTCATCAGTGTCCATAAGTGTTAATCAGTGGTTCAAAATCCGAGTTTGTTTAACCGCTAATCTACGCTAATCGTCGCTGATATGGATTTGCCTCCCGCTTCGAATCCCCGGTGCCGGTTTTGCCGGGCGGTGTTGTCCGCGGTCATCCTGATCGGCCTGTCCATTGCCTTAGTTGACCGGCCGGCTTCTACGTGGGCGCATGCGCTAATGCATCCCGCCTTTTTCGTGGGGCTGACCCATCTCGTCGATCCGGTCCTGCCGGCGGCGCTCATCGGCCTGGTCGTGGCCGGCATTGCCGCCGCGTGCGGCTGGCGACCCCAGGCGTGTGGCAAAACCCTGATCGCCTGCGGCCTCGCAGCGGTGGTCGCCGTGGTGATGAAGGAGCAGTTGAAGTTTGTGTTCGGCCGGACGTGGCCGGAAACCTGGATCGACAATCCCTCGTGGATTGGAAATGGCGCTTATGGTTTTCATTTCTTCCATGGCGGCGAAGGGTGGGCGTCGTTTCCGTCGGGCCACATGACGATGATCACGGCCCCGTTTGCCGTGCTGTGGCAGCGGGCTCGTCGTTGGCGCTGTTTGTGGGCCGTGCCGATCCTGGCCGTCGCGATTGGGCTCTTCGGCGCCGACTACCATTTTGTCAGCGACATGATCGCCGGCGTTTATCTCGGCACCGCTTGCGCCGCGGGAGTCGTGGCGTTGGTGGGGTGAACTGGCTTCGGTAATTTGAAAATCTCGTCCAAATAAAACGGACGCGTTAATCCTTATTGCCGACCCTTCGCTCACGGATTGGAATTCCTCGATGTCGGAAAAAGGTCGAACGAGGGTGGCAATGCCGTGCGCTGGGTCGCCTGATGCACCCAACCCATTCTGCGTTGGTCGGGGGACCTTTTTGGCAAGCGGCATCGTTGTGCTCGCGGCACTGGCGGCGTACCACAACAGTTTCTCCGGGCCGTTTATTTTTGATGACAAATCGACGATCACTGACAACCCGACCATCAGGCATCTTGGGAGCGCGTTGTTTCCTGCAGACGGGACGTCTGCGAGCGGTCGGCCGATGCTCAACCTGACTTTTGCCTTCAACTACGCATTAAACGGCACCGAAGTGTGGGGATATCATGCGTTCAACCTGCTCGTGCACACGCTGGCCGGCCTTGTGCTGTTTGGCATCATGCGGCGAACTTTGCTGCAACCGGCGCTCCGCGGGCGTTTTGGGATGGACGCGACGCCGCTTGCATTAGCGATGGCGACGATCTGGGTCGTGCATCCATTGCAGACCGAGTCGGTAACCTATATTGTACAGCGCGCCGAATCGTTGATGGGGCTGTTTTATTTGCTGACGTTGTATTGTTTCATCCGCTCCACCGATGAAACAGGCGAGAGGCAACAGGCCAGAGGCGAGAGGACGGAATGCGAATCGCTTCCGAATTCAGCCTTCAGCTTTCAGCCTTCCCCGTCACGCCGAAGCTTCAGCGAAGGCGGAAGCTCTGGACTCTGGCTCTCAGCCTCCATCCTCTGCTGCTTGCTGGGCATGGCCAGCAAAGAGGTGATGGTTTCGGCGCCGCTCATCGTGTTGCTTTATGATCGCACCTTCGTGGCCGGGACTTTCCTGGAAGCATGGAGGAGACGCTGGCAATTCTATGGCGGTCTGGCCAGCACCTGGCTTTTGCTTGGTGGCCTGGTCGCCAGCACCCATGGCCGCGGAGGTTCGGCCGGCGTGGCCTGGTGGGCATATGCCCTGACGCAATTTCACGCGATTATACATTATTTGCAGCTCTCCCTGTGGCCAAGTCCGCTGGTTTTAGATTACGGGGTAGCTTTGGCCAAACGGGCCATGGATATTGTGCCTTACGCCGCGGTTTTGCTGTTGCTGGCAATCGGTACGGTCTTTGCGGTCTGGCGACGTCCGGTGATTGGTTTTTTTGCGGTCTGGTTTTTTGCGATCCTGGCCCCCAGTTCCAGTATCGTGGCCATCGGCACCCAAACGATGGCTGAGCATCGTATGTATCTGGCGCTGGCCCCGGTGGTGGTGCTGGCGGTGTTGGGGTTTTATTTGTTACTCGGACGACGCAGCGTGGTGATTTTTTTGGCCCTGGTGGTGGGACTGGGCTGGCTCAGCGTGCAGCGCAATAAAGACTACCGGAGCGAACTGGCCATCTGGAGCGACACGGTGGCGAAGTGCACGGATAACGAGCGAGCACACGTCAGTTTGGGCACGGCATACTCGCATGTTCCCGGGCACTGGTCCGACGAAATTGCCGAGTATCAGGCGGCGTTGCGCATCAAACCTGAATATGCCGAGGCGCACAATAACCTGGGCAATGCCCTGTTGCAGGTTCCTGGACGTTTGCCCGACGCCGTGGCGGAGTATAAAATAGCTTTGCGGATAAATCCTGGTTACGCTGAAGCGCACATTAATTTGGGCAATGCCCTGTTGCGGATGCCCGGCCACGTGCCCGAGGTTCTGGCCGAATATAAATCAGCGCTGCGAATCAACCCGAAGCTTGCCGACGCGTACTACGATGCGGGTTGTGTCCTGTCGCAGATTCCGGGGCGCCTGCCTGATGCGATTGCCGCGTATCAAGCGGCGCTGCGAATTAACCCGGATCAATCTGAGGCGCACTATAACCTGGGTTGTGCCCTGCTGCAGATCCGGGCCCGCTTGCCCGAGGCCATCGCCGAGTTTGAAGCCGCCCTGCAAATCAATCCTGGCTACGCCGATGCCCACGTTAACCTGGGGTATGCCTTGCTGCAGGTTCCGGGGCATGGGCCTGAGGCGATGGCCCATTTTGAAACGGCGTTGCAGATCCGGCCGGATTTAAAGGAAGTGCGGCAGGAACTAGCCCGACTGCGAGCTCACCCGTGATGAACAACCCGTCGTGAACATGCTCTTTGATGCCGACCATTGCAAAACCGGCCAATCCCGATAGGCTCGACGCGATTATTGAACTGCGCCTCACCTCATGGCTGTAAAATTCCAAGACTACTACGAAACGTTGGGCGTGTCCCGCACCGCCTCGGCGGAGGAAATCAAACAGGCGTTCCGCAAGCTCGCGCGCATCCATCACCCGGACGTGGCCAAGAACAAGGCGGCCGGTGAGGTCAAGTTCAAGGAGATCAACGAAGCCTACGAGGTCCTGAGCGACCCGGAGAAACGGCGGCGCTACGACGAATTGGGGGCGAACTGGCAGAACGGCGGCGCCGGCCCGTCCGCCCCTCGGGGCGGTAATCGCGGCCGAACCCGCACAACCCACGGCGAGTCCGAGTTTGAATTTGGCGGCACAGGCTTCAGCGATTTCTTCGAATCGTTCTTCGGTGGCGGGCAGGGAGGCTTCGACTCATTTCGCCGGGCGCAGGGCCATGCGGACGACGAGCAGGCGTTTGCGCACCAGGGCCAGGATGTCGAAGCCGACCTGCTCGTCACGCTGGAGGAGGCGCTGCGCGGTTCCAAGCGCCAGGTGACTCTGCGGCGGCCGGGCGGCAACGGAAGTATCGAAAGAACGGATACGTATAATGTACGCATCCCACCTGGAGTGCACGAAGGCCAGCGCATCCGCCTCGCCGGCCAGGGCGGGGCCGGGCACGGCGGCGGCCCCGCGGGCGACCTCTACCTGCGGGTGCGCCTTGCGCGGCATCCCGATTTCAGCGTGCAGGGGGCCGACCTTTATTACGACCTCGACCTCGCGCCGTGGGAAGCGGTGCTCGGGGTGCGGGCGAAAATCCCCACGCTCGACGGCCCCACCTCGTTGCGTGTGCCGCCCGGCACCGCGGCCGGGACCCGCCTGCGCCTGCGCGGGCTCGGCCTGCCGCGGGAAGACGGCACGCGCGGCGACCTTTACGCCACGGCGCAAATCCGGACGCCGGTCTCGGTCACGGCGGAGGAACGCGCCCTGTGGGAGAAAATGGCTAGCACTTCCAAGTTCAAACCAAGGAGCGAAAATCATGAATGAAGCCACCCTGGAATCGACGGCGCAGGCGCTTTTGGCCCCGGGCAAGGGCATCCTGGCCGCAGACGAAAGCTTCCCGACGATCGGGAAGCGATTCAAAGAATTCAATATTCCCTCCACCGAGGAAAACCGCCGGGCCTATCGCGAGATGTTGTTCACGACTCCGGGCTTGGGCGAATTCATCAGCGGCGTGATCCTGTTTGACGAAACGATGCGCCAGAAGATGGGCAGCGCTTCGATGCCGGAAGCTCTCGCCCGGCAGGGAATTATTCCGGGCATCAAGGTGGATGAGGGCACGATGAATCTGCCGGGGTTCGCCGGCGAAAAAATCACCCAAGGGCTCGACGGACTTCGCGAAAGGCTCGCCGAATATCGGGAGCTTGGGGCGAGCTTCACCAAATGGCGCGCGGTGATTGCCATAGGCGAACGCCTGCCGACGACAGCCTGCCTTGAAGCCAACGCACACGCTCATGCGCTTTTCGCCGCGCTGTGCCAGGAAGCCGGGTTGGTGCCGATCGTGGAGCCGGAAGTCTTGATGGATGGCAACCACACGCTCGCGCGCTGCGAGGAAGTCACGACCGCCACGTTGCAGACGGTGTTTGCCGCGCTCTTCGACCATCGCGTCGTCCTCGAGCAAATGCTGCTCAAGTCGGGCATGGTGCTGTCGGGCAAGGATTGTCCGCAGCCAGCCGATGCCTCGGAGGTGGCCGCCGCCACGCTGCGCTGTTTTCGGCGGACCGTGCCGGCCGCGGTTCCGGGGATCGTGTTTCTTTCCGGCGGGCAAAGTGCCGTGGCCGCGACGGAGCGGTTGAATGCCATCTGCCGGGCGGGCGGCGCTCCGTGGAAACTGACTTTTTCCTACGGGCGCGCGCTGCAGGACGATGCGTTGAAGACCTGGAAAGGCGCCCCGGCCAACGTGGCGGCGGCGCAGGCGGCCCTTTTCCATCGCGCCAAGTGCAACGGACTCGCGGTCCAGGGAAAATATTCGGAACAGGTGGAACGCGAAGGCGCGGCGGGGTAAATGGATAATGGTACAGTTTGGCTACGCTAGGGCGCGCCGAATTTAATCTGGTTGTGGGTGGGGTGCCTCTTGGGCTTCGTGGTTTTAGCGAAGCAGGTTCACCCCGCATGAGGTGCCTAGGTGGCAGGCGAGGGCATGGTGCTTTGCCGATGGGCGAATATATGTCCTCGGCGATAGCGAATTTTAAACCGCCTGGTGGCCGCTATTAAATGATCGCAGTCCAAGCGGACATGCCGCTCAGTACCACTGACGTGAAAATGTTGCCGCAACACGCAGACCGTGTCAGCACCAACGGAAGCGTACGCCGGTTGTTTATCGCCGCGCTGTTCCTGGTCATCATTTTCTGGCTCCGGTTTGGCGCGCTGTCGCTTGGTGTAGCCAGCGTTCTGGTCATGTACCTTGGGTATTGGACAACGTTGCTCTCTTTGGTCGCGTTTCTTTGGCTCCTTTTTCGCTCTTTTCGCAACCAGCCTCCGGCCTGGAAACGGCACCTGCCGGGGCTGCTGACCGTAGTCGTTTGCGGGGTTTTCCTGCAGGTAAATGAACCGCACCGGTTTCGCGTGATGTTCGATGAGTATGCGATGCTTTCGACGTCAATGAACATGCATTTGACCCGCCATGCGGCCGTGGCGAGCGAGAGCCAATATATCAACGGGAAAATGCAATATACAGGTGAATACATCGATAAACGGCCATTGGGATTTACCCTTTTGGTCTCATTGGTTCACGATGTAACCGGATATCGCCCCGCCAATGCCTTCGTCGTGAATGCAATGGCGGGCTTCGCGTTTCTCGGGACGGTTTATCTGATCGGAGTTCTCCTCGGCGGCACCGGGATTGGGCTGCTCGGCGTTTTGCTTGCCACCGGGTTGCCCCTTGTGGCGCAAATCGCGACGGGCGGCGGCCTCGATCTCCTGGGTGCCGCCATGGTCCTGGCCGTGATGATCCAAGTCATCCGGCATTTGCGGGCACCCACCTTGGAAAACTCGGAACTGCTCGTGGCCGCTTACGTGTTTGCGGCCCAGGTTCGCTACGAATCGCTCATCCTCGGGTTCTTGGTTGGCGCCGTGATGGTCCTCGGTTGGTGGCGTTCCCGGCGGATGGAGATGTCCCGACTGTTGATGTTGTCGCCCCTTCTGTTGCTGACGCCAGTGCTCATCAATTTCGTGTATGTGGGCAACCCGGGGTTTTTCGAAAGCCACCGAATGGGAGTTGAGGCCTTCAGCTGGACTTTTTTAAACGGGAATCTCGCCGAAAATCTCTATTTTCTCTTCAATTGTGACGGCAGCACGGTCAACTCTCCGTTGCTGTCCGTGGTTGGCATCATCTCGATGCTGCTCTGCCTGGTGAAGTTTGCGCGTTCGGCTCCGACTTGGTTGAAGAACGGTGATCCGCTCCTGGCGGTGGCCGGTCTCATCGCCTACGGCATCGGATTCTCCGTTCTCACGCTTTTCTATTTCTGGGGAAAATGGACGGATCCGATTGCGGCGCGGCTTTCATTTCCGCTGCAGCTGGCGCTGCTCATCTCGGTTCTCTATGCCGGCACCTTGCTCCTGAACACGACGCGGCGGCTTCGGGTTGCGCAGATTGCAGCCGCCCTGTTTATTCTCGGCTACACTTTGCCGGTCAGCGCCCGGCATCAGGCGACCAACGACATGGCCGCAAGTCGCGAAACTTCGTGGGCGGTTGATTATATTCTGACCCACTGCGATGAGAACACCTTGGTTTTAAGTCCGTCTGCGCTGCCGTTCGTCTGTCACGAGCGTCCGGCCATGGGATTCGCGGTCGCCGCACACAGTGACTCGATCGTACAGCTGCTTGGACCAAAGGCACCCTATCGGCAAATACTCGTGCTGCAGGAGTTGATGCACAACCCCGAGACCGGCCAGTGGGAAGTTTGGCGCGGCTCGAACCTCACCCAAACCATACCTGGCATGGTGCTCGAACCGGTGACCGAACGAGCCTTCGTCGCCGGCTATCTCTCGCGCATCTCGCGACTCATTCGCTACGAGCCACCAGCGAGCACTTCCGCCGTCATCCCGGGCCACCCCACCGTGCAGGGTGGATAGTAATGATGAAGGGAAAGAAAGCGGTTGGCGTACTCGGCCCGTTTGGTCTTTACGGCCCACGCCCGGGAAACATCATCGCTGTCCAGAAGCCAATCCCGATGAACCGAAAATGGATCCACGCCGTCCTGCTTGTTCTCGGGCTGCTTTTCCTGGTGCTCATGCTGCGCATCGTGGGCGTCGAAAGGGTGTGGCGCGCCCTGGCTTCGCTCGGCTGGGGACTGGTTCCGCTCGTGCTCCTCGAAGGGCTCGGCGAGGTGATGCATACCAATGGCTGGCGGCGCTGTCTCTGTTCTCCGTTCCGTTCACAGTCGGTCGTACGGTTGTTTTGGATACGAATGGCCGGTTATGCGATCAACTGTTTCACGCCCACCGCCGCGCTTGGCGGCGAGGTCACCCGGGTCTCTTTGGTCGCGCCGGCCGGCCGCACGGCAGAGGCGACGAGTACGGTGCTGATTGACAAGGCGTGCATGGCGCTGGCCCACCTCCTGCTCGTGGTGGCGGGCGCAGGCCTGCTTCTGCTCGGGGGGATCCGGCTGCCGCCGGTTCTGCAGACCACGATGCTCGTCAGCGGCTCGGTGATCGCCGCCGGCATCATCGCCTTCATGCTGATCCAAAAAGAGGGAAAGCTCGGAGCGGTGATGCGTTGGCCTTTGGTCCAACGCCTGGCCGGCGCCAGCTCGCAAAAGATCGCCGACAACACGGCCGCCGTCGATGAAGCGTTGCGCATTTTTTACCGCGATCGTCGCTCCGACCTCGTGCTTGCCGTCATCTGGCACATGGGCGGATATGCCGCCAGCCTGCTCCAAACCTGGTTGTTTTTTACCCTGCTGGGCCTGCATCCCGGTTTTGTCGTCGTGGCGGGAGTCTGGATCATCGGCCTGTGGTTCGATCTGGTGGTTTTTCTGGTTCCAATGAGCGCGGGCACACTCGAGGGCAGCCGCATCGTGACCTTTGCCGCGGTCGGCTACAGTGCGGTTCAAGGCATGACGTTGGGGATGGTCGTGCGCCTCGGCCACTTCTCCTGGGCCGTGCTGGGTTTGATCAGCTACGCCGTCCTCGCCTTCAAACCGGGCGCTCCTTCCCTTTCCCCGGCCCACAACGAGCTGAGCACGGCGACGCGCACTTCGGTGCCGGGCCGCTGAACGAATCCGCCGTCAAAATTGGAAACAGGTCCAACTGTCCGTCAAAATTTTGCGCATGAGAGAAACCATCCATGACCTTTTCGCTTTCGCCGGAACCGGTATAACGGTAATCGCGACGGCGTACACTTGCGTCGTGGGTTGGGTTGCGGCCACCGCCCGGAGACGACCCGCCGGAATCGCGGGCCGATCGCCTGCCACCACCCCGGTGAGCGTCCTCAAGCCGTTATGCGGGAGCGAACCGCGCCTGTATGAGAACCTTCGTTCATTCTGCGTGCAGAACCACCCGCACTTTCAAATCATCTTCGGGGTAAAGGACGCGGCTGACCCCGCGGTGGGGGTCGTGCGGCGCTTGCAATCGGAATTTCCCGGTCGAGATCTCCAACTGGTGATCGATCCGCGCGTCCATGGACAAAATCTCAAGGTCAGCAACCTGCTGAATCTTTCGGCCCGGGCGCGGTACGACTGGTGGGTTCTCGCCGACAGCGATGTGCACGTGGGCCCGGATTACTTGGAGAGAGTCACCGCGCCGCTGGCCGCCGCCGAGGTCGGCATCGTGACCTGCCTTTATCGCGGCGCGCCGCTGGGCGGATTCTGGTCGCGGTTCGGCGCCCAGTTCATCGACGACTGGTTCGCTCCATCGGCGCAACTGGCGCACCGCTTCGGTTTCACCGGGTTTGGTTTTGGCGCGACCATTGCCCTCCGGCGCGATACGCTGCTCGCGATCGGCGGGTTCGAAGCGGTCAATAATGTGCTCGCGGACGATTTTTGGCTCGGTGAACTCACGCGGCGCAAGGGCTACCGGACCGTTCTCTCCGATGTGGTGGTGGCGACGGATGTCACCGAGGAAACCCTGCGGTCGATGTGGGTTCACGAACTGCGCTGGATGCGAACGGTCCGCGCCGTGGCGCCCGTCGGATTTTCATTCGACGTTGTCACTTTTACCTTCCCGTTGCTGGCGATCGGCGCGGCGTTGGCCCACACCGGGCCCTGCTTCATCATCGCGGCGGTCGGTGCCGCGGCGCGCCTGGCCCTGCCTTTGCTTCAGTCGCCCTGCTTCCGCGCGCGGCGGCCCCTTCGCGATATCGCAGTCATTCCGCTGCGCGACGTTGTCCTGATGCTGGAGTGGGCTGCGGCTCATGCGTGCTCCAGCGTGCGCTGGCGCGACCAGGAATTCTTTCTGGCGGCGGAACGTCCATTGCTTCCGACCCGATGAAGCCCGCCATCCATGCCGCGCGGCGGCCAGGATTGATCGTTACCGCCGATGACTTCGGTCTCCACCCGGCGATCAACGAGGCGGTGGAAATCGCCCACACCCGCGGCATTTTGACGGCCGCGAGCCTGATGGTCGCCGGCCCCGCGGTGGAAGATGCGGTGGGACGCGCCCGGCGCCTGCCTCGCCTGCGTGTCGGGCTGCATCTCGTCCTCGCGGATGGGCCCGCCGCGCTAAAGCCAGACCAGATTCCCGGGCTCGTCGGCCCATCCGGCCGGTTCGGCAATCGCATGGCGTGGGACGGCGCACGATTCTTTTTCCTGCCCTCGGTCCGGCGCCAGCTCGAAAGCGAGATTCGCGCCCAGTTCCAAGCCTATGCCGCCACTGGCCTCGCCCTCGATCATGTGAATGCGCACAAGCACTTTCATCTGCATCCGACCGTGCTTGGGCTTATTCTGCGGGTGGGCCGTGAATTCGGCCGGCCGGCCGTGCGCATTCCCGCGGAGCCGGGCGGACCGTCTTTCCTGCGGCCCTGGCTCGCGCTCATGCGGTGGCGCCTCAAAGCCGCCGGTGTCGGTCACAATGATCGGGTTTTCGGGTTGCGGCACAGCGGGCGGATGACCGAAACGGCGCTGCTGGACAGCCTCAGCCGCGTGCGAGACGGTCTCACGGAAGTGTATCTGCATCCGGCCACTATTTCCGGGGCAGCCATCGCCCCGACCATGGCGGGTTATCGCCACGCCGACGAATTGGCTGCGCTGTTGTCGCCGGCGGTCCGCCTTGCGGCCGACCGGCTGAACCTTCCGCGAGGCGGCTATTCCGATTTTGCGTCCATCCGTCCGTCTCAACCAGGCACAGTTATGCCTGGCGCGCCCGCAGAAACCGGAAAAATTCAACGCCCTCCCGAAGGCGTCGCTTCGTGAGATCCCAGCTGCACAACATTTCCCGAACGATCTCCCAGATCTTGGACGGCCGAAAATAAAATCGCTTATAGAAGCGCTCCAGATTGTGGAAAATTTCGTCCGTCGAGAGATGCGGGTAGGCGATGGCTGCAAGCTGCACGCCTTCCACGCTCACCAAATTGACCGCATTGTTTTCTTCGAGCCACCCGTTTTCAATCGCCTGCTTGTAGAGCTCCGTGCCGGGATAGGGGGCCGCCAGCGAGATTTGGATGGTGTGAGGATTGATTTCCTTCGCGTACTGGATCGTTTTCTCGATCGTTTCGCGCGTCTCGCCCGGCAAACCGAGGATGAAGGTGCCATGGATTTTGATGCCCAGTTTCCGGCAATCGGCACAAAAACGCCGGGCCATGTCGGTTTTCAACCCCTTCTTGATGTTTAGCAAGATCTGGTCGTCGCCGGATTCGAAGCCGACCAGGAGTAGGCGCAGTCCATTTTCCTTCATGATCTTCAGCGTGGAATAAGGGACATTGGCCTTGGCATTGCACGACCAAGTCACTCCCAACTTCCCCAATCCGCGCGCGATTTCCTCCACCCTTGGCTTGAAGTCGGTGAAAGTATCGTCATCGAACATGATTTCCTTCACCTGCGGAAGATTGTCGCGAATCCACTTAATTTCTTCGAGCACATGGGCGGTCGAGCGGGTGCGGTAGCGATGCCCGCCCACGGTTTGCGGCCACAGGCAGAAAGTGCACCGGGAGCGGCAGCCGCGCCCGGTGTAAATCGACACATACGGATGCATCAAGTACCCGATGAAATAATTTTCGATGGTCAGATCCCGCTTGTAAACCGGCGCCACAAACGGAAGCAGATCCATTTCCTCCAGCGTCGGCCGGGGTAGGTTATGCCGAACCGATCCGTCGGGGGCGCGGTAGCTCAGTCCAAGGATATCGGCCAGCGGTCGGCCTTCGGCCACCTCTTTGCAGGTAAAGTCAAATTCCTCCCGGCACACGAAGTCGATCGCCCGGGTCGCATTGAGGGAACCCGCCGCATCGACCGCCACTTTCGCCCCGATCATGCCGATTTGGATCGATGGATTTCGCTCCTTCAACAGCTCCGCGAAACGTGCGTCGGTGGGAAACGAAGGCGTGCTGGTGTGAATGAATACGAGCTCGTATTTTTCCGCGATCGCCAGCGAAGCGTCCAGCGAAAGTCCGTCGGCCGGGGCGTCCACCAGCCGGCTGTCCGGCACGAGCGCGGCCGGCTGCGCCAGCCAGGTCGGATACCAGAACGAACGGATTTCCCGCTTTGCCTGATAGCGAGAGCCCGCGCCACCGTCAAAACCGTCAAAGGATGGAGCCTGCAAGAACAGTGTTTTCATTCGTATTGAGCTTGATCGGGACGGGAAGCTAACGAATTTGTCGCCTTCTGCAAGCCTCCCGCGCCTGGACTTTTCGTCCTGGCGGGTATCGGCGAAAAGCGCCGGCGCGATGGCCCGCACCTCCAAGTTCAAGCCAAGGAACGAAGCCACAATTTCCGCAACCGCATTGCAACTTAAATCGCGCCCATCCGTCAGGACAAATACAACCAGCCATGAAAAAAGCAGCTATCCTCTTGGGTGTCGTCGCTACATTCAGTTTGTTTTTCAGTGGGTGTGCTACCACTGCTGGGCCCAAGTATGATAACAATCAGCAAAAAGATTCTGCGAGTGTCGCGGTTGGGCAAAGCTCTGGATATTCTCCATTGGCCGAAGTGGCTGACGTCAATATCTACCAGGTTGATGGGTTGGAAGTGGGTCCCCTGGGCTGGCTGTTCAATTTAAACCGGCAAACACGATTTATGGACAAGGCCGGTGTCGTATGGGTTTCCCCGGGCAAACATGTGCTGGTGCTGACATTTTACCAAAATAAAACACCTGCTGGGAGCACAGGTACGTCCGATGTCACGGGCTCGGGCACGATTGGCTCGGAGTTTGCGGCAAATCACCTGTATCGAATTTCCGCTTCATTGGGATCACAGGATAAATTTGAAGTAACGCTTTGGGATGAGACCAGCGGTCTGGCGACCCGCTCCAGCGTGGGCCACTGGGAGTTTGCCGGTTGGAGGGGAACGCGATGAACAATCGCGAGGTGCCTATCTTATTGGGAATTGTGATGACATTCGGCTTGTTTTGTGGCGGCTGCGCTACGGGGCCCCAATATTTGTACACGGAGCAAAAAGATTCGGCGAGTATAGCGCTTGGGCCGGCACCCGTTGCGGCGGTTGCCCAGGCACCCATGACTTGGTCTGGGTTTTGGTCTGGGTTTTGGTCTGGGTTTATCCCAAAGTTTGGCCGATCTTCAGTCCCAATAGAGGCGGGTGTCAGTATACGACAAATTGACGGGTTGTATCTCGGGGGATCGGTCTTTGATTTCTCTCCAAAGCCATATATAGACAAAGCCGGAAAGATATCGATTCCCCCGGGAACACACACGCTTGTTCTGATGTTAGGCTATAGCGACAGTGAATCTATATACAACGGTGGCGGCACCACGGTTACCACAACTAGTATCAATGCTTCGGACCCTGTTGACGTGGTGTTTGTAGCCAATCACATATACCGATTTGAGGCTTCGCTATCAGGATTCACATTCGAGGTGACACTTTGGGATGAGACGGGCGGTGCTGCCACCCGTTCTACCACAGGAAATTGGGTGTTCGCCGGTAGGGAGAGCACATCCAGCGATTTTACGCCGGATGACAACGCAGATAAGAAAAACTAGCAATATCGCCGCCCCAGCGAATGGATCCGACGCCGAAAGTCATCGAGCCCTTTTTTGACCTGCCTCCAAAGATCTTCTCATTTGGGTCGCAGGATAAATTCAAAGTAACACTTTGGGATGAGACGAGCGGTCTGGCGACCCGCTCCAGCGTGGGACACTGGGAATTTGCCGGTTGGAGGGGAACGCCATGACCAATCCCGGGGCGTATATCTCATTGGGAATTGTAATGACACTCGGCTTGTTTTGTGGCGGCTGCGCTACGGGACCACAATATTTGTACACAGAACAAAAAGATTCCGCGAGTGTAGGCGTTGGGCAGACAATCCCGCCGGTGAATACACCGTATGTTGGGCCTCTTTTGTCCAGGCCATGGTCTGGATTTACTACCTCGCCATCTCCATACGCCGGAAGCGGGAATATAAATATAGTCAAAATTGACGGCTTGGATGCCGGTTTCCCTTCGGGCCCATGGGGCCAAATGGTCGATACATTTGATGATCGAAGGATGCTTTGGGACCAAGCGGGGAAAGTATGGATCTCTCCAGGAAGGCATACACTTGCCATATCAATGATTGCGGACGCCGGAGAAACCGATGGCCAGAGAAACGATGGGAGCATTGGCCCGGTTTCGGACTGGAGTGAAAGTGCGACAGGCACCATTGACGCTGAGTTCGTTGCCAATCACATGTATCGACTGATTTCTTGGGAGGCGTTTGACGTAACGCTTTGGGATGAGACTAATGGCATGGCTACGCGTTCCAAGGTGGGAACGTGGAAATTTAAGGGTAAGCTGACGAGTAGCAATGCTGATACTACCAGCGCCCCTTCGCCGTAGAAAGTGGGGCTAGCTTCGGGAGTTTGGCCCGCCTTAGCTTAAATGAGGGCCTGCCAAGCCGTAGCCAAAGGGCGAAGGCTGGCGGAGAGGGAGGGATTCGAACCCTCGGTACCCTTTCGAGTACACATGATTTCCAATCATGCACATTCGACCACTCTGTCACCTCTCCGGGTGCACGAGCGGCGGGGCTGCAAGGCCATCCGCCGCGGGTTGAAGGGTT
>DATMLS010000051.1:0-5202 GCA_035569995.1 Opitutaceae bacterium | reverse complement strand
TTCCAGCAGATGGAGACCAGCGGCGAATTGGGCAAGCTGTCCAAGAAGGAAGAATCCGCCATCAAGCGCGAGATGGCCCGCATGCAGCGCAATTTCAACGGTATCACCGAAATGGGCGGGCTGCCCTCGGCGCTCTTCGTCATCGACGTGAACGAGGAAGAAATCGCCGTTGCCGAAGCCAAGCGCTGCGAAATCCCCTGTATCGGCCTGGTGGACACCAACTCCGACCCGACTTCACTCTCGCATCCGATTCCCGGCAACGACGACGCGGTGAAATCCATCCGCATCATTGTCGAGGCCGTCACCGCCGCCATCCAAAGCGGGCTGGCCCAGCGCGACAGCCGCCGGGTTTCCCGCGGCCAGGCCGACCTCCGCGCCGCCGCTGCCGCGGCCGCCGCGGCCAAGGGCGAGATCGATCTCGACAAGATCGTCCTGCCGAAGGACATCGCCGTCGAGGAAGAGACCGGAATTCTACCGACGAAAAAACCCGCCCGCGCCCGCAAGGCGCCCGTGAAAGCCGAATAAGATGCTATCCAACGATACGAATTTAATGAGCACTCCCATTACTGCCCAGATGGTCAGCGAGCTGCGCGAAAAAACCGGCGCCGGCTTGCTCGACTGCAAAAAGGCCCTGACCGAATCCAACGCCAACATGGAGGAAGCCATCACCATCCTCCGCAAGAAAGGCGCCGCCTCCGCCGCCAAGAAGGCCGATCGCACCACCAAGGAAGGGCTCATCGAGAGCTACATCCATGTCGGCGGCAAAGTCGGCGTGATGCTCGAGGTGAATTGCGAGACCGATTTCGTCGCCCGCAACGAGGAATTCCGCGCCTTCTGCAAGGACGTCTGCCTGCAGATCGCCGCCGCGAACCCGCTCTTCGTCGCCCGCGAGGAAGTGCCCGAGGCCGAACTGACCAAGGAGCGCGAGATCGCCGTCGCCCAGGTGCAGGGCAAGCCGCCCGCCGCCGTGCAGAAAATCGTCGAGGGCAAACTCGAAAAATTCTATTCGACCATCTGCCTGCTCGACCAGCCCTTCGTGAAACTGCCGGAAAAATCCGTGAAGGAAATCCTCACGGAGAAGATCGCGAAGATGGGCGAGAACATCCAGGTCCGCCGCTTCACGCGCTACCAGCTGGGAGCCTGAGCTGAAAAGTCCAGATCCCAAACGCCAAATCACAAATAAAATTCAAGCCGCCAAAGGGTGGGTGAATTTTAGGGCGTGCGTGGCAAAATAATTAGTGCCGATTAGTGTGCATGAGTGGTTAAGTCACACCGTGAATTTAGATGTTTTGCCTTATTCGCGTGAATTCGCGTCCATCCGCGGTTTAATAACGGATCGATGAAAATCACCCGCGGACAAATCATCGCACGCGGCCTCACCAACCGCTGTCCCAACTGCGGCGGGCGCACGCTCTTCAAGGCCGGGACCTTTTTCGAAACGAACAAGGAATGCCCGCAATGCGGATTCAAAATCGAGCGCGACGAAGGTTTTTTCATCGGTTCGATGTCGCTCAACTACGGGGTGACGCTCGTCTGCTTTCTGACGCCGGTGCTGCTGCTCGCGTATTACCACGTCATCGGCGTGACCTTTGCCAGTGTGCTGGCCGGCGTGGGCGCGCTCGCGGTTCCCGCCTTGTTTTACCGCTCCTCGCGCAGTTGGTGGCTGATGAATTATTATTTTTTCCTGCCGCAGCATCTGCCGGCCAACCGCGCGGCGACTGAAATCCCTGGCGACGAAAATACGTAAAGACTCCTTTGTCGTTGGCTGTTCGCGATGGGCAATGGTTGGTTGGCTATTCTGAGTCGCAAGCCATCCGACAGAGTCTTGCATTATGCCGGAGCCAGACACCGTTGCCGGCGGATGAATTATTTTCTGCGAGTCGGATATCCTAATCGACAAAATGCCACGCAGGTGAGACTGTGCTCCGCGTGTCAAAAACCGGACAGGAGCTCATCCAGGCCACCAAGCCGTATGCCAAGGACAATCCTTTCGTCAGCTGGTGGTGCGTTCTCTCGACCACTTTTTTGCTGACCGGAGCCCTGGCTGGCACCTTGTGGAATTTTGATCTGGCCGCCCGGATCGTCTGCAGCGTTCTCGCCGGATTGCTGCTCCTGCGCCTGTTCGTTATTTATCACGATCAGCAGCATCACGCGATCCTGCCGAAGTCGCGCCTGGCCGAAGTCTTCATGTGGATCTTCGGGGTTTACGCCCTGAGCGCGACCAGCGTCTGGCGCAGCTCACACAACCACCACCATAACCACAACTCCAAGCTTCGCGGTTCGCATATCGGCTCGTTTCCGATCATGACCAAAGAGCAATTCGAAAAAAGCTCCCCGGCCAAGCGTTTTGCCTACCTCTTTACCCGCCATCCGCTGACCATCCTGTTCGGTTATGTGTTCATGTTTCTCTATGGCATGTGCCTGGCTCCCTTCCTCAACCATCCGTGGAAGCATTTTGACTGCCTGATTGCCTTGGTGGTGCATGTGGTGATCAGCGGTGTCCTCTGGTATTTTGGCGGCTGGTCCGCCCTGCTGCTCGCGCAGCTGATTCCGCACTTCATCACTTACGCCATCGGCACCTACCTGTTCTACGCCCAGCATAATTTCCCCGGCGTGTCCTTTTCCGACCGGGACGGCTGGACCTACGAAAAAGCCGCCATGGAGTCGTCCAGCCACATGCACACCGGCTGGCTCTTGGGTTGGTTTACCGGCAACATCGGTTACCACCATATCCACCACCTCAACCACAAGATTCCTTTTTACCGGCTGCCTGAGGTTCTGCGCGACATACCCGAGCTGCGCACCGCCAAGACCACGTCGCTTCTGCCGACCGACATCATGCGTTGCTTGCGGCTGAAAGTCTGGGATGTGGATGCGCAATGCATGGTCGGCCTCCCTCGTTCGTAAGTGACCTGCCCACGCCTTCTGCAATGACCTTCACCGCGTCCTATATTGCAGAACAAATCCAGGGCGAGGTCATCGGCGATGGCACGGTGCCGCTCACCGGTTTCACCTCTGTTGATCGCGCCGGTCCTGGCGACCTGACCTTTGCCGAGAAAGACACCTACTTTGCTGCAGCCGAGGCCAGCCCGGCGGCCGCAATTTTGGTCGCGGGTTCGTTCACCTCGGCCACCAAGGTGCTGATCCGGGTGCCCAACGCGCGCATCGCCGCCGCCAAAGTGCTGCCGCTATTTTTTCCGGCCGAGCAAGCCAGCCCCGGTATTCATCCCGGGGCCAGCGTGTCGCCTACTGCGCGAGTGGATGCCACGGCCTGCATCGGCCCCGGCTGCGTACTCGAAGCCGGCGTCATCGTCGGTGCGAATACCGTTCTTATGGGCGGCAACCATATCGGCCGCGATTGCCGGTTGGGCGACAACGTCCGCCTTTTCCCCCATGTAGTGCTCTATGCGCAGACGCAGGTCGGCCATCGCGTCGTCATTCACGCCGGCACGGTCATCGGTTCCGACGGCTACGGCTACGTGTTCGACCAGGGTCAGCACCGCAAAATCCTCCAGGTCGGCAACGTGATCATCGAAGATGATGTGGAGATCGGCGCCAACACCGCGATCGACCGGGCGGCGCTCGGTTCCACCATCATCGGTGCCGGCACAAAAATAGACAATCTCGTGCACGTCGCGCACAACGTGGTCATGGGCCGGCACTGCCTGATCATGGGCCAGGTCGGCTTCGCGGGCAGCACCCAATTGGGCGACTATTGCGTGATTGCCTCCCAGTCAGGCATCGCCGGCCACTTGAAGCTCGGCCCGCAGTCCATGGTTGGCGCCAAATCCGGCGTCATGCGCGATGTCGCCGCCAAGGAAACCGTGTTGGGCATCCCGGCCATGCCGGACAAACAGGCCAAACGGCAGTGGATCGCGGTGCAAAAACTGCCCGAGCTGATGCTTCGCATGCGGGAGCTGGAAAAGCAGGTCGCGGAGCTCCAGGGCACGCGTGGGTCGACCACCATAGTCTCTGAATAGACGCGTGGCCGGAACCGGGTTTGAAAACAACCGGCGATTGCCAATTCCCGCTTGACCGGCCTATGTTAACAAATATGTTAACGCATGTTTGACCCGCAGAAAATACCGCGTCGTCCAATTCTATAAAACCGCCGACGGAAAAAAGCCGGTCGCAGAATGGCTGAACACGCTCGAGGATGAGCGCGCCCAGTCGGTTGCGATGGGAGTGCGGTTTTTCGAGGAATATCCCAACCCGGTTGTGCCCAAAAAATTCTTTGAAAAGATCACCGAGCACATCTGGGAAATCAAAGTCCACCACGGCAAAGAGCAATTCCGACTCTTATCCTTCATCGAAAACGACGCCATCATCATCGCTGTCCACGGCATGGCCAAGAAATCGATGGATCTGAAGCAGCAGGATCTCCAACTGGCCGAAGAACGCCGAAAGAATTACATTAAACGACAACTGCAGCAAAAGAAGGAATCACCATGAGCGATATCGAGAAATTCATCACTGAGCGCAAGGCGCGCAGCCCGAAAGCCTGGGCTAAGTTCGAGGACAAATACCACAAATATGCCATCGGGATGCTCCTGGCCGAGCACCGGGAAAACGCCGGCATGTCCCTTTCGCAGCTGGCTAAGCGGATTAAAATGCAGAAGACCGCGCTCTCCCGGCTCGAAAATCACGGTGAGGATGTTCGCCTCTCCACCATCACCCGCTACGTCGAGGCGACGGGACGGCCTCTCTCCTTGAGGATTTTTCCCGCTACGGGTCGCCATGTGGGCAGGCGCAAGCTCGCCGCAACGGTCGAATTCGACTGCTCCTGAGGGGGCATCTCCACGGAGGATACAATAGACGCTAGTTGAAGGTCGTCAGATACATACTGAAGCCTTTCGCATTGCGAAAGGCTGGCGGAGAGGGAGGGATTCGAATCGCCGAGCCCTGACAACACAACTGGTTCGTTAACCGTGCTTTTGTATTGTTACGAGTGAGTTAGAACGGAAAAAAGGTACGACGAGGCAGAACGAAATCAACTCAGAAATAAATTTTTGTCCGAATTTTGTCCAAATAATTTTGGCAGCAATCGCGAGCGACGAATAGTGCGTGGAGCCATGCCCCTTCAGTATTTTTACTGACAGTTCCACTGACAGTTGGCTTGCGACCGCTGCTGCATCGTTATCGACTTGAGTAATGCTCACATCTGGCACCGGCCGGAACGAATTGCTTCTCAAACAGGGCGGG
>DATMLS010000050.1:0-27369 GCA_035569995.1 Opitutaceae bacterium | reverse complement strand
CACTTCGCGGCCATCCGGCAGGCGGGCGCCATGAACCTGTCCAATCGAGGCGGAGCCGATGGGCACGGGATTGAACTCCGTGAAAATTTCGCCGACCGGGTGGCCCAGCTCCGCGGCCACGGTGGCAAGCACGACTTCCGGTGGGTCAGGCGGCACACCGTGCTGCAACTTGGCCAGTTCATCCGCTACTTCCTGCCCGACGAGATCGGGCCGGGTGCTGAGCATCTGGCCAAACTTGATATAGGTGGTGCCGAGTTCGGTCAGTGCGAGACGGATGCGTGTGGCGTGCGATTCCCTCGCGAGCAACTCGCCTTCTTCGCCAGTCAAACAATTCTTCGGGCTTTCAAATTCGGTATGACTCAGCCACTCGGCCAGCCCGTACTTCGCGAGGATGCCGACGACTTCGCTGATCCGGCGCATGCTACGGAAAAGTTGCGGCGGCGAATGGAGGTTCATGACGAAAGGTATGCGGAGGTGGCGCGGTGTCTAACTTACCGCCTATTTGACGCATAACCTGGTCTTGCGTGCGGGGATTGATACATAAATTGGCCATGCAAGTTCGTTCATCGGTGTGAAATGCTCATGTGCCGATGAGTTTGGAGGTCTCGGTTGCGATCATTGCGATTGGACTTGGTGCGCGGCGCTGTGTCACCAGACCTTCATGCCGCCATCGACCACGATACTATACACGTCATGTCTTTCGCCGGATATGCCCAGACTGCCTCATTTTTTCCTGCCCTTTTTCAGGCATCGAATGGCTCCGCCATTCGGTCACAGCGGGTGGGGGCCAACTTTGGCTATGCGGCAGGACGCATCTGTTGGCGAATCAGCGGGGCGAGCGTAAGCTCGAGGCGGTCTTTGGCCAACACCGCCATCACCCCCGTCGGCAAGGCCTCGTTGCCGGAGCGAGCAGCGGAATAATTTCGCATTGTGCGGCGGCCGACCAAGCCGCCGCGGTCGACCCTGGCGATAAGAACACTCATCCTTATGACTAGTCTAAGGCGTTTTTCCAAGATCCCGCAGGAGCCGTTGAAAATCGGCGTCTTCTTTCAGAAGATTTTCTCCTGCCCCAACAACCCGATCGACCGCGCCAGACGATAGGTGAAAATTGGTCGGCAGGCTGTCAAAGAAAGAGCCCTCGGCCTTTCCATGAAGCTGATCGAAGTCGACTGAAATCAAATAGTATTCAGGCTGAACCTCCGGGGATTTTAGGCGCGCGGCAGATTCCTTCTTCCAGCGATTCAAGGCGATTCGTAATAGGTCAAGATACTCGGCATCATTGCGCTCCCCGAAATTACTGGTCAGCCGCCAAACCTCACTGGCCACGCCCGGAACCGCCTCCGTCTGGCTCCAGCGAATGCTTTTGTGCACCGAGGCGTTGACGACGATCACCACAAATCTACGCGGGGGCCCGCCATGAAGCGTTTGTTCGATCAATTTTTCCATGCCGCCAAATTCCAGGTCGGCGTCGATCAATGCTTCCAAGCCAAGATTATCGGAAGCCCCTCCATCAAGCAAATGAATGTAGGGATTTTTGTGATAGTCACCGTAGGAACGAAAGGCATTTTGAACCAGTGTGTTCCGCCGCGAATCATCACCCGTTCCCTCGCGAAGAAGCATGTCGGGCTCGACCACGCCCGGTTCGCCCCGGTGGTTTTTTAAGGTGATGGGTGAAAGCAGCAATGGATACGCGGAGGAGGCAGCGATGGCGCGTGAAATTCGATAGCTCTTTAGATCCGAACCGATCAACTCGAAGTGTTCGGACACAAAGGGGAATTGCTCGCCGTTCGCCATGTCGGTCGCATTTAGAATTAGGCGTGGGTGTCCGCCGTCCGGCCCGAGGTCCCCAAAGGTGGCTCCGTGAAAAAGAATCTTGTCGTAGTATTCCGCCGCCAGGTCGCTTCGACCATAGTACGGCGATAACAGTTCGGGCCAGTGCAGGGGATTGAGCGCCTCCCTTAAAAGAGCCGCAGTAATGTTGCGCCTCAGGAAACGATCCTCGAATTCCGAAAAGGTTCGATCGTGATAGAGGCAGTAATAGGCGGCGGGAAAACTTCCTCCCGAGACGGCCGATATGACGCGAACCTTGTCGATCAACCGATAGCTGCGGGTTGGTGTTTCGATCCGCGTCGCGGCCAACTCCTTCAAAACGCCGTACGAAAGCGAAGCGGCTCGCGTGCCGCCCCCTGAGAAAAACAACGCCACCATCAGGTCGTTATCACCCACGTCCTGACTGCCCGACGCTGACTGCGGTGCAGCCAGCGTGGAATTGCTCAAAAGCGGTTGATTAAGGGGTGCATGAACGCAGCCGGCTAGAAACACTACGTTTACCAGCATGATTGCTGAGCTCAGTTTCGGGACGTTCACGAGAGAGCCGGTTGAAGGGAATAGTGAGAGTTCGGATCATGAAGGGCAATTGTGATTGCTGATCAAACAATATTACACGCAATCGCGCCCCGCGTGTGACCCCACTTGGGGTTCGCTTACATCTTTACCACAATTGTCTCCGGGCAAATGCGTGGCCCGAACCTGATTTGATATGCTTTTCAAAAGACAGGGCCTGTTTCTTCGATGAAAAGCCAGATAGGTTTGAAGATGCCATGGACGATAGCCGTCAGGCCCGGATCTTGTTGTTGTACACCCCCTCGCGCAGTAGGCGGAGAAAAACCTCGGCGCGCGGGTTGGGGCGGATCGATGGCATGCCTGCCATAATCATTATGGCGGAGAGCGCGGGTGAAAACGGACGAGCCTCCAGGCTGCGCGGCAGCATGCTGACAATGCCCTCGGTGAGCACGGCGGCGGCCCGGTTGGCCTCCAGCGCGGCGAACAGCGGCGAAATACCCTCCGCCGTCTGATCGGCCAGTTTGGGTGAGATGCCGAAAGGCTTGAGAATGGCGCGCAGCCGCGGGCCGTATTCTGGAAAATAGATTCGGCTCAAGCCGAAGAGCGGCAAATCACGCAACCGGGCCGGCGGAATTTTCTTCAGCTTGGCCAGCGGATGCTTCGGCGACAGCACCAGCACAGGCATGAGCTGCAGTAACTCCGTCCATTGAAACCCCGATGCGGCCCCCTCGATACCCGCCGGGGCGATCACCAAGTCGAGCTGCCCGGCGGTGGCGCGCTCGGTCATCTGTTTTGGAGCGAGATCGTTCAGCTCCAGGCGCACGCGCGGAGTCGCAGCTTGAAATCGCTCGATCGCACGTGGCATGAGGCTCGCAGTGAGCGACGGCACATAGCCGACTCGCAGCACCTCGTCCTTCACCTGCCCACGCACGCGTTGCACGGCCTGATCAGCGCGGGCAAGCACCTCGCGCGCCTCCTCGTAAAAGAGTTCTCCGGCAGGCGTCAGCTTTATCAGGTTTTTTCCGCGCTCGAACAGTCGCATGCCCAGTTCGTCCTCAAGATCCTTTACCTGCCGGCTCAACGCAGGCGGCGTGACGTGGAGGTTGTTGGCCGCGCGCTGGAAACTGCCGTGCGCGGCGACGGCCGAAAAATACCGGAGGTGGCGGAGTTCCATGCGGGGATCGAAGAGCGATTAACCAAAAGTATGGGTGAGACCAAAAACAAGGCAATGGGCAATTGTGCGGCCCGCTGATAGGGTGGTACTCTTTATGGATCATCGATTCTCTGGGAAGGAGCTGACCGGCTCGCGAACGGTTGTTATCACCGGAGGCAACACCGGTCTGGGTTTCGCTTGTGCGAACGCGATCTTGAGGTCACCCAATGGCGCCCCCTGGCACATTATCCTGGCCTGTCGAGACGAAGGCCGTGCTCAGGCCGCTGTCGGTCAGTTGAACAGCGGTGCGGAAGCAGCGGGCCGGGTTGGGGCTATGTCGCTCGACCTGGCATCCCTTGCGTCGGTTCGCGCGTTTGCCGCCGAACTCACCAAGAGACTGAGCGCAGGAACAATTCCGCCCTTGCACGCGGTGGTGTGCAATGCCGGCGTGAACCCCTTGAATAAGAAAACGGTGACGGTCGATGGATTCGAGTCGACTTTCGGGATCAACCACCTGGGTCATTTTCTACTCGTCAATGAACTGCTGCCCGCATTGCAGTCTCCGGCCCGCGTCGTTGTCGTCGCCAGCGGAGTCCACGATCCGGCGCAGAAGGCGGGGGTGCCCGTGCCAGCCTGGAACAATTCGGCGGCCCTGGCCCGCGGCGAACTCGGCCCCACTGCCGCCTCCGATAAAGCATTCGCTTCGGGTCAGCGTCGTTACAGCACGTCGAAACTAGCCAACGTCTACTTCACGTACGCCATGGCCCGCCGCCTGCCGGCTGGCATCACGGCCAACGCCTTCGACCCCGGCCTGATGCCCGGAACCGGGTTGATGCGCGAAGCCCCGGCCGCGTTGCGATTCATCTTGAGACACATTCCGATCGCACTACTCCGTCGGTTGTTTTCGCCCAACGTCCATACCGCAGAGGAATCCGGCGACGCTCTGGCCCGCCTCGTGACCGATCCCGAACTGAATACAACCACGGGTCGATACTTCGAGGGGCGCCGCCAAATCCGCTCCTCCGACGAATCATATAACGACGAACGTGCCGTGGAACTATGGAACGCCAGCGTGACGTTGACCGCAGCCACCCAGGCCGCGAAGCAAAAAGGGAAGATATGAGCGAAATCTCGATTTCGACGCCGCACCACCAGCTCAAAGGATACCTGGCTACGCCCCAAGGCAAGGGGCCCTGGCCCGGAGTTGTCGTGATTCATGACATCTTTGGCCTGACCGACGTGACACGTGGCCATGCCGACTGGCTTGCCATGGAAGGGTTTCTTGCGTTGGCGCCGGACCTGTTCTCCTGGGGTGGCCGCATCCGTTGCATCCGCTCCCTAATGGCGGACTTGGCGGCACAAAAAGGACCGTCCTTTGATGATGTGGATGCCATGCGGCAGTGGCTGGCAGACCGCCAGGACTGTACCGGCAAGACGGGGGTCATCGGCTTCTGTGCGGGCGGAGGATTTGCGATCCTTCTGGCGGTCGGCCACGGCTTTTCGGCGGCAGCCCCGAACTATGGCCATATCCCGAACGACATCGATGTGTTCTTGAATGGTGCTTGTCCGATGGTCGCGAGCTTCGGCGGCAGCGACTGGATGGTACCAAAAGGTACGGCGGCACGGCTGGAAAATGCACTCGAACGGCGCCAGATCGAGCATGATGTCAAAGAATATCCGGGCGTGGGGCATGCCTTCCTCGATGATTACAAAGGCCCAATGGGAGTTCTCTGTGTCATCCTAAGGGCGAGTTACAAGGACAAGGAAGCGGCTGACGCGCGAAACCGCATCCGGGCGTTCTTCGCACGCCATCTCGCGTAGCATCACAGTTGAAGAGTAGCAGGAAATATCAGGGTTGGAGGCCCTGCTGTGCTCTACGAGCTTCGCATGGCGGAGAGGGAGGGATTCGAACCGCCGAGCCCTGACAACACAACTTGTTCACTAACCGTGCTTTTGTGTTGTTACGAGTGAGTTAGAACACAAACAAGATGTAAGGAATCCTAACGAATTCAAATCAGAAATAAATTTTTGTCCTAATTTTGTCCAAATATTTCTACCGCTTAATCCTCATCGGCCTTACAAAATACCTTTGCGCGACTCATGGCGATCTGTGAGCTTCCGGGATGGACAAGCAGTTATCTGACCCGATCACAACGATCATTCAAGCGGACTCTGCGCGGGCACTACTGATGCACGCCCAGCTCTGCGCGGTAGCGTGAACTATCGCTTCATCATTTCAATAATAATACTTTGTGCCAGAATCATTTTCTGGCAGATTTCATTAAGCTTATCGGAAAGCTCATGTGGGTTTTGCGGATCTTTGGGCGGTGTAATGGCTTTAAAATAATCGGACAGATCCAAAAAAACATCTGTGTTTAACCGGCAATCAGGGCTTGAATCGTCTCCACCATTAAGTTTGTTCAGCCACTCGGAAACTTTTACTTTAGCAATCGGATTAGCCGCATCAACTTCAATTCTTCGTTGAGCCTTATCAATTTTTGTCAGTGCCTCATTTTTTTCATATGCGTCATCAATTAGTTGAACGGTCTTTTGAGCATCGCTCATGTCGCCAGCTTCAGCTTGAGCCACAGCGATTTCGGCAAAACGGATATATAGCACTCCCTTGTTTTTTTTGGCAATCTTGAACGCATAAGCCCAAGTCTTTTGGGCTTCGGCAATAGCGCCTGCTTTAATTTGATTCGTCGCTTCGCTTAGCAGCATGTTTAGTTCGAATGATTGCTGCATTTCCACAGCCGTGTTACTGCCATTTTCAGACTGAATTAGATCAGCGGCTTTACGGCTATCGTCCCATATTTCGTGTGCAGCTGCAATATCTCCAATCTTCATTTGGATTATTGCTATCGTATTTAACTCATCGTTCTTAGTTATGCCGTCATCATTCATATTGGCACTTTTTTTTGCCAGCACTAAAGTTGTTCTAGCTCCCGAGACATCACCGGCCTCGACTTGAGCCTTGGCGATTTCGCATTCAGCTTCGCCTCTGAATTCCATGCCTTCTGGAATTAACGCGGCTGTTTTGAGAGCTCCAGCGATGTCACCCGCTTTTGCCTGCTCCATAGCAATGTCTTTTTTAACCCCAGCTATCGCCTCATCTCTATCGTCCAAATTAATTGTATGCAGTGAATTGGCCATAGAGAGGGCGCTTACAATATCTCCGGTCCGTGCTTGCGCTTTAGCGATGGCATCTTGTGTAGACACGTAACTTGCTTTACTGAAATCTTCATTATTCAGAGCTGAACGATAGCTGTTCATTGCTCCGAGAAGATCGTTAGCGTTGGCTTGGTGCTCGGCTAAATCCATTAATGCTTTGCCTTTGATAGATGGGTCGTGAATTAGTTCCACGGTACTCCCGGCAGCGGAAAAATCGCCTGTCCTTGCCCAATAGTTCATCACTGACCATAAGTTGCTATCCGGGTTTGGTAACACGCTAGCTGCGTTTTGTGCTTCTTTAATTAGATTCGACAGATTGCTTTGATTAACTACAAGAAGACGATCCATCTCTGCTTTTACTTTAGTCACCGTGGAAACGGACGCATTCGGAGTGGCCGAAAGAAATGCGCCATACCAGCAGATGGCCCTTAATTCACGGCCGGGGATTTTTGATTCAGCGATCCCAACATAAGGGTAAATTGCTGAAGATTTCGGGGCATTTCTTAGAGCATCCTGGAAATAGCTAATAGCGACCGAATAGCCCTGCGCTTTTAGGGCTGTGATACCGTTATCAAACGACACTTGAACTTCGGAAGGCACTGGGCCGAGTGTCTGCGCATACGGAGTAAAATGTGTAAGGCTTAAACAGATTAAGAGGGTGAGTTTATAAAAGCTACAATTAGGTGACTGCATGGTAATTTGTGATGAAGTTATTTTGTAGAATCCAAGCCGCGATCTTCTGGATGTGCCAACCCATATTTAGTTATTGTAAATTTCACTTCAGATAGGTCCTTATCAGTCTTGTCGAGTTTTTGTTTAAGGAACTTCTGCGCGTCGAAATTGGAGTTTAGTGCGTTTCCTAGTTGTTCAACAGCCTTTTTCACCACGATTTGGCGGCCATATTTTTCTCCAACGGTGTCAGCCGCTACTAAGATGTCTGCTGGCGGATATGAATGCGTTGCCATGTCTGTTTTGCATCAATGATTCGCTGGTCCTTCTCTTGTTCCTTCTTAACTATGGCTGCCGCTATTTCGGCATTTTCTTTTGCGATTGCATCGGTCTCTGCCTTTTCGGCAGCAGCTTCTTCGTCGACCTTGTCTTGCGCGTGGTCGATGCCTTCGTTGATATATGAGCCGCCGCAGCGCTCATATCAACCGTCCATGAAGCATAAAGAACAGCAGGCAAACTGCTCAAAAAGCAAAAGACCAAGGCAACGCCGAGTCTTCTTCGAGTTGGTCTCATAGAACACTCATTGCTCGCGCATTGTACCGCTCTCCTAACGGCTGTCCAGTTTAGTGTCACCGGTTGATCTAAAATGTACTACCCCAAGGGGTGTTGGTTTGATAGGATTGCCGCAGGGGTCGGCCAGAAGGCCGGGGATTGCTCATCGGTCAAACGCGTGGCGGCGGCGCGAATGCCCGTCTCGCGTTGGAGCTGCTGCACTTCTTGAACCTGACGCTCTGTCTCGGCTTCGACGCGCGTCGGGAAATTTTTACGGAAGCGTTTGCCGTCGATGCGGGCGTAGAGTTGGAAAACGATATCCCCAGAGGGATTCGTGAATTCTGAGATGACGAATGGACTTGCGTGTTTCATGACCGATTTGGCCGGTCAACGTCCAAATCGGATGTCGGGGCATCTTAACCTGCGAAATCATCGCGGGTTAAGTGGCGGAGAGGGAGGGATTCGAACCCCCGGAACCTTGCGGTTCAGTGGTTTTCAAGACCACCGCGATAGACCACTCTGCCACCTCTCCGATCAAAATTTGTTGTGGAGGGTCTTCGCGTTAATGGCAAGCGGACGCACAAGTTTTTGAAAAACAAAGCATCGCTAAGGCATGGCTTGGAAAGAATTCCGGCTAGGCAAGGACCCATTTTTGACCTGTCCCTTTAAAGCCCTGACTCTTCAGCGAGTCGCATATGCGAGCTGATAAACATAAAACGCCAGACAAAGGATGCGTCCCATGGCGGATGCGAAGAGAATTGTATCCGCTGCCTTCCGGGCGCGCCGACGTCGACGGAATTCTGCTAATGCCTCTTGCTGATTTTTTAGTTCAGCATCCCAGTCCGCATCGCTCTGCGGGGTCTACTTGGAGTCATTCCCCTAGCATACCAGATCGCTTCTGGCGCGTATCGTTCTGTTGGAGGTTGGTATCTCGCCTATTTGATCATTGGCGGCACCGTTGGTCTGATTTGCTTGTTTGGGTTCTGGAAAATGAAAAAGTGGGCGTTTTATACCTACGTTTCTTTGGCCGCATTAAATCTGATTGCGATGGCCAGCACGGGATGGTGGGCCTTACAGCCTATTATTGTCTCGGTGGTGATTATCGCGATTCTTGGATACCACTTCAAAAAGCTGACATGAAGAAAGAGCCCAGCCAGCCGCCAGACCCAACACAGACCATGAAACTCATTACCGCAGCGATTGCGCTGTTTCTCGTGTGCATGTGCGTTACCATCCGCGCATCTTCCGGCTACAACACTGGGCAGCCATTCGGCGAAGTTGGTGACGCTGAAATGAATCAGCTCCAGGCTTACGGCAAGTCACAAGGGGTAGATTTGATCGGCGACATGAAGCGCGCTTACCAAAAGGACGATGCAGCACTAGCTCGTGTTTTTTGCTTCTCGCTAAAGTTCGATAAGCTTGACCCGAACGCACGGGCTTACGGACAGATCATTTATTCCAGTTTCCTAAACCTAGCAGAGGTCATGGGCGTAGATCGATATTCGAGTCTTGTTGCGGCGCAGCCCAAGGCGATCAGGCAGCGTATTCGCGACTTCATCTACTTTGATGTGACGCAGGCGCCCAAGGAGATTCGGCAGCAGGTCGAAGCAGGCGCCAGGGAATCCGCTCCTGCTCTTTTTCCTAAAAATTACGTTTTTGGTGAAGATGATGCCCTTTTTAAGAAGGGCTAACCTGCCGCCAGCCTGCCCGCCATAGCCATGCGACGGCGTGACCCGCACGCACAAACGGAGGCCATTGCCAATTCATTGCCAGCTTTGAAGCACATTCCGTTCTTTTGCGTTCGCATCGGTTCGCAACGTTACCTCTGAACGGCCTGTTTTCAGAGGAGAAATCGTGGCTTTCAAGACCACCGCGATAGACCACTCTGCCACCTCTCCGATCAAAATTTGTTGTGGAGGGTCTTCGCGTTAATGGCAAGCGGACGCACAAGTTTTTGGAAAACGTCTCGTGCCGACGATGCCTAACTGAGAAAAGAAGGGAAGAGCGCAATCCATATGGCATTTACCGTGACTAGATCACTTTGCTGCGTTTACGCCGTGCTTGTCCTCGCCGTTAGTCAGCTCTAACGCTTGTCAAAATTCATGAGTGAAAATATCGCACCGGAAGAGAAAACCAACAGGCGTAAAGAGCGCCCTGCGAGAAGAAGCCAAATTTCGCCACGTGACATTTGGGGCATCCGCGTTTTATTTGGTTTCATCGGGGCGCTCTTCTTGTTGGTGACAATTTGTGAGCTGGTGACTGGAAAGATTATAAGTCGGCACGGATTGCTACTCGCAGACCGAGCGCGCTCACCGATATCCTACTGGCTTCTCGTTTTCCTGTCTTTACTCACCAGCATTGTGCCTTTTTCTGTCGTATGGATCGCTTCAAGAAAGAGAAAAGGCCGAGCAAGACGCTAACGATGGAGAGGTGATGAGGGATTTTTGACCTGTTCCTTTAAAGCCCCCTCGACGGCGTGGGAATCTGGCCTGCCAAGCCGTAGCCCTGAGCTTGCCGAGGGGGGCGAAGGCTGGGCTTGTCGAGCTTTCTCGCACGGGGCAGGCTCGCGCCGTGGCTTTTGAAAAACATCTTCTCGTCGACGGCGCCAACATCCTCCACGCCTGGCCCGACTTGAAGGCCCTGGCCGTGCGCAACAAAGACACCGCCCGCGCCCAGCTTTCACAAACGCTGCGGGCGTTACACGATACGGAGGGTTGGCGGGTCACGATCGTCTTCGATGGGCGCGGCACCGAGCTCGTGGTTGAGCAGCCCGGCGCACACGCGACCTTCGCGCATATTTTTACTCCGGGTTCACTCACGGCCGATAGTGTCATCGAGCAACTGGTCGGCGGCACGGCCGATCCCGCCACGTGCACGGTCGCCACGGCCGACCGCGCCGAGCAGCAAACCGTGTCGGCCCTCGGCGCCAGCTGGTGCTCGCCCGATGATCTGCGCGCGTGGTGCGACCGCGCAGCCGGACGGCAGGCGGGACAGGCGGCGGAAATGCGACGGCAAAACGACCGCAAATGGAAAGGTTAGTTTTTAACCGCGGATAAACGCAGATAGACGCGGATATAAACACTGCCGAACTGTTCTGGCAAAATTTGCATTCTCTGTGTCCCACCAAAAATCCGCGTTCATCCGTGTTTATCCGCGGTTAACCTTAACAAAAAAACTTATCTGCGGTCGGCACTCCGTTTTTCACGCTACTCTTGGAGATATGTCGGACGAAATTGTGCCTCTTGATCAAATTCAGGCTCGCATAGTCATATTGCGTGGTCGCCGCGTTCTGTTGGATCGAGACTTGGCGATCTTTTATGGCGTATCGACCAAGGCACTCAACCAGGCGGTCAAACGTAATGCGGATCGGTTTCCTGCCGATTTTCGCTTCTCTCTTACCCAAGAAGAAGTTGCTAACTTGAAGTCACAATTTGTGACTTCAAGTGGTGATCATGGTGGTATCCGCAAGTTGCCGTCTGCTTTCACCGAGCATGGCATTCTCATGGCAGCGACGGTACTGAATAGCCCCAGGGCTGTGCAAATGAGCATCATCATTGTTAGGGTCTTCGCTGCCCTCCGGCAGACGGCAATGGCTCAAAAGGAGCTGGCGAAAAAGCTAGCCGAATTGGACGCTCGTGTTGGTGCCCATGACAAACAAATCGCCGAAATTGTCAGGGCAATCCGGCAGCTTCTCGCCCCGCCTGGCCCAGAACACGAACGCAAAATCGGTTTCCACCAAGGGAACCGATAACTAAGGCCTCCTTCGCCAAGAAATTCCAAAATCCAAGGTCTCCTCCGTCGCTCTTAGAGCTATGGAGGACACGGCAAACGCCAACAAATTTGAAAAGTAAAATATTCAATATCGGCACGATCCTCGCCGCCGAGGCTGCGATTTGAGGTTTCTTTGTGATTTGCTGTTTGGAGTTTGGGATTTACCTGTCCCAACAGGGCTTCGCTCTATTTTTCACGCTACTCTTGGTGCGTGCAAGACACTCCAGTATTCATTGATGCCGTGGCCGAGCTGCAGGGTCTCGACGGGCCGTTTTTCTTTCCGGAAAAACTTTTCCAGAAGATCTGGCTGCGCGGCGATTTTGAGGTCGCACGCGCCGTGACCACGGATGGCCGCGCGGTGCGTGTGTTGCATCCGGGCAAGTGGAATTTGCTCGGCGGTCCCGATTTCAAGGGCGCGCAGTTGCAGCTGGGCGACGTGAAGGTGAGGGGAGACATCGAGGTGCATTTACACGAGCGTGACTGGGCGGCTCATGCGCACGCTACGGATGAAGCTTACGATAATGTCGTGCTGCATGTCGTCTTGTTTCCTTCGGTGGAAAAATTTTCGCACGGTCGCGATGGCCGGCAGATCCCCGTGCTCGTGCTGCTGCCGCTGCTGCATCGCGACCTGGAGGAATATTCCGCGGACGACACGATGGAGTTGCTGGCCAATCGGCCGGCGGCGCGCGGGCCCGGGGAACTGGGCCGGCTCGCGCCAACTGAGCTTGAGCGATTGCTGCGCCGTTGCGCGGAAAGGCGCTGGCAGCAGAAAGTGTATTATGCGCGCTTGCGGCTTGCGCGGCTCGGCTGGGAGTCGGCGTGCCATCATGCGGCGCTCGAAATTCTCGGCTACCGTTTCAATCGTGCGCCGATGCTGCGCGTGGCCACGGCGTGGCCGTTGTCCGCGTGGACAAAAGGCGAGGGGACGGCGGATGAAGCGTTTGTTGCCGAAGAGAACCGCTGGAGCGTGCAAGGCGCGCGCCCGGCAAATTATCCGCGTGTGCGTTTGCGCCAATACGCCGCGTGGATGCGCGAGCGGCCCGACTGGCCGGCGCGGCTCGAGGGGTTGGCTAACGCGCTGCCGACCGGTTTCGGGGCGGCCGATTTATCCACAGTTGATTTCCGCCGCGCGCATGAGTTGGCAAAATTCCGCGCCCGGCTTGCGCGCGAGATTTGCGCCGACGCCGTCGGTGGCACGCGGCTCGATAATCTGGTTTGTGATGGCTTTTGGCCGTTACTGGCAGCGCGCGGCGGGGATGGATTTTTTGCCTGGTGGTTTTACTGGCCCCCCGGTGACCTTCCACCGCAGGTAACGAGTGCGTTACGAGCCCTAGGGGTTTTTACCCATCACGCAAAACCCGCGTGCCACGGTTTTGCGCAAGGCATGCTTGGTTGGCTGCTTGCGCGGGAAAACTTTGCCGGTCGAGAGGGCTGCGGGACTTGACAAGATTCTGTGCCGGTCGATATGTTGACCAACTCTATTTAGTTCACTTTCTAAAAGTGGGCCTCGTGCCCGCTTTTTTTTTCCACAAAACACAACACCATGAGCAGTGAAATTCTTTCCGTTCTCGAATACATGGAGAAAGAGAAGGGGATCAGTCGTGCCGACATGATTGCCGCGATCGTCAACGCCCTCAAAACGGCGGCCCTGAAGGGCGTGAACTCCGGCCAGGAGCTCAAAATTGACATCAACCCCAAGAATGGCCAGCTCAAGGCGTGGTCGTTGCTCAAGGTGGTCGATTCGATCAGCAATCCCAAGGTCGAGATCCATATCGAGAAAGCGCAAGTGCTCAGGCCCGGTGCGCAGCTCGGGGAATTCATTGAAAAGGAAATCGATCCCTCGACGCTTGGCCGCATTGCTGCCCAGACCGCCCGCCAGGCCGTCATGCAAAAGGTGCGGCAGTTCGAGAAGGAACGCATTTACGACGATTTCAAGGACATGGTCGGCAACATCGTCAGCGGCGTCGTTCGCCGCCGTGAACGCAACGACCTTTATGTCGATCTCGGCAAGGCCGAAGCCATGCTGCCCGGCAAGGAACAGGTGCCCGGCGAGGAATATCAGCCCGGCGAACGCATCCGCTGCCTGCTCCTGGCCATTGAGTCCAGCCCGCGCGGCCCTGAAGTCATCCTGACCCGGGCCAGCCCGAAATTTGTCCGCCGCCTCTTCGAGCTCGAAGTCACGGAAATCGCCGATGGCACGGTCAAGATCGAGGCCTTCGCGCGCGAGCCCGGCTACCGCACGAAAATCGCCGTTTCCACGGCCGACCAGAAGGTCGATCCGGTCGGCGCCTGCGTCGGCGCCCGCGGCGCCCGGGTGAAGACCATCGTGCGCGAACTCGGCGGCGAGAAGATCGACATCATCCGCTATTATCCGGACCCGAAGGAAATGGTCATCGAGGCGCTCAAGCCCGCCGCGCCGCGCGACATTGTTTTCGACGAAAAAAATCACCGCATCATCGTCAAGGTGGCCACGGATGACCTCGCGGTCGCCATCGGCAAGGGCGGCAAGAACGTCCGCCTGACTTCACGGTTGCTCGGCTGGCGCCTCGAAGTTGAGGAATTCAAGACCACTTCCGACGATCCGCGCGCCACCGCCATCGCATCGCTGACCAAGGCCTTCGCCCTGGAAACCGTGGCCGCCGAGCGGCTCGTCGCCATCGGCATCAATTCACCCGCCGCCTTTTCGGGCGTCGAACAAAACGACCTTGTTGACGCCGGTTTCACCACCGAGGAAGCGCAGGACATCCTCGCGCGCGTCACCAAAGCCACCGTCTGATTCCTGCACCACCCAGCTACTAATTGATGAGTATCCGCATTCACGAACTGGCCAAAAAAATCGGCATGGACAACAAAGAGCTGTTGTCCCTGCTAAAAACGCGCCATTTCGACGTGAAAAGCGTTTCGAGCACGGTCGATAATATTTCCGCCGAGGCCATTGAACAGGAGTTTGCGCCCAAAAGTTCGTCCGCTCCTGAGCCCGCCGCGCCGGCGCCGTCCACTGCGACCGAAACTGAAACCAAATCGATGGGCGGCACGGCTGTGGCCACCGCGCCGGATTCATCGCATGCCTTCACGACCCATGTTCCGCGCGATGCGTTCGTGAAAACAGCCGAGGGCGTCCGCCGCGAAAAGGAAGAGGCCGCCCGCGCCGCCGCTCCCAAGGCGGTGGTCACTCCGGCTCGGCCCACGCCCGCCGCGCCTGTCGCCTCCGTTGCACCTCTGCGCCCGATTGCGCCGATGCGTGCGATGGAAACAGTGTCACCGCCGGCGATCAAATTTGCCCCGCCCCCGGCCCCCGCGCGGCCCGCGCCCGTTTCGCCGATTTCGGTGCCTCTTTCAAAATCGGTGTCGCCGTCGATGCCCAGCCTGCCCACCCGAAGCGCGCCGATCGCGCCGCCGTCGGCCGTGCCTGCCGCCTACACGGCGCCGGAGATTACACAAGTCGGCGACGTCAAGGTCATCCACATCAAGCCGCCCATCATCGTTCGCGATTTTGCCACGGCGCTCAGCCTCAAGCCGTTCAAGCTCATCTCGGAGCTGATGGAAATGGGCATCTTTGCGGCGATGACGCAAAGTCTCGACGAGACGGTTGCGGCCAAGGTTGCCGAGAAACATGGCTTCCTCCTCGAAATCAAGCACCGGGCCGACGCCGCCACGCAGCAGGCCGCGAAGGAAAAAGAGAAGGAAAAACAAACGAAACCGGACGCTGCCGATCCGGCCAACCTCGTGGCGCGCCCACCGATTGTCTGCATCCTCGGCCACGTCGATCACGGCAAAACTTCGCTCCTCGATGCCATCCGCAAGGCCCATGTCGCTGACGGCGAAGCCGGCGGCATCACGCAGCACATCGGCGCCTACCAGATCGAGTTCAACGGCCGGAAAATCACTTTTCTCGACACTCCCGGCCACGCCGCCTTCAACAAAATGCGGGCCCGCGGTGCCAACATCACCGACATCGCCGTGCTCGTGGTTGCGGCCGACGACGGCTTCATGCCGCAGACCGACGAAGCGCTCCAGCATGCGCAAAACGCCAAGGTCACGCTCCTGGTCGCAGTCAACAAAATGGACACCAAGGGCGCCAATCTCGATCGCGTCAAAGCCCAGATGCAGGAACGCAGCATCGCACCCGAAGACTGGGGTGGGGAGACCGTCACCGTGCCCGTCTCTGCGGTCAAGGGCACTGGCATCAACGATCTGCTCGAGATGATTCTTCTCCAGGCCGACGTGCTTGAATTAAAGGCGGACCCGAAGGGTGAGGTCGCCGGTGCCATCATCGAGTCGCAGGTTGATGTCGGCCGTGGCCCGCTGGCCACGGTGATCATCCAAAGCGGCACGCTCAAAATCGGCGATGCCATCGTGTGCGGCCCGCATTGGGCCAAGGTGCGCGCGATGTACGATGACCAGGGTCTCCCGATCAAGGTCGCCCCGCCGTCCACCCCCGTGCGCATCATTGGCTGGAGTGGCACGCCGGACAGCGGCGCGGCTTTCGTCGGGGCCAAAAATGCCCGCGAAGCCGAGAAACTGGCCGAGGAAGAGGAGCACCGTCTGAAAGCCAGCTCGATCACGGACACCCCGCCCAAGGACATTTCCATCGAAAAGCTTTTCGCCAACATTGCCGCTACGCAGGAAAAGGTGCTCAAGGTCATCGTCAAGACCGACGTCTTTGGTTCTGCCGAGGCCGTGCGCACCATTCTCGAAGGCATCAAGAGCACCAAGATTTCGCTCGAGATCGTTTCGACCGACGTCGGACTCGTCACCAAGAACGATGTCCTCATGGCCAGCGCCGCCGGTTCGATCATCCTCGGTTTCAACACCAAGCTCGAGAATGGCGTCACCCCGCTGGCCAAGCACCACGGCGTGCGCATTGAGACTTTCGGGATTATTTACGAGCTCGGCGACAAGGTCCGCGAAATGATGGCCGACCTGCTCGATCCCGACCTCAAGGAAACCAAGACCGGCGCCGCGGAAGTCCGTGCCACGTTCCCGCTTGCGAAGGGTTTTGTCGCGGGCTGCCTCGTCACCGAGGGCAAGGTCAACCGCAACGCCTCCGCCCGTCTCCGCCGCGGCAAGGAAACCGTGTACGAAGGCAAGGTCGGCACGCTCAAGCGCTTCAAGGACGACGCCAGCGAAGTTCGCGCCGGCCTTGAATGCGGCATCAAGCTCGACGATTTCAACGGCTACCAGGTCGGCGACGTCATCGAGTGCTACGAGATCCAGAAAATCCGCGCGGCGCTCTGACGATTGTGCATTGCGCAATTTGTCCTGCGGCCTGAGTATGGTTCATGGTCGCCGGGCAATCTCCGCCTCGACCACCACCTTTTGACACCATGAGCAACCGCACGCTTCGCGTTAACGAACTGATCCAGCGCGAGCTCAGTGCCATCCTCCGGCAGCGCCACCAGTCCGAGGCCGTGGCGGTCACCATCACGGAGATCCGCGTCTCGCCCGACCTGCGCGACGCCCGCGTGTTTGTCTCCGTCATCGGCAGCGATGACTTCGCGGAGGAAAAGCTCCGGTGGCTGCGCCGCATCAGCAACGAGTTGCGCACCGAGCTGGGCCACCGTATCGTGCTGAAATACATGCCGCGTTTTAATTACGTCCTCGATCGCTCCACCGTCCAGAGCGTCCGCATCCTGCAGGCCCTCGACGAAATTGAGGCGAAGGAAAAGGAGCCCGATGCCTAAATTTTATCCGCAGCTTTCGCCGCGATTCGGCCGTCTCCTGCCCGCGCTCGCCGGCAAAAAAATCGTGGTCGTCGGCCACGCGCGGCCCGATGGCGACTGCATCGGCGCGCAGGTTGCATTGGCCCGCGTCCTCACCGCGCTTCGTCTCGATGCGGTTTGCGCCAATCCCGACGTCGTGCCGCGCCGCCTGCGGTTTCTCACGCCTGGCCTGGCTTTTCACCGTCCGGATGACCTCGGCAAGCTCGATTACACCGCGCTCTATGTCGATTGCGCCGATCACAGCCGTGCCGGCCAGAAGCTGAAGGAACGATTCGCGCTGCCATTTGCCAGCGTCGATCACCATCTCTCCAACAACGGTTTTGCCGAGCATAATTTCATGGATGCCGGTTCTTCCGCCACCTGCGAAATCCTGGCCGGGCTTTTCCTCGACAACCACCTGCCCGTGGATCGCCTCGCCGCGCAGGCGCTTTATGTCGGCATCCTCACGGACACGGGCCAGTTCCGCTTCAACTCCACCTCGCGCCGCACGTTCCAGCTCGCCGCCGAGTTGATGGCGCTCGGCGCCCAGCCTTCCGAGGCCGGCTACCAGCTTTATGAACGCGAATCCGCGGGAAAAATGCAGTTGCTGCAAAAATTCCTCGCTTCGCTCCGCCTCGAATGCGGCGGGCGCGTCTGCATCGGTACGCTGCCCAAAGGCATTTTTGCCGAGACCGGCACCTCGACCGAGGACACCGAAGGACTGGTCGATTATGCGCGCAGCGTCGATGGGGTGGAGATCGGCGTGCTCATCGAGGAGCAGCCCGATGGCGTCAAGGCCAGCCTCCGCTCGAAGGATCCCATTTATCGGGTCGATCTCATTGCCACCCAATTCAACGGCGGCGGCCATGCCTGCGCCGCCGGCCTGAATGTCAAGGAAACCGCGGCGACCTTCTTGCCGCGCCTGCTGGCCGCGCTCGCGGCGCAGATCGCCACCGTGGCCGCGCAGAAAGATTCTTCCTAGAAGGGTAGGGCGCGCTGCCCTCAGCGCGCCGCGGGCGGTTGGGTCAACCGCCCCTACCTTTGATGGCACCTCATAAAACTGCTTTAAAATTTTAAAATGCTTCAGCAGCCAAAAGAACTCGAAGGCGTGCTCCTCGTGGACAAGCCCGGTGGTTTCACCTCGCACGATGTGGTGGCGCGCCTCCGCCGCAAACTCGCGATGAAACGCATCGGTCACGCGGGCACGCTCGATCCCATGGCCACCGGCCTGCTCATCATGCTCATCGGCAAGGCCACGCGCATTTCACAATATCTCATCAGTCTCGACAAGGAATACGAAGGCACCGTCACGCTGGGCGCGGTGACTGACTCGCAGGATGCCGACGGTCAGGTCATGGAAACACGTCCTGTGCCGCCGCTCACCGAGGCCGAGGTGCTGGCCACAATGAAAACCTTTCTCGGCGACCAGTACCAGATGCCGCCGATGTTTTCCGCGATCAAGATCGACGGCGTGCCACTCTACAAAAAAGCCCGCCAAGGCGAGGAGGTGGTGCGCGAGCAGCGTTTCATCCGCATATCGAGCATCGAGCTCACTCATTTTGCGTTGCCGCAGTTTTCCTTCCGCCTTCGCTGCAGCAAGGGCACCTATGTGCGCACGATTGCACATGACATCGGGCAGAAAATTGGCTGCGGCGCGCACCTGAGTGCGCTGCGCCGCACAGCCACGGATCGGTTCCGCATCGAAGATTCGCTCACGCTCGAACAAATCGAGGCCCTGCCCGTGCGCGAAATCGAGAAACGCCTTTTGCCGGTGCACATGGCGGTGCCGAGTGTGGCTCTCGGTTAAACAGAAAAATTCCAAACGCCAGATGCCAAATCCCAAAGAAATCTCAAATGGCCTCGGCGATGAGGATGGGGCCAAGGTTGAAGGTTTTAATATTCGATTTTTTTTGGCGTTTGGACCTTGGCGTTTGTGATTTTTTAAAATGAATGCCACTTTTTCCTCGCTCGAACAGGCCGCAACGTTGCCGCGGTGGCCATTGCACGTGGCGATCGGCATGTTCGACGGCGTGCACCTCGGCCACCGCGCCGTCATCGAGGCCGCGGTGCAGTCGGCGCGCAGCAGCGGCGGCCTCGCCGTCGTGCTCACGTTTTTTCCGCACCCGAGCACGCTTTTTCGCCCGGAAAATCCCACGCGCCTGATCATGCCGCCGGCGGCCAAGGCGAGCGTGCTGTTTAAACTCGGTGTCGATGCCGTCATCGAGCAACCCTTCACGATGGAGTTTGCGCGTATCTCGGCCGAGGAATTCCTGCCGCATTTGCGCCAGACGCTGCCGTCGCTTGCCCGCATTTATGTCGGTGAAAACTGGCGCTTTGGCCGGGGCCGGCGCGGCGATGTCCCGTTCCTGGTCGCCGAGGGACGCCGGCTCGGCCTGGCGGTCTTTAGCGCGCCCCGGGTCAACCTCGACGGCGAGCCCATCAGCAGCACGCGCCTGCGGACATTGATCGGGGAGGGCGACATCGCCGCGGCCAACACTTTGCTCGGCTACAATTATTTTTCCGAGGGCGTGGTCGTGCCGGGCGCGCACCTCGGCCACAAACTGGGTTTTCCCACGCTCAACCTCGGCTGGGAACCGGAGCTGCAACCGCGCTTCGGCGTTTATACCGTGCGCGTCTCCGGGGCGAAGTCGTCCATACCTCTGCCCGCGGTGGCCAACTACGGCCTGCGGCCGACGATCGGAAGCGACACGCATCCGCGCCTCGAGGCGCACCTGCTTGGGCCGTGCCCGTTCGGTGAAGGCGACACGATCACGGTCGAGTGGTTGCGTTTCCTGCGCCCCGAAAAAAAATTCGCCAACGCCGGGGAGCTCCGCGCGCAAATCGCGCAGGACGTGGCCACGGCCCGTGGCGAGTTTGGCCTGCCGGTGGAATAATCTGGCCGCGCTTCTAACCCAATACTCGATCGCAGGCTTTTTCGACATCATGGAGCAACGGATCCACGCTGATCGCCTGGCCGACGGCGGCCTTCATCCAGGACTCGGGATAGATTGAGCCCAGCGCACAGAGCCGCTCCATCTCCGGAGCAAACTTCCGCGTCGCGAGAAACTTCCGCACTTGGTAGGCGATTACGTAGCCCATGCTGTAGTCTGCCAGATAGAATGAGCACCAGAGGATGTGCGAGTAAACCGACATCAGGCCGTATCCCTCTGCGCCGAAGATGCGCGCATAAAATTTCGCCCAAACCTCGTCCCCGATCCGCCGGATCGCCATGTGCATGTCTGCCGCTGTTGCCTCTGGATGCTCGTACAGCCAGTGAAAGAACCGGATCTCCGTCAGTGCCGGGCCGGTGATCTCAAAAACTTCCCAAAAACGCTGCAGCACGGTGACGTCGGAATCGATGCTCATCTTGCGGCCGAGGATGAAGTCCGCTTTATCCTGAAACGTGAACGCGAATCCCTCCGTGAACGCTGTGTTCGGCACGCCCCAGAGTGACTTGTAGTCCATCCCGTACGAGGTGAGCACCTGTTCGGTGCAATGCCCCAATTCGTGCATGAAGACCCCGAACACTTCTTCGTTCACACCGCCCTTGTCGATAGGCACCCGTAACCGTGACACGTCGTGCGCAGTCCCCGGATTCCACGCGTGCCCGGCCGAGCGCGAGTTGTCTACCTTGATTCGGGCGCCAATCCATTTCGCGCGTTGCTTGGCGAAGCCCAATCGCCCGAGGATTTCGGGAATGGCGGACGTAAGCGACTCCGCGTCCGGATACCGCTTCCCGATGTCGAAGGATAGAGGAGCCTTCTTCGCGCCCGCCTGAAAACTTCTGAAATAAAGATCGTGCGGCTCGATCGGCCGGCCGAGCTTTTGCTCCACAAACAGCGCCACCTTTTCCGCCACTGGCGCGGATAGGATGTCCATCAGTATCTGGACGACCTTTTCTTCCGGGATTTCACGTTGGAGCTTGAACTTGTTGTCGATGATATTCCCGTAGACTGTGTGCGGATCGATTCGTCGCTCGACATCGTATGCCTTTTTGAATTGTTCCCAGCGGAGCGGGCCAATCGGCGTCGCCGTTCGCATGGTGCCGTTCTCGTGAATGGTTCCGTCCTGCTGGCGCCACCGTGCTTTGGGGTTGTCGAGCGCCTCCTTCGGGATTTCGCCGTCGACTACGCGCCGCAGCAAATCGCGGATCGCGTGCTGGCGGGGGAGCGCATTCTCCTGGCCATTCAGGCTGGTCATGAAGTCGCGCAGGCCCCAGTGCGACATGTGCACCGAGTCCTTGGGAAAACGGATCAAAGGATCGGTGTAATCTATTTTGTCGAGGTGGAGCTTGAATCCAGACACGAAGCGATCGATCTCCGCCCCACGCATCGACGCCTCGGCGCAGAGGTCGGCAGGAATTACAGTACGTCCGACTCGCGAAAGGCGCCGCGCCGCCCAGGCTTCGCGCGTCTTCGGCGGACGGAGGTCATCCGTGCCAAAATTCAGCTGCGCCAGCGCCGCGATCCGGAACGTACGCAGGTCTTCGTCGAGATGGGTTCCAGCCGAAAACGCGCCGAATAATTCTTCCGCGGGCGTCAGATCCACCTCTGCGAGGTCGAGCCCGACGCGGGTCGTCTTGGCGATGACAGTGAATGACCCATTCACGAGATGCATTATCTCGTCGAGGCGGTGCAACAGCCGGCTTCGGGCTTTTCCTGGCGGATGATAGTGTTTCTCGCAGAACTCTACAAACCCAGCAGCTTCGGATTTTTTCCAATCCCAGACCCGGGCGCAGAATCGGACGCCGCGGGCGATGTCCGCCGACACCTTCGTGCCGAAACGTTTGCCGAGAGCTGCTTCTGCCAGAGGCACTGCGGCCTGCGCGGCGGCGGGGAGTTCTGCCTGTGGGTTGTTCATTTCAATGCACGATAGGCTCCGGGCTTGGGCATGGACAAGCGGCAATAGAACGGTTGTCCATCTGTCTTGCCGCAGGGCACAGACTAGGACTTGGTTTGGCCGACCCAGCCTGCTCGGCTGGGCACCAAGCACGAAGCCTTGCCGGTTGACGGAGCGATGTTTTCTTGCAGAATCCTAAGCACGGAACAACTCTTCCTTATGCCCATAACTGTTGCCACCCGCCCGGTTAAAAAGCCTCATGGCCGTGGTCTGCGGCGTGCTGACATCCAACGCCGATTGGAAGACATCGAACTTGCGACGGTGAGCGCGGTTAGGGCGCTTCAAATGGATGTCGATGGCGATCCAGGGGTGCCATCCGCGACGGTGTTGCGCAAGGCTCGGCTGGCAATTCGGTGAAGGTTTCGTTCAATCGGCTGGCTGACCAGGAATTGGTCTCTTCCGCCCGAGAGCTCGCGGATGCCGCGAATTTAGGCGCGGCGTTCCTCGACGAATACGAGGCTTGGGAAGCCCAAATCAAGGCGCACCCGCTTTCTTGTCCTGAAATCGCACCTGGGATTCGGCGCGGCTATTTGTCGCGCTTCAAATACCACGTTACCTACCAAGTTCGCGGGCAAACGATCCGCATTCTTTATATTCGGTATGCCCGGAAGGCCCCGTTGACCACCTTCCGGCGCACATAACGCCAATGAAGTATGCGTGAAGCACGTCATATTCACATCATCCAATGAGCCGCGAACGCAGCACCACCATGGCCGATGTGGCCGCCGCCGCCAAAGTGCATGTCTCGACGGTTTCCCTGTGCCTGCGCAACAGTCCCTTGATTCCCGAGGCCACCCGCCGGCGGATCCGCGCTGCCGCCGTCAGGCTGGGTTATCGCCCTGACCCGCTCGTCTCCGCGCTGATGCGCCGGCGGCGGACGGGGCGTGATGCGGAGAGCCACGCGGTGCTCGCTTTTGTCACGGCCTTTCCCTCCCGCGAGGGATGGAAAAAGACCTCGCCGTTGTTTGTCGAGTATTTCAAAGGAGCGCGCCGGCGGGCCGAGGAAATAGGTTACCGCCTTGAGGAATTCTGGCTGCCGCCCGAGGACATGTCGCCCCAACGGTTCAGCGACGTGCTCTTCCATCGCGGTATCCATGGTTTGCTGCTGGCTCCGCTGCAAAACCCGAACCGGCCGTTCAGCCTGATGTGGGAACATTTTTCAGTCGTGGCGCTCGGTCTCACGCATTCGAGCCAGTCTTTGCATTGCGTTTCCCATGATCACTATCATGCCATGTTGACGGCGATGGATCGCTGCCATGCCCTTGGCTACCGGCGGATCGGCTTGGCGGCGAGCAAGCTGGCCCACAGCAAAGTCGAGGGTATGTGGCTGGCAGCCTATTTGATGAAATGCCGGGAACTCGGTTTCAACGATCCGCCTCCGCCGTTGGTGGCGGAATCCTGGAAGGAAGAACTCGTGCAATCCTGGTATCAACGCCATCGACCTGATGTCATCATTTCGACCAATCCGCAGGATTTGAGTGGGTGGCTCGAGCGTTGGGGCCTTCACCCGCCCCGCGATTTGGGCCTGGTGAATTTGAGCGGCACGCGCCTGGGAGAACCGGTCAGCAGCATTTTGCAAAGCTCCGAAGCGATCGGTGAACATGCCATCGACCTGCTCGTCAGCGGCATCGAGCACAATGAGCGCGGGGTGTCCGCCTTGCCCAGCACCTTGCTGGTTCCCGGCAAATGGAACGAGGGCAAAACCCTTTGCGCGCAGCGAGGAACGAACACGACCGCGCGTGTCCGGGGCAAGCGGAGGTAGGGCAGGGCAGACCCAAGGCGCTGAAATTGTCATTCCGAGCCGTGCGAGGAATCCCGTTTTGTGGGCGGGGTGCCCTCACCCCGTGAAAGCATGAGATTCCTCGCACGGCTCGGAATGACAAAATAAAGCAGGTGTCGACTCGGCATGCAGAAGTGGCCGATTAGCTTAAAAATGTTTTAGAAACGACCGCTGCTTTGAGGCAGAAAAGCAAAAGTGGCGGACCTTTGCAGGTCCGCCACTTCGTTTTGCTATGTGAGTCAGAGCCCCCTCTGTGTAACTTCGCAAAATTCGATTGCCGGTGGAGATCGCATGCGGTGATAGAACCGCTGCGGATCCCGGGGCGGTCCACTCGCGCGGGTCACCCCGGGGGCCGGCGTGATTATTTATTGATGCGTGACATTCAGGGCATAGAACGCGACGTGGGCGCCGACCGTGGAGCTGGTGCCCGTGGTCTGGAGGTAGTCGCCCGCCTTGAAGTAGAAGCGCTCGGAGTTGTAACTCGAATTAATGGTGTAGTTCTGCGTCACTCCGTTAACGATGATCGTGAGTGCATTGCCGACCGTTTTAATGGTGTAACTGAACTTTTGACCGAGCGGGACGGTTGTGACGTTGGTCTCAGGTCCGCCGCCCGACGGGCTGGTTTCGAGGAGGAGGGTGATTTGTCCAGTCGAGTAGTAGAACAACTCGAGCAACGGTTTGGTCGAGGTTGGCGTTCCACCATTGCCGATGTGAATCTGGCCGATGGCGACGTGCGCTAGGGTGTCTTCCACCTTCAGGGTAGCGGTCTCAATATTCGTTCCGGTCAACGGCCAGTCGCCGCTCGGATCCAGCTCACGCAACTCGCTCCGGGGAAAACTCGAGTTGGTGGTGTGGACGCCATTTTCCGGGCAGAAGAAGGTCATCGCGCCGTCGTTCGGGTCGGTATAGAAGTAAGCATTGGTAAAGGTCGCCAACTGCGGTTGCGTGATGATATCGATGCTCCCGTTCGAGCCGGTCGGCAAATCAAGCTCCCAATTGGAGAGATTGAAGTTTTGTCCGGGCGGGACATTCGGGTTCAGTCCACTTGAGCTCGCGAACGTGGCGCTGATGGTGTGATTGGCCTGCACATTGCTGAAGGTGTAGCTAGTGACCGCTCCTTGGTTGGCACCGTCAACTGTCACGCTGGAGACGTTGAATCCAGAGCTGGGCGTGATCGTGAACGACTGGCTGGCGCCAGAGTTTACGGTGACGGCGCCCAAAGGACTGATCGAACCATTGCTGCCGGCACTGGCCGTGATCGTGTAAGTGATTTGGGTGAAGGCAGCGCTGATGGTGTGATTGGCCTGCACATTGCTAAACGTGTAGCTGGTGATTGCACCCTGACTCGCACCATCAACTGTCACGCTGGATACTTTGAATCCAGAGTTAGGAGTGATCGTGAACGATTGGCTGGCACCCTGATTCACCGTGACCGTGCCCGACGGGCTGATCGAGCCATTGGCTCCGGCACTGGCGGTGATCGTGAAGGTGGGAACCGGCGCGAAAGTAGCGCTGATGGTGTGATTGGCCTGCACGTTGCTGAACGTGTAGCTGGTGATTGCACCCTGACTCGCACCGTCAACGGTCACGCTGGACACTACGAATCCAGAGTTGGCCGTGATCGAGAACGACTTACTGGCGCCCTGGGTCACGGAGACCGAGCCCGACGGGCTGATCGAGCCATTGGCTCCGGCACTGGCCGTGATCGTGAAGGTGGGAACCGAGGCGAAAGTAGCGCTGATGGTGTGATTGGCCTGCACGTTGCTGAACGTGTAGCTGGTGATTGCACCCTGACTCGCACCGTCAACCGTCACGCTGCTCACGGAGAATCCGGAGTTGGCCGTGATGGTAAAGGATTGATTGGTACCTTGGTTGACGACGACCGAGCCCGACGGGCTGATCGAGCCATTGGCTCCGGCGCTGGCCGTGATCGTGAAGGTCACCGGAGGCGCACCAGCGGAGAGATTGATCGCGGTGAGCGAGCAACCGGCTGGCGTGGCGTTCACATCGAGGCACCAATTGTTCAGGCTGGTCGGGGCGCCCGCGGTGCTGCGGAAGGCATAGTTGCTGCCCACCGTCAATTCGGAACCACCGGCCGGGGTCACATAGACCGAGTAGGTCTGCGCCGTCGTGTTCACGACCAGGCGGAAGTGATACGAGACATTGGCCGAATAGTTAATGCTCGAGGCCGCGGCGTAGGCGGTGCCGTTGTAGGCATCGATTTGGCCGGTGGGATTGAAGCGGGCGATACAGGCGAGGTTGCCATAGGCCGTGGCCGCACCGCTGGAGAGACCGACGACGGCGTTTTCCGGCGAGACCGTGGGGGTCGCGTCGAAGGTGGCGGTGAAGGTTCCGGTCGCGGCCGGGCTGATGGCGAGGTTGTGGAATCCGTCACTCGAAGAGCCGGTGAGAGTTCCCCCGCCACCGCCGCTGCTGATGGTGTAAGTGGCGCTGGTGATGCTGCTATCGGTCAGGCCGCTCTCGTAGGCAATGGCCTTGAGGGTCGTGGTGGTGCTGATGTTCACCGGACCCGAGTAGAGTGTGCCCGCAGTTTCAGAGGGCGTGCTGCCGTCCGTTGTATAGCGGATGGATGCACCGCCGGTGGAGTCACTGATCGTCACATTTTGCGCACTGGAGTAAGTGCCGCCAGCGGGACTGAACGACGGGGTCGCGACTTGTGGCAGGCTGATCGTATAGGTGGCTGAGGCGACGGCGGAATTGGCGTCCCCGCTCAAGACACCCAGGGCTTTAATCGTCGTGGTGCTGCTCACCGCGATTGCGCCGCTGTACACGGTCGACGATGTGGTGGGCGTGGTGCAGTTGGTGGTGTAGTAGATCGTGGCACCGCTGGTGGAGTCACTGATTGTCACGTTTTGCGCACTGGAGTAAGTGCCGCCAGCCGGGCTGAACGTCGGCGTTGAGACCGTGGGAGCGCTGATCGTATAGGTGGCACTGGTGATGCTGCTATCGGTGTAACCGCTCTCATAGGCGATGGCCTTGAGCGTGGTGGTGGTGCTGATGTTCACCGCTCCGGAATAAAGCGTGCCCGCGGTTTCAGAAGGCGTGCTGCCATCCGTCGTATAGCGAATGGATGCGCCACCGGTCGCCGAAGTGATGCTCACATTCTGTGTGTTGGTATAGGTGCCGGCGGCCGGGCTGAATACGGGTGCGGCTGCTTGCGGCAGGGTGCCGCCGGTTGAAAAGTTGCACACGCTGACCGTGCCCACCCCGCCATTGGCCGAAGTATCGACGAAAGCGCCCCAGTAATTCAAGGTGGTGTCGGAAATGCGGAAGGCATAGTTGCTGCCAACCGTCAGTTCGGAACCGCC
>DATMLS010000049.1:0-8872 GCA_035569995.1 Opitutaceae bacterium | reverse complement strand
GACAGCTTCTCGAACCAAAACTCGAGCGACTGCGGGGTATAGACGCGCTTCGGCCCGTGCTTTTGCATCAACGTAAAAGAGGGAACATAGATTTCGCGTCCCCGGCAGTGCAATCACTATTTCCCGGTGTTTTGTAATTTTTCTGCGAGAACTTTTCTTTCGGCTTGTGCCGCGCTCGTTGGCGGGCTGCATGATTGAGTGCATGCTGCCACTCAGCGAAAGCCCGTCTCCGCGCAAGTCCGCCTTCTGGATCGATGCACTCATGCTGCTCGGGTTGGCCGCCTTCGTGCTGGGCGCGGCCAATGTGGCGGGACAATGGCGGCATCCCCAGCGGCTCACCGTGGACATCGATCTCTCCCCGTGGGCGCTGCCCAAATACGCGCTTTATTCGTTCGCACGGGGATGGATCGCTTATTTTTTCTCGCTGGTCTTCACCCTGCTGGTCGCCTCCTGGGCTTACTATGACCAGCGGGCCCGCCGTTTCGTGCTGGTCGCGCTCGACATTCTCCAAAGCCTGCCCGTCCTGGCCTTCCTGCCCGTTGTGTTGCTGGCCTTGATCAGGCTTTTTCCCCGCAGCAACGCCGGTCTCGAGCTCGCCTGCGTGGTCATGATCTTCACCGGCCAGGTTTGGAACATGGTTTTCAGCTACTACGATTCGCTGCGCGGCACCCCGGCCGATTTTCGCATGCTCGCCAAACTTTACGGCTACACCTGGTGGCATCGCTTCTGGCGGGTTGAGCTGCCGTCCGGCGCACAGGGATTGCTTTACAACAGCATGGTCTCGATGGCCGGCGGATGGTTTTTTCTCGCCGTCACCGAAGCCTCCAATATCGGTGACGCGAGTTATCGCGTCCCCGGCATCGGCTCCTACATGAGCGTGGCCCGGGACCAGGGAAACATCCCGGCGCAAATTTATGCGGTGATCGCCATGAGCGTCGTCATCCTGGTGGTTGACCGTTTGATCTGGTGGCCGCTGGTGGTGTGGTCGCGCAAGTTCAAGCTCGATGACTTCGGCACGGGCACCGCGCCAAAAACCTCATTGCAGCTCTGGCTCGCCCGTTCCATTGCCGTGCAAAAGATCGGGGCTGGCTTTCAAGTCCTCAAGAACTGGATCGTTCCGCCGCCCAACCCGCCCACCGAGGAAACTTCCCTCGTGCCACCGGGCACCCCGCCACCGCACCACGGCAGGCTCAATCGCGGCGTTTATTTTTTATTCCTGATGGCCGTGCTGGTGTTTCTCGCCTGGGGCGCGCACCGGCTGGGCGCGCTGCTTATCCAGGTCAAGCCGGCCGAATGGCTGGAGATCATGGGTGACGCGGGTTTAAGTTTTGTCCGCGTCCTCGCCACCCTGTTGATCGGAACCCTCTGGGCTGTGCCCTTTGGTATCTGGATCGGCCTCAATCCCAAATTGTCGGGTCGCCTCCAGCCCTTCATCCAGTTTGTGGCCAACTTTCCCGCACCGATGCTCTACGGCTGGCTGCTCGCCCTGGTGCTCCTCGTCGGCGGCAGCCTGCAATGGGGCGCTGTCTTGCTCATGCTCTTCGGCACCCAGTGGTATATCCTTTTCAATGTGATGGGCGCAGCGGCGGCCATTCCCAACGACATCGTGTGCTGCGCCGAAATCCTGCGCCTCGACGGATGGCGCCGTTGGAAAAAATTCCTCATTCCCGCCATTCTGCCCGGCCTCGTCACCGGCTGGATCACCGCCGCCGGCGGCGCCTGGAACGCCACCATCGTCTCCGAGTTCGTCCAGGACGGACAAAAAACTTACATGGCCACCGGATTGGGCGCGTACATCACCCGTGCCACCAATGACGGGGATTTCTCCCGCCTCACCGCCGCGTCCCTCGTCATGGCGGTGATCGTCGTGGTCGTCAACCGCACCGTCTGGAAACGCCTCCAGTCGCTGGCCAACGAACGCTGCCGCTTTGATATCTGAAAAGCGTAAAGGCGAAAATCGGGAAATCGAAAAACAAAAACCAGCAAACTCCGCCGATATTCCGTTTTCCGCTTTTCGCCTTTCGCTTTCCCTATTTTTTCGCTTTTCCTACCTCCCAATTTTCAAATTTCAGTTTCAGCCTTTCAGTTCTTCAGTCCTTCAGCCTTTCCCGCGCATGCCTTCCTCCGGTTCACCGCTCATCGAGCTTCGCCACATCAGCCACGAGTACGCCGCGACGGCCAGCGAGCGCGACCTGGTGCTCAGCGACATTAATCTTGCCGTGCACGAGCACGATGCCGTCGCCCTGCTCGGCCCGTCCGGCTGCGGCAAGTCCACGCTCGTGCGCATCATGGCCGGCCTGATCGCACCGACCAGAGGCGAGGTCTATTACAAGGACCTGCTGCTGCGGGGCGTCTCGCCCGGCGTGTCGATGGTTTTCCAGAACTTCGCCCTTTTCCCCTGGCTCACCGTGCGCGGCAACGTGCTCCTGCCGGTGGGAAAACTGCCGCCCGAGGAGCAACAGGCGCGACTTGAAAAAGTGCTCAACACCGTCGGCCTCGGCGCCTACGAGTATTCTTATCCGCGCGAACTCTCCGGCGGCATGAAACAGCGCGTCGGCATCGCCCGCGCGCTCATCGCCAATCCCGAGGTGCTGGCGATGGACGAACCCTTCAGCGCGCTCGACGTGCTCACCGCCGAGACGCTGCGCAGTGAAATCGGCCGCCTCCTCGCCGATCCCAACCACCCGCTGCGCACGATGGTTTTCGTCACGCACAATATTACCGAGGCGGTTTTCCTCGCCACCCGCATCGTCGTCATGGCCGCGCAACCCGGCCGAGTGGATGTCATTGAGCCCAACCCCCTGCCCTATCCGCGCGATCCCGATTCGCCCGAATTCCGCCAGATCGTCGAAAAGCTCCACCGCATCCTCACCCACACCAACCTGCCCGAGACCGCGCCGGCCGACGCCGGCAAGGTCGTGACGAAAGTTGACGAGACCTCCCGCCGCATCGCGCCCGTCTCCCTGCCTTACGTCACGCCGGCCGAAGTGTTCGGCTTGATCACGTTGCTGGGCGACGCACCGAGCGACGTCTTTGAACTCGCCGAGCGCCTCGGCAAGGAGTTCGGCTACGTCGTGCGCGTGGTCAAGGCCGCCGAACTGCTCGGCCTGGTCCAGACCCCCGAGCATGACGTGATCATCACGCCCCTCGGCCACGCCGTCATCAACGCCTCGACCGCCGACCAAAAACGCCTCGTGCGCGAGCAATTGCTGAAGCTGAAAGTTTTCGACCTGATCGTGCGCCTCATCCGCGTGCAGGAAAACCAGGAGATGCCCGAGGAGGATTTTCTGCGCGAATTGCAGGTCGCACTCCCGCACGAAAAAACCCGCCCGCTTTTCCGCACGCTGCTCAGTTGGGGCCGTTACGCCGAAATCATCAGCTACGACCAGCGCCATCACCTCGTGCGCCTCTACACCGGGCGCCGCGTGCACAAAAATTCAACGCCGAACGGCAACGACAACCCACCCATGCCGCCCGACGATTCTGCGCCACCGCCGGCCGCACCAACGGCTTCGACTGAGATCAATCCGTCCACTCCGGTGTAGGAGCCTGCTTGCAGGCGACTCTTTATCGTCTTTTTGTTTGTTCGCCTGCAAGCAGGCTCCTACGTCTCGATATGATCGAGAGTCGCGCGCAGAATTTCCAGTGTGCGCACCGTCGCTCCCTGGTTTGCCTGCTGCCACGCGCGCGCCGCCGCCGCCATCGCCGCGCGCTTCGTGTCGTCGCGCAGCAACGCGGTGCACGCCGCCGCCAGCTCGGCCTCGTTTGACACCACCTGAGCGCCACCGCACTCCCGGAGCTCGCGCGCGATCTGCCGGAAATTCGCCATGCCCGGCCCGAACAAAATCGCCTTGCCCAGCGCCGCCGCCTCCACCGGCGTCTGCCCCTCGGTGTGCGACGGCAGGCTTTTGCCGCAAAAAACCAAGTCCGCCAGTTGCGCGAGCTGGCGCAGCTCGCCCGTCGTGTCGGCCACCGCCACGTCGGCTTCGCCCACAATCGGGCCGCGCGAGCGAAAATGATGCTTCCGTCCGGATTTTTTCAGCAGCACCTCGATCTCGTCGCGGCGCTCGGCATGCCGCGGCACGATGAGCAGCGCGACCGTCACGCCGGCCGAGCGCGCCGCGTCCTGCGCCGCCAGCAACGCCTCCTCCTCGCCCGGCCAGGTGGATGAACCGAGCAGCACGCGCGCACCCTCGGCCAGGCCCAGCTCGCGCCGGAGCTTCGCTTTTTCGATTTCGCCCAGCAGCGGAATCACCACGTCGAGCTTCAGGTTGCCCGTCACCGTGATTTTTTCCGGCGCGAAACCCAGCGCGCGGAAACGCCCGGCATCGTGCTCCGATGCCGCCAGGATGCGCGTCAACCCTCCGAACAGCGGGGCCACGGTGGATTTCACCTGCTGCATGCGGCGAAAGCTGCGGTCGCTCAACCGCGCATTCACCACCACCACCGGCACGCCGCGCCGCGCCGCCTGCGCGATGTGCTCGGGCCAGCGCTCGCCCTCGGTCAGCACGGCCACATCCGGCACGATGCGCCGCCAGGCCCGCGCGCTGCAGGCCCAGAAATCGAGGGGAAAGTAGCCCACGCCCAGCACCTGCGCGCCGTGTTTCTCCTTCGCCAGCGCGTAGCCCGTGCTCGTCGTCGTCGTCAGGAAAATTTCCACGCCCGGCTCGCGGGCCAGCGCCTCGATGATCGGCGCGACCGCGAGCACCTCGCCCACGCTCACCGCCTGCAACCAAATGCGCCGCACCCCCGGCCGCTTCGGCGGCAGCGGGGCGAACGCGCCGAAGCGATGGCAGAAATTCTCACGATACCCGCCGCGCCGCAGCATGCGTCGCAGATAAAACGGCGACAACACAAGCAGCACGGGCAGAAATAGCAGGCGGTAGAGCCAAAGCATGAATGCGAAAGGTTGGGACACAATCGCGCCAAAACCCACCAAAAAAATTCCGTATCCTTTTTGGCTTTTGACAGTCATACCATTCACTCAGCTTTTCCCTTCCCCATGTTGCGAAAACTTTCCCTGGTCTTCTTCCCGCTGTTGGCCACCGCCCTCGCCGCCGCGCCCCTGCCTTTTCCGCAGGACGTCAGCGACCTCAAGCCCGACCCCGCGGCGCACTTCGGTGCCCTGCCCAACGGCCTGCGCTACGTCATCCTGCCAAACCAGGAGCCGAAAAACCGCGCCTCGCTCCGCCTGCTCGTGCTCTCCGGCTCCCTCGAGGAAAACGAAAATCAGCAGGGCCTCGCGCATTTCCTTGAGCACATGTGTTTCAACGGCAGCGCGCACTACGCCCCCGGCACGCTCGTCGAATATTTCCAACGGCTGGGCATGAGTTTCGGCGGCGACACCAACGCCTACACTTCTTTCGACCACACCGCCTTCCAGATCGAGCTGCCCGACACCAAGCCCGCGACCGTGGCCGAGGGCTTGCAGGTTTTCGCCGACTTCGCCGGCACGCTGCTGCTGCGCCCGGACCAGGTCCAAAAAGAACGCCCCATCATCCTCAGCGAAAAACGCACGCGTGACTCCGTCGAATATCGCCAGGAAGTCGCCTCGTTCAATTTCCTGCTCGGCGATTCGCTTCTCTCCAGGCGCATGCCCATCGGTTTGCAGCCGGTCATCGAGGAGGCGCAACGCGACCGCTTCGTCGATCTCTACAACACCTGGTACCGACCCGAGCGCATGGTCGTCGTTGTCGTCGGCGCGGTCGATCCCGCCGCGGTCGAAAAGGAAATCGCGGCGAAATTTTCCGGCGTCACCGACCGCGCGCCGGCCCGGCCCGATCCCGACCTCGGCCACGCCACGGCCGCGCTCGGCGTGCGCGCCGCTTACGATGCGGAACCCGAGGCCGACGCCACCACGGTGAGCATCGACGTCATCTCGCCCTACGCCTACCGGCCCGACACCGCGGACTACCGCCTGCGGCACCTGCCGCGCGACCTCGCCATCGCCATGCTCGACCGCCGCCTCGGAATTTTATCGAAAAAGGAAAATGCCCCTTTCAGCAGCGCCAGTGCGAGTGTCGACGAAAGCTTCAACTTCTTTCACGACGCCGGCCTCAACCTCACCTGCGCGCCGGGACAATGGCAGGCGGCCCTCGCGGCCGGCGAACAGGAGTTGCGCCGGGCGATCCAATTCGGCTTCACGCCCGCGGAACTCAGGGAAGCCGCGGCCAATTTCTCGAATGACCTCGAACAAGCGGCCAGGACCGCCTCCACCCGGCGCTCACCGGAGCTGGCGAATGGGATCATCGACTCCCTCGTCCAAAAAGAGGTCTTCACCACTCCCGCCGATGATCTCGCGCTGTTCAAACCCGCGCTCGAAAAAGTCACGCCCGAGGATTGCGCTGATGCGCTCCGCGCCGCTTTCGGCCTGCCGGGCCGCTACGTCATGGTTTCCGGCAATGCCAAAATTCCCGGTGACGCGGTCGCCGCCATCACGGCCGCCTACCAAAGTTCCGCCGCCGTCGCCGTCTCGCCGCCCACCGCCCAGTCGGATGAGAAATTTGCCTACACCGACTTTGGTGCGCCGGGCCAGGTCGTCTCGCGAAAGCATCTCGACGATCTCGACCTCACCCTCGTCACTTTCGCCAACGGCGTGCGCGTCAACCTCAAGAAAACCGCCTTCGAATCCAACACCATCCGCTTGAACGTGCGCGTCGGGGCCGGCCAGCTCACCGAGCCGCGCGACCAGCCCGGCCTCGCCTTCTTCACCGACCTCACGTTTCTCGCGGGCGGCCTCGGCCGGCACAGCACCGACGAGCTGCAACGCCTGCTCGCCGGCCACACCGTCGGCACCGATTTCAAAACTGAAAGCGACGCTCTTGATTTCGGCGCCGTCACCAACCGCGAGGATCTGCTCCTCCAGCTTCAGCTCCTCGCCGCGCACCTGACGGATCCCGGCTACCGTCCCGAAGCCTTCCGCCTCGCGCGCAAAAGGCTCGACGAATACTATGACGGGCTCGCCCACTCAATCGAGGGCCCGTTCCAAACCGAGGTGTCCCGGCTGCTGGCCAATGGCGATCCGCGCTTCGGCCTGCCGTCGCGCGAAGTTATGTTGACCCGCACGCCCGCGGAGGAAAAAGCCTGGCTCGCGCCCCAGCTCGCCAACGGCCCCATCGAAATCGCCATCGTCGGCGACATCGACATCGATGCCACCCTCTCGGCCCTCGCGCGCACCTTCGGCGCTTTGCCGCCCCGCGCCCCCAAGCCCGCCTACGAGGCCGAGCGCGCGGTCCATTTTCCTCGCCAGGTTTTTGCCAAGGACTACACGGTGCCGACCAAAATTCCCAAGGCGGCCATCGCGCTTTTCTGGCCCACGACCGACGCGTGGGATATTGGCCGCACCCGCCGCCTCAACCTGCTGGCCGAAATTCTCAATGACCGCCTGCGCGTGAAAATCCGCGAGCAACTGGGCGGCGCCTACGATCCCGAGGCGGAGAGCGAGCCCAGCGACACGTTCCCCGGTTATGGTTACATCCTGGCCGAGAGCGTCGTCGATCCCGCGCGCACCGCGGAAATCGCCAATGCCATCCTCGCTATCTCCGCCGGCCTGCAGAAAGCCGGCGTCACCGCCGACGAACTCGATCGCGTGAAAAAACCCATGCTCACCGCGCTGCGCGACTCTGCCCGCACCAACCAGTACTGGCTCGAAGCCGTGCTCGCGAGCTGCCAGGAATTTCCCCAGCGCCTCGACTGGTGCCGCTCACGTTACAGCGATTTTGAATCCATCACGCAGGCCGACCTGAACGCATTGGCCAAAACCTACCTCGGCCCCGACCGCGCCTTCTCCGCCATCGCCAAGCCCGGGACAAATCAACCGTAAGGCAGCTCAATCTTGATTCCCATGGACCCACTCACTCTCACCGGCGCACAAAAAACCTTCCTGCGCGGGCTCGGCCAAAAACTGGAGCCGGCACTCAAAGTCGGCAAAGGCGGGCTCACGCCGGCGTTCTTCGTCGAACTGCAGCGGTATCTCCGCGCGAACGAATTGGTGAAACTGCGCTTCCTTGGGTCGAATCGCGATGAACAGGCCGCTTTCTGCGTCGTGATCGCCGAGACCAGCCAGTGCGCCTGCGTCGGAGCCGTGGGGCACACCGCCCTTTTCTACCTGCCAAATCCCGACGCCCGCCGCATTGCGCTGCCAGAGTAAACTGCACAGTCGCCTGACGAAACAAGGTAGGGCGCGACCGCCGAGGCTGCGCACTCGTCGCCGCTGGGCGCGCCGCGGTTTCCCAAAAAACAATTTTACCCCAAGATCGCAAAGGTCGCGAAGCAGCAGAGCATGACGAGAGGTCTTATCCGAGGGATGTCGGACTGTCGGCCTCCGGCCTCGGTACCTCGCTGCGCGTTGCAGCATAAAGAGCCTTCCAAAAAAACCAACTTGGCGTTCTTGGTGTAAAAATAATGCCCTATTTCTGGCTTCCGGGTTTCCGGCTTAAAGCACCTTATCTGTGATTTTTTAAAATCCGTGGGCAATGGAGTCTGGCCAAAGGTTAAATATGGGCTTCGCGAGGGCCAAATGTGCCGTAATGCCCACCGTAATGGGCCCAATTGCGCCAGAGTTGCACGGTTACAATCCTGTGAATCTGCAACTTTCAGAGGGAATCGTGCGTTTAACCTAGGTGGAATACTTCAGGCTTTGATTGACTCATCATATACAATGAAAACCGCAGGAACAACCGCCCGCGCGGCAGTTCCATAGATGAGAAAGACGAATCCATGGCTTACAATAAACTCACCACCCGCCAGTTGGATGACGTCGACCCTGCCCCAGTCGCCGCCACGATGACCGCGCTGCCCGATGCGCCGCCATCTTTTCTTGAAAAACCCGAGCCGGCCGCTCCCAGCGAGCCCGCCCCGCTCGAGCGCAGCA
>DATMLS010000048.1:0-39126 GCA_035569995.1 Opitutaceae bacterium | reverse complement strand
GCCAATCCGAACCCGATCATTCGAGCCTGCCTTTCATAGTAATAAGTGCGTATAAGTGTTCATCAGTGGTTAAAAACGGTTCGACTCTGTGCTCTCTGCGCCCTCCGTGTTAAAAATGGATTAGCGTGAATTAGCGTCCATTAGCGGTTAAAAAAAGTTTCTCCGTAGCCTGCTTATATCGGCATCGATCCGTATCTGTGTTCATCCGTGTTCATCTGTGGTTAAACTTCCGATCCGTATCTGTGTTCGTCTGTGGTTAAAGTAGTCTCACTCTGGCAACGGCCGGGCCTTGAGCGGACGGCAGGGTGCGCCGGCGCAGATCATGCGCGGCGGCATGTCCCGCACGACGACCGAGCGCGCGCCCACGACGCACAGTTCGCCCACGGTCACGCCCGGGCCGACAAAGACATCCGCGCCGAGCCAGGCATTTTCGCCGATGATGATGGGGCGCGCCACAAGCGGCATGTCCCAGCGGGTGAAATCGTGCGTGCCGGCGCAGAGGTGGCAGTGCTGGCTGAGATTGGCGCCGTAGTTGAGCGTGATGGGCGCGAGATTGTAGAGATTGACGTGCGGGCCGACCATGGCGCGCGGCGCGAGGGTGAGTTTCCAGGGAAAGGAAATCCTGGCGGTGGGAAAAACCACCACCTGACCCGGGGCAGAAATGTTGGCGCCGAAAAGCCGCAGCAATCGCGCGCGAAAACCATGCAGCGGCCGCGGGCTCCAACGGAAAAGCGTGGCTTGCACGAAGGCCCATAACCAGCGCCCCAGCAGCTCGCGCGTGGCATAGGGTGTGACGCAGCCCTGGCCGAGATAAGGTTTTTCGTCGCTGGGCACAGTTGGAATGATGTGGGGGTGGCGCGGGCGTAGCAACGCGGAAGCGTTACGTTAACAGCCCGCTAGAGCGGTTTTAAAATTAGTGTAGCCACGAAGGATCACATCCGCCTTCGCCCCATTCGACAGGCTCAGGGCTTCGGCAGACAAGAAGAACACAGAGAGCTCACTTTTTTAACCGCTAATGGACGCTAATTCACGTTAATCCCTTTTTAACACGGAGGGCGCAGAGAGCACGGAGTCGAACCGTTTTTAACCACTGATGAACACTTATACGCACTTATTACCATGAAAGGCAGGCTCGAATGATCGGGTTTGGATTGGCTGACAAAAAACTGTGCTGCTGCAGCGCTTTCTGATCGCAACGACGGCCGGAAAAGTTTTTCCGCAGCCTATGAGTGATGATTAGTGCTCATCCGTGTAATCCGTGGTTAAAAGTCTTTCTTTGTGTGCTTCGTGTCTTCGTGGTTAAGGCCTGAAGCCATCAGTGGTTAATAACTCCAAATAAAAATAATATGTGCTCTATGTGATCTTTTGTGGCAAAAATGGTTGCGGCTTTATAATGTTTCAAAATCAGCGAGCAGCGTGCGGGCGAACCGTGGAAAATCATACGGCTCGGTCCGGCGGCGGGCCGCTGCAGCCAGGCGGGCGCGCAGGACAGGGTCTAGGAGCAATTTTTTGAGCGCGGCGGCGAGGCACTCGGCTGCAGCAGGCGCGGTGTGATCAAAAACCAGGCCGTTTTCACCATCGGCGACAAAATCGGTGAAGCACGCGAGGCGCGATACGACCGGCACGGCGCCGGCGGCCATGGCCTCGGCGATGGCGACGCCAAAGGTTTCGCCCTGCGCCGCGATGCTCGGGTAACAAAAAATATCGGTGTCTTGGTAGGTCTGTTTCAGCGCGTGATCGTCGAAAACCGGCGGCAAAATGGAGAATCGATCGGGTGGAAGAAACTCCGCGGCCTGGCGGGCGAGGCCGGCGGCATAATCGGGGCCGGAGCCGCCTTGGGCGACATCCGCCGGGCCGCACAGCCTGACCCGCCAAGCGGGCAGATTTTTTTTCGCGGCGAGCAGGCGCAGCGCGGCAAGGAGAAGATCGAGTCCCTTTTCACGATGGAGGCGGCCGACATAGCTGATCGTGAGCGGCGTATCCGGCGCGGATGGGGCGGGCGCTCTTTGGAGTTCATTCCAAGCGATGGGATAGCCGGTAATGCGTACGGCTGGAGTAAGGCGGGAATTTTCCACGGCAATTTTTTCCTGCACGATGGTGCTGGGCGCAAGCACACGGGCGATTCGGCGGTAGCAACGAAACTGGCCCTTGGGCATGCGGCCGGCCAAAATGACCACGCGTCCGGCGGCAGGCCGCAGCCGACCGAGCCAGGCGGGCAGGGCGACGCAATTGACGATGACGATATCGGCCGGAGGGAGCGCGCGAAAAACGCGCCAGCTCCAGAAAAAATCATGCCACAGGTTTTGCCAAAGCCGCCGGGTGTGGGCGCAGCCGCGCAGGCGCACGTGCTGCACGCCGGCCAGCGTTTCGCGGTCGGGAAAGCCTGGCCAGCGGCGCGAGAAAACGGTGACCTCGTGGCCGGCGGCGGCGAATTCAAGGGCGAGCCGGTGCCAGGTTTTTTCCGTGGCGCCGCCGGCGGCGGGCGGCACCGGCAGGAAGAAACCCATGACGATGGAAATTTTCATTTATTGGTCCTATAGGTCAGATAGGACCTATTTTGGCGCAGCCAAGGCGAGTGCGCGGAGAAACCCTTCAGTGGTTTGCGCGTAGGTATAATGGGAAATTTTGTCGGCGACGGCACGTTTGATTTTTTCTTGTTGCGCGGGTGGCGTGGCGAGCGCGGCGGCGAGTTTCTCCTGCAGGTGCGCGGCATCGCCGGCGCGAAAAACCCAGCCGGTTTCCCCATCGAGCACGAGGTCGCGCTGGCAGCCGACGCGGTCGCTCACGAGGCAGGGCGCGCCCATGTGCATGGCTTCGTTGACGGCGAGGCCCCAGGTTTCGTAAACGCCGCGCGAGGGCAGCGCGAAGATATCGGCCAGGAGATAGCGGGCGGGCATTTCGCTCTGGTTGGCGAAAGGAAGGAAATGCATGCGCCCGGGGGGCGCGGTTCGGGCGCGATCGAGCAGGGCGCTTTTTTCCTCTCCGTCACCCACGAAGACCAGCGCGGTGCCGGGTGCATCGAGGGCCAGGAACGCTTCCAATAGTTCGCGGGGTTGCTTGGCTGCCGTGAGTTTTCCGGCGAAAAGGACCACGCGAGTGTCTGGCGCGAGGCCGAGTTGGGCGCGCAGCGCCTGCGCGGCGGCGCGATATCCGTCCCGGCTTGGATCAAAGTGCTCGTGATTCACGGAGTGCGGCGCCAAGAAAAGTTTTTTCCCTGGCACGCCGAGCGCGAGGAAGTAGTCGCGGTTGGCCGCGCCGACGCAGGTGAGGGCGGCAAATTGGCGATAGAGTGTGCGAAATAAAAAATTCTTCCACCCTGGCAGGGCAGGCCGGCCCAGGAGATGCGAGTCGCCGCGGAAGATGAGCGGCACGCCGTGGCACCGCGCCCAGGCGATGACGCGCAGATGGCTCGCGTAAGCATAACCAAAAAGCAGGAGTGCGTCCGGTCGCCACGCGGCGAGGCGGGCAGTGAGCTCGGGATTGCGCAGGCCCATGAAGTGATGGGTGCCGGGGTCGCGCGCGACATTGGGCACGAACTCGCTTTCATAACCGCCGAGCAAATCGACGTCCCAAGTGATTTTTTTTCCGAACTGCGGGTCGCGGGTGGCCTCGACGCCGAATTTCCAGAGGTAAAAGACGCGGAACTCAAGCGCGGTGTGCGTGCGCAGCCAGCGAAACCACGGGCTGTAGTATTGGTTGGGATGCGAGAGAACGATGGCCAGGCGTGGCGAATTCATCGGGATTCAGTGTATTTTAACCACAGATGGACACGCCTTCGCCCGTTCGACAAGCCCTTCGACGAGCTCAGGGTCTTGAGCCTGTCGAAACAGCTCAGGGCTATGGCGTGGCAGACACGGATGAACGCAGATACGGATCGGAAGTTTAACCACTAATTTTCGCTAATCGGCACTAATAATTCGGATCGGATTTTTGACCACTGATGGGCACTGATTAACACTGATATGAGGAGGCTGCTGAAAAACTTTGCTGGCCGTCGTTGCGAGAAGAAAGCGCTGCTGCAGCGTTTTCCTGCTCGCAACCCGACGGCCTACACGGCCTTGGCCGTGTGCTGCACAGCAGCACAGTTTTTCAAGGCAGCCTATTAGCGTGAATTAGTGTCATTAGCGGTTAAAATGCATTGATCGCTTCGGTTCGGCAGAGTTTTTCGTCAGTCATCCGCGTCTATCCGTGTTCATCCGCGGTTAAAAAACTCCGATCCGAATCATAAGTGATCATCAGTGCCCATTAGTGGTTAAAATGCTCTACCGTCTTGCGACGGTCTTCATCCGAGAAAATTGCGCAGGACAAAGGGCACGCCGAGCACGGCGATCACCGCCTGGAAGAGCGAGCTCAGCCAGGTGCTCAGGGTGAGTTCGGATTGGAATGACCACGCCATGATCAGCACGAGGATCAGGCCCGCATAGGAAAGCATCGGGCTTTGCGATGCCCACATGCTATATTTTTTCAGGCCGAAGGCGAACACCGCCCCGAGCAGGCCCACCCCGAAGAAACCGAAATTCGCATAAGCTTCGGCGAGCAGGCCGAAGGCGATGGTGGTTTTTTGCGTATCTTCGGCCCGTTGCAGGCCATAATAAACGGAAAGGGTATCGGTGCTGATTTTGCCGACGGGTTTGTTTGCCCAGAAAAAACGGGGCACGAATTGGCCGGGAATTTGCCCGTAGGTCAGTCCGTCAAGGTAGGGCCGGCGGTCGGGTGTGTTGTCTACGACGAGGCAGATGATCTGGAAAAGCGACGTGCGCTCGATCAGTTTCTCCGTCAGGCTGCTTTTTTGATGGAGATCGAGGCCGTCCTGGATCCACTCGGTGTAAAATGCCGGCAACTCGGCCAGGCTGGGCATGGAGGCAATATCCGTATTCTCGTTATTCCAATATTTCTCGCGCATGGTCGTCTTGCCATTGTGCAACAAGGCAATGATCGGCAGGGTAATGACAATGATGACAATGGGCAGGCGCTTGCTGCCGGAAACATAGCCGATCAGGACGAGAACGATGATGGACATGCCGCCCAGAAGATACAGGGTGGCGAAATTGAAAATGACCTGAAGGGTGATGTTCAGGACCAGCATCACTTTTTCCTGGTAATTGAGGGTGCCTTGTCCCCAACGCAGGCCTTGAATGAAGCTGATAATGATGCCGATGCCGTAGAATACGGCGCGCAACGGGCTTTCGAGATCGTTGGGGATGAGATCGCTGAAATTGGCAATGCCGGTGTAGATCGTCGTCAGCACGAGGCCGTAGCCGAGGTATCTTCCGGTATCGTCGGAGATCACCTCTTCCGTCCAGAACTTTGTGGTGCGTGGACGTCCCGAGGTGGCCGCATAAGTGACATTGGCGATGATTTGGAAGAGAAGCACGGCCGCCCCGGCCTGGGTGACCACCGACTCGGAAAAGGCCTCGAGATTACTCTGGCCGTTGAGCAACGGCAGGGCGTAGATGTTGGCGCCGGTCAGCATGAAGACCTCGAAGACGGGAAACCCATGGGTCGCGCGTTTGGCCCACATCAAGGCCGGCAGCGCCGCGAGGAAAATGATGGCCAATCCCTCGTAGAACGCGGTGGACGAACTGACCTCGGCATTGAAGGAATAGTAGCCGAGCGTAAGCGCGATCAGCACCAGCCCGCCCCGAAAGAGATTGAGATCAGGCGGCGGAGCAGCCGGCTCTGGCTCAACTTCATCCGAAGGAGTGGAGGCGGGATCAGTCATTCAGAGTATTTTCGATTTAATCGGCCACATCGGCATGTCTTTGCGACACGTCCTTTATTTTGTCATTCCGAGCCGAGCGAGGAATCTCCGAAATTGAAATCGACAAAACAGCAGAGATTCCTCGCTCGGCTCGGAATGACAATTTTACCAGTCATGGGCGTCAGTTTGCGCAGCGAGCGACTGGTCAAAGAATTCGCACAGCCGGCGCGTGCCGGCGCGGGCGGTAAATTGGGCGTTGAAGAAGGGGGTGTTTCGCGGGCCGGTCTGCAATCGCGCGGGGTCCGCGGCCAAAGCGGAAAAGAAATCACGAGCCTGCCGCATATTGGCCGCCGCCGGCAGGGAAACAATCCGGGCAAAGTCCAGTTCGGCCAGGCGCGCCTCGGCGGCGCTGCCCGCGGGCACGAATGCCAGCACCGGCCGGTCGGCGAGGAAATATGGTGCGATCCTCGAAGGCGTGTAACCCGGATCGTCCGAGCCAAGCAGCAGGAGCGCGTCGGCGGCGAGCATGGTCTTGAGCGATTCGGGATAACCGATGCGCGCCGGCTGCTCGCTCACGAGGTCACCCACGCCATGGGACTCGGCGATCGGCTTGACCGTGGGCATGGCTTGCGCGGAAGGGGCATAACTTGTGCCGATAAAATGCAGCCGCAGCCGCGCGGCCAGCGCCGGCTGTTCATCGCGAAATGCCCGTAGCGCCGCGAAAAGTGCCTGCAACGCCCCGGACATGATGGACCCGACGGCGCCAACGCTGACGAGATGGGCGCAACCCGGCTCAGGGCTGAACGCCGGGGCGATGGCCGGATCGCCCTGCACGCCGGCGAAATCGGCCTCGGATCCGCCAAAGGGAATGACCACGGATGGTTTGTCGGAAAACCACGGGTAGCGCGCACGCAATTGCCCAAGGTAACTTTCCGAAACACTGACGAAACCGGCCGCGGGCCGGAAAGCCGGCTCTTCAAAACGTCCGGCCTGCCAGCGTGCGAAGCGGTATTTCCAACCGCCGGGCGGAGGCGGTGCGCCGGGGCGCTCGTAATAGTCAGTGCGCCACGGATCCTGCACATCGATGACGAAGGGCACGCCAAATTTCTTTTTCCAACCCGCGCCCAGCGTGAACACAAGGAATTGCGTCGTGGAAAAAAACACCAGGTCGAAACGCTCCCGATGCAGCAAGTGGGCGCCAGCTCCGCGCAAATGCAGCCACGCGCGCGGCCCCAAGCTGCCGAGGCCGGCGAACCGCGTGAGTCCTGCCGGCAACGCGCCACAACGATGCACAGTCACATCGGACGGCAGCGCGGAGGCCGGCGGCGTATCATGCCGCCCCGGTACCTGGCGTGGATCGACGGCCAGCACGACGGGTTCCCAGCCAAACTCCCGAAAATAGGGCAGGTTCAGGCGCGCCCGCTGCGCGTCGGGGGCATTGACGGGCGGGAAGTGAGGCGACACGAGCAGTACGCGCCGCAGCGGGGCCGGATCACGCATGATGATTATGGACGGCGAAGAGGGTGAGCAAAATACTGATGACGGCAGCGGTGGCGTGCCAGCGGGGGTGCTTTTCAACGAGATCGGCGTTGAGCGCCAGTGCGGCCGGACAAGCCCAGACAAAATAGCGGTCAAAGCTATGAAAGCCCCAGTAAGGTCCACCGCACACGATGGCTGCGCCATTGAGCGCGAGCCACCCCAGCAGGACAAGGGTCAGGGCATCATGGCTGCGCGCGCGCCAGCATCGCCAGGCCGGCAACGCCAGCAGCACGAATAGCGCCACCACATGGGCATAGATATAAATGATCTTCCACGCTGGCACGGGTGTACGCCATGGGGTGGTGAGCAGGGCGGTGAATGGCCCCGACCAATGTCCGGAAGTGCCGGCAAAGGCGTCCACGCCGGCGAGGTTTAATTGGGCGAGCGGAGCGGCATAAACATGGAATTGATGCAGCACGTCGCCATAAAGCCGCAGGTTGATGATGGCGCAGAGGATTCCGACGATGAAGATCGGCCAGGCAAACCGCGCAAGCCGCACGGCCGACCAGCGTCCCTGGCTGCGTGCACAAGCGAGGGCGAGCGGGAGGGTGAGAAAAATGCCGTAGGGTTTGGTCGCACACATCAGGCCGGCGGCGAAGCCGGCGAGTTCGAGCCGTCCGCGTTGCCAGGCGAGCAGGGCGCTGAGCCCGGTAAACAAATAAAACGCCTCGGCGATCGGATGCACGGTGGCGAGCAACCACGCGGGTGGCAACCACACCAGCGCCAAGGCCACCGCAAAGCGCCGGGTGAGTAGGTAAAGCAGGGCCGGCACGGCCGCCGCGGTCAAAATGAACGCACTGAGCGCCGCGGCTGGCGCGGGCAGCAACCAAAGCAGCCAGCCGTAACCCAGCGGCCAGCCGGGAAACACGCGTGAATCATAAAAAGTAAGTGAGGCGGGTGGTGCGCCGGTATAGATCACCCGGGCGAATTTCAGATACGAGCCGGCATCGGAAGTCGACAGATAGTGGGCCCAATTCTCGCCGCCGACGGTGAAAATCAGGGTGAGCAGGACCAGGCGCAGCACCAGGCCGAGGACGAGAAGCCAGGCGAGCCGCCGCCAGTCGGAGAAGTTTTCCGGCGGCGTCTCAGTCATGTGTTGTGTCGGCCATCATAGTTTTTCCACAGCCTATCATCGCAGAGAAAGTTTCTTTATGAACTTTGTGCTGCTTTGTAGCTAAAAAAATTCAATCCGTATCCGCGTACATCTGCGTCTGCCACGCCGTAGCTTTAGCGAAGGCGGGTTTATCTGCGGTTAAAAAACTCCGATCCGAATTATAAGTGATTATAAGTGCCCATCAGTGGTTAATCACTCCAAACCAAAATAATATGTGCTCTCTGTGCTCTAAATCACCGGCGGTTTGGCATCCCCGTTCTTGGCCGGTGCCGGCAGGTTGAAACCGAAAAAATATTCCTCCGCAAACTCGCCCGGGGCCCGCAACTCGGCCGGGAGAACGGAGGTATTCCAAGGTGACGTGGGTTGGGCTTGGGAACGATAACATTCCAGGGCGCGGAATTTTAACGGCTGGAAGTCTTCCATCGGCAGGCGGTGGGCCGCGCCGGAAAGGAACAGGTTCTTGAGGAGAAAATACGGTTTCCACCAAGCCCACACGGGATATTGCCACACCTCGGGCTGGCGCGGTGAATGCCGCAACGCATCGCTTACGCAGGTGAAGGTGGCGGTGTGTTCATCGCTGCCATCGTGGTGGCAGGGCAGGAAAATTTCGTCCGGCCGGATGTCATCAAGCAGGGCGGCGAGTTTTCCCACCAGGGCGTCGCGTTTTGCCCGGCCAAGCTGGCTGAGTGAACCGTCGCGTTCATTGAGAAAATGAATCGCGCTTGACTCGACGCCGAGCACGGCGAGGGCATTAAATGCCTCGGTGCGGCGTATTTCGGCGATGTCGACCGGCGTCAATTCGGGATGTTCGGGATGGGACAAGCAACCGTCGGTGATGAAGACCACATGCACCGGCAGGCCTTCGTGGCGTTTGCGCGCGATGAGTCCGCCGCAGCCGATGGTTTCGTCGTCCTGATGGGGCGCAAAGACGACGGTCATGCCATCCTTGAAAACATAGCACCGCCCCCAAAGCCGGAGCAGGCCGCGGCAAAGCCGGATGGCGATCTGGCGCAAGCGGCGCTTGGTGTCGGTTCGAGTCATTCGCTGAAATCGGAAAGACGCAGATGGCCGGCGAAAGTTTTGCGCAATCTCATGGATGGATGGAAGTCGGTGTCGCAGTGAGCGCCTGGTCGACGGTTGCCAGCAGGCGCGGGGCCTCGCATTCCCAGCAAAACTGTTCTTCCGCGGCGCGCCGGGCGGCGGCCTGCATCGCGCGCAGGCGGGTTGGATCGGCGAGCAGGCGGTCGAGCTGCCGGGCCAATTCTCCGGTTTCATGGGCGGTTACGAGCAGGCCTGCATCTGGCGCGGTGCGCAGTACCTCGCCCTGGCCGGCGGTATCGGTGGCGATGATCGCGAGGCCGGCATTCATATATTGGAAAATCTTGTTGCTGATGGTGAGATCCTTGTTGCGGGGCCAGCGCGGTTCAAGGGCGAGGCCAAGGTCGAATTCGGTCAGTTTTTGCGGCAGGCTTTCCGGCGGAACAAACGGAATGAAGCCGATCAGGGAACGGCGTTCCGGAGGCAAACGGCGGAGGATTTTTTCACGATAGCCCGGAAGCTCGCCGCCAATCAAAAACACTCGGCTGGGCACGGTCATGCGGCTCCACGCGGCGAAAAACAGTTCCAGCCCGCGTCCGGGGCCGATCGTTTGTGAGGACCAGACGAATGAAGGCGGCCCGCCGCTGGCCGGACGGTCGAGCCGCGAGGATGGTTGCAAGGGGAAGACATTACGCACGACCATCGGCACCGGGGCGTCGCAGACGGCGGCCAGCGCCTCCGCCATGCTATGTGAAGTGGTCGAGACATAGCGCGCGTGTTGGAGCGCGAATCTTTCGGCCTGACGCAAAAGCTTGAGCGGACGTGCGCGCCGGTCGGGAAAAAGCAAGTCCTCGGAATACCAATCCTCGACATCCACCGCCACCGGGCGGCCGGCGCGGATGAGCGCCGCCACGGCCCAGAGCGGAATTTCCGTATGCGCGATGATCAGGTCGGCCGGCGTGGCCAGCGCCCGGCGCAACAGCGCATGGGCCGGCCCGAGCGCAAAGGCGCTCTCGATGCGCAGCCAGCGCAGCATCTGGCGTGCACCCCAAGTAGCGGTGCGATGCCATAAACTTTTCAGCCGTGCACCCGGCGCGCGCGCGGCGTAGTCGAGGGTCATACGTCGAAAAGGCAGGGAGGCGATCAGGGCGCGATCCATTTGCTCAAACTGGCTGAGCGCGGAAACAGTCAGCACGGTGACATCGTAACCCGCCGCCCCGAGCGCCGTCGCTTCTTTCACCACGCGCGGGTTGCGGCAAAGGTGCGAAGAGGTGAAGATAAGGATTTTCTTTGGATTCATGGGCGACGCAGCCAGTGCCTAGAACTCATTTCAAAATCCAAAACGAGCAGCGTGGCTTAGTTTTGGCGAGGAGCGAGGCGTAGCCGAGGGAGCAATCCTCAAAGAGGCTTGCCCCTCGGCGACAACGCTGCTCCTCGTCCAACAAATCAGCCACCCGAAGGGTTTGGCAGGAGAAAGCCGTCGGCGCGGCGTTGTGTCGCGAGGGGATAGGCCCTCCGGGCATACCCCGCTCGCGACCCGCCTGGCGGCGACGGCTTTCCTGCCAAACGATGCTCATTTTGGATTTTGAAATAAGTTCTTAAGACGCCAGACATTTTTCCAGCCGATGAACCGCGCGAGCGCAGCGGTGCGCGGCCCCATGGCCGGCCGGTCGAGATCGGCACCGCCCAATGTGGCCACCTGCGCTGCAGCCGTACGCATCAACTCGGGCGGCGCGGGGAAAAAATCGTGGAGAAATCGCTGGTAATAATTCGCGCAGGCCCGACGGATCCGTGGCGAATTTTCGGCGGCGAGGAGGTGCCGGGCGCTCAATTCGATGGAATGAAACTGTGATCGCCGGCTGCGTTCGTCGCGGCGCTGGCTCAGGCTGCCGGGCAGGCCGGAACGATAGTAGCTGCGCGCGCCGGGCGTGAAGGCCAGTCCGGCGCTGGCCAGCAGCACGCGGCAAAAATACTCGCCGTCGTCGTTAAGCGTGAGCGATTCATCCCACGGCCCGGCGCGTTCCGCCACGGCGCGCGGCACGAGCCAGGATGAAGGATGCATCATGGCGCCGGTGCGGGCGGCGAAGACCAGGAAATCAACCGGTGCGAAGTCGCGGAACACCGCCTCATCGACAAAACGCGCGGCGGCCGGGTCAGCGGAAAACCGGCCCCAGGCGCAGGAAGCGACCGTGCCGGGCGGGCGGGCCGAAAGCAGGGCCACTTGGGCGGAGATTTTGTCCGGGCTGATCAAGTCGTCGGCATCGAGAAATTGAAAAAACTCGCCGTGCGCCTCGCGGATCGCGTGGTTGCGCGCCGCGGCCGCGCCGCGGTTTTCCTGCAGGATGAGGCGCACGCCGCGGCCGGCATAGGTGTGGGCGATGGCGGCACTGTTATCGCTGGAGCCGTCATCCACCACGATGATTTCCTTGTTTACCCACGTCTGGGCCAGCGCGGATTCCAGCGTCTGCGCCAGCCAGGGCGCGGCGTTGTGACAGGGGACGAGAATGGAAATGAGCGGCTGATTCACAGAGGTGTTCTTGGAATAGCTTCTAAGGTCGGAGGTGGCCCGTAAAGCACCCGGCGTACGTCCTCGTCGGTCAGCCGAAAGAAGAAATAAATGTCTCCGATCCTTCCGTCCGGGACGCGTTGGCGGCAATAAGCGCCGAGGCGGCCCGCGGCCAACCCATCGCGTTGGGCTGGCGCAACAGGCTGCTGGTTTGGTGCCCGGAGGATTTCCTGGTACGCAATCTCGTTGTCGGAAGTGTAAGGCGCCTGCAAAACGGTCGCACTGAAAATGTAATATCCGGCGTGGAGCTTCGCCAGGCTTCCCGGCATGGACAAAAGGGTGCCCTGGACTCCATTGGCTTCAAGATCGGGCACGGCGAGCTGGCCGATAAAAAATTGTGCGTTCGGTTCGTGGGCGATGATTTGAGCCTGCCATGTGGAAAGCCGGGGGAGATCGGCCCCCCAATCAATGGTGCTGTCCACAAACCAGCGGTAGCCTTGGGTTGGGCCACCGGCGATCGGGGATAAATAAGCATGTTCCCGACCATGGAACCAGGCGGCTTCCCCGACATTGGCAAAAACCAGAAGGAGTGCAGCCACCGTCCATCGGCGCTGAGCGAGCCAGGACAAACCGCCGCCTCCGACAATGCAGAGCGCGGGATAAATGGGCAGCAAATGCCGCGCGCCGGCATTGCGATTGCTCATCATCGTCATGGCCAGATACACGGCGATGAAGATCCACCAAGGGCTGACGCTATTGACCAATGGGGTGTCATTGGCCGGGTTTGGTTTTTTTGTTTTATGCTGAAGGCCCGCGCGCAGACTGACGAGGCCGGCGATGGCGACAGCGACCAGCATGGCTGGGGGTGTCTTGAGCAGGAGGATCGCCGGGAAAAACAGCCACGTGCCGCCGGAGTAAATGTGCCCGGCCAAGAAACTATAATGTTTCATTGAGAGCAACCGCATCCCGGTAAGGTCGTAGAGATACGGATCCGGAAACAAATGCAGGGTTCGCAGGATGCTGGTGACGCGGTAAAGGATGGTTCCCGGGCCGACCTCCGCCCACGGATAGACGAGGCCCCCGGGCCGCGCGTGGAAGCCGAAAAACGTCCAGATCGTAATCCATGCGGCCAACCCCAATACGACGTGGCCCATCGCCAGCTGGCGCCAGGGTCGCGGACGCTGGATGGACCAAAGGCGCCAGCCAAGCAATGCAGCCGCGATGGCAACGAACCCGAGGCCGGAATATTTGGTCAGCAGCAGCAATCCAAGGGCGACACCTGCGAGCAGGCTGCGACGACTGTTCGGCTCGCAGATAAATCGCCAATAGGTGCCGACGGCGGCCGTGTACCAAAGGGCGGTGGCCAGGTCGGTGGTGACAAGGGAGGCATTCGAAATAACCAGCGGACAAAAGACAAAAAAGGTGAGTGCGCCGAGTCCGCCGACGTCGCCGAATATCCGGCGAGCCCAAAGGAACACCATGAAGCCCAACCCGGCGCCAAGCAGGGTGGTCATGGCCCTTCCGGCGATCAAGATGTGCGACGCGTTGTTGCCCGATTTAAAAAGGTATTCGTCGCCAATCTGGTTTGGGTAGTAGTTGTTGAGCGCGGCCTGCCGTTGCTTGGAAGGAAAGGTGAAACCGCCGAGATAGGGCCCGATCCCTTCGAATTTCTGCGCGAAGAATAGGTTGCTGGTAAATACGCGATAGTCGCCATTCACCCAGTAGCTGACCCCGGCACCGAGATGGCCGTCCTCATCAACCGTGCACGAGCTGCGGTGGGCCAAATCCAGGCAGAGCCAGCAAAAGATTGCGATGAGCACGGTCGCGATAAGCCCGGTGGTGACGGAAGGAAGCTTAAGTTGATTTATCAAGTAAATCCAGGTGGCAGAAAATTAACTCAGGCGGAAGCGACGGAGGCAGTTTCCAGGTAATACTGCCATTCAGCCGCGGCATATTGCAGCCGGGCGTGCCACGCGTAGTGCAGCAGGGCCGGCCGGCCGGCGGCAATGGCTTCGCGGCAGGTTGGCGGGTCGATCACGAGGCGATAATCCGAGGCCGGAAGCGGCCGGCCATTTTGCGCGCCGAACACGATGGCCCAGAGCGTTTGCTCGAGCAGGCGCTGGTCGCCGCCTTCGGCCAGTAAAAGCGCGCAGGCGCGCTCGAGCAGGTCCCAATCCACCTGTTCAGGATGCACCGCGACGACGCCGGAGTTGACGCCGGGCGCGGCGGTGACGCCAAGTTTTTCCTGCAGCCCGCTGCGTGGCAGGGTGTAGCCGTCGTCGCCCAGGTCAGCCATGTAAAACGGCTCGGCGCGCGCGAGGCGGTCGAGCATTTCGTCAGGCCGGCGCCAGAAAATCATGTCGCTGTCGAGAAACAGCCGGTAGCCGCGTTCGCCGGCGAGGGTGTCGGTGAGCTTACGGAGGAGCACGAAGCGGCGCCGGTGCGCGTGGAGGGTGGGAAACCGAGCTGGCGGCAGCACGGAGGCAATTTTTTCGTCGAGACCGGCGTGGCCCAGCACGCGCGCGGCGGGAAATAGTCTCGTGAGTTGCTGCGCGATTTCGTCGTCCATCGTTCCGTCGCTGACAAAACAAAATTCTGCGCCCAGGCCGCTCTGCCGCACGAAAGAGTGGGCGCAAAACAAAGTTTGCTGCCAGAAGCGCCGGCCAGTGAGAAAATAAATTGGTGCCGTGAGTTTTGTTTCGCTGTCTGGCAGCACAGGAAGGCGGGTTGCGGCGGCGCACATGCGTCGTTCGCCGAGCAACGCACGCACGCTCAATCCCAAGCCGTAGGTGCGGGCGAGATCGCACCACTGCCGCGGACGATGCCACAGGCGATAAGCCAGGCGGCCGAGGCGCAGTTGGCGGGCAAGGGAGGTCATGGGGCGGGCAGGCGACTGAGCGCGACGCGCCAGGCGGAGCGGAAATAGCCGCGTTTGGATTGGGCCACGTAATGGTGCATCACCGCGTGCGGTGCGCGGCACTCGTCCGCGGATGGCAGCAGCAAATAATCCTCGGCGGGTGCGACCGCGCCATCGTGCACGGCGAGCAGCATGGCGACGAGTGCTTGCTCGAGATAATAGCTGGTGCCTTCGGCTTCGATCAGGCGACGGCACCAGAACTCGAGTTTTTCCCAGTCAAGGGCATCGCTGCGCAGTCCGCACAGGCCGACGTTGACGCGCGGCGGGAGCGGCGCGCCGGCGAGCGACTCGAGCAGCGCGGGTGAGTAGCCATAGCTGTCCTGGACATCGACCATGTGCAGCGGGCGGTCTGGCGCCGCGAGCCAGGCGAGGAGAAAATCCGGCCGACGGAAAAATAGCATGTCGGAATCGAGCACGAGCCGCCAGCCGTGCGCGCCGGCGTGGACGTCGGTGAGTTTGCGGAGATTGGGATAGTGCGTGCGGCGTTCGCGCAGCACGGGAAATTTGGCGGCGGGCAGGACGGCGTCGAGTGAATCCTCGATTTCCGCGGCGCGCCGCCAGCGCGCGGTGGGAAAGAGTCGCGTGAGTTGGGCGCGGGTGGCTTCGTCGGCCGAGCCGTCGTCGTGAAATATGGCCTGGGCCGCGTGGCCGGCGTGGGCCTGGAAGGTTTGCAGGCAGAAAGCCGTCTGATCCCAAAATTTTTTGCCGGTGAGAAAATGCAGTTCCGGCCAGTCTTTGGCTGGTGCGATGGATTGCGGCGTGAGTTGTGCCGCGGCCCGGGTCATCCCCGCGTGCGCACGGCCGTCGCGAAACTGTTCGAGCGGCCCGCCGGCGGCGATGGATTTTTTCACCGCGGCCGCGGGCGCGTGCCAGAGCCAATAGGCACCACGGCCAAGGCCAAGGGATCGGGCGGCGGAACGGGGTTTCATTTTAGAACGGCTTTAAAATCAGTTTAGCCACGAAGGATCACAAAGAACACAGAGAGTACCTTTCTTTGAGCGCTATGTGATCTTTGTGGCAAAAAATTCAGCTGACCCCTTACGGTTTTATTTAAACTGCTCTAGCAGGGACACGCCCGTCAAAATGTCCGCATGTCCCGGCGTAGCGCACGCGCGCGGCGGGCGATGACCAAGGGTGCTGGGTGAACCAGGCTTTGGTTTTACGCAGGGCAGCGCCGAACGGGGTGAGCGGTGGCCAGGGGTTGGCCTCATGCAACGTGAGGACGTGCATCCAGGAAGTTTGCATGGCCCGATTTAGGCGCATGAGGTAGCCAGCCTCGAGTCGCGCGGCTGGAATAAGGTGGGTGAGCGCGAGCTGCGGAAAATAAGCGACTTCCCAGCCAGCGGTCATGAGTGTGAGCACAAGATCGTTGTCTCCGCCGGAGACGAGGGCAGCGCCCCGGCGGTCGAGCGCGGCGCGGCGCGGATCGTCGGCAACGGCATCGAGCCACGCGGTGGTGGCGCTGCGCCGTAGCGCCATGCCCGCGCCGATGGGCGCGCTGGCGGGATAGACATTGCGCGTTGTGTCGGACGGCCGCAGGCCCGAGGAGATGAGCGGACGGTCACCTGGATCGCGTAGCGCGAGCAGCGGGAAAAATTCGTGCGTCCATGCCGGGGGCTCAACCGCAAACTCTGGGGCGGATTTTCCACCGAGCGCGCCAACCCGCGGATGGGCAGAAAAAAGCGCGAGCACCTGTTCAAGATAATCGGGTGCGAGGACATTGTCGTCATCGACGAGCACAAAAATGGATCCTTCCGCCTCGGTGAAACCGCGGCGCCGCGCGGCGGTGAGGCCGAGCTCGGGTTCGCGCACGATCCGAAGATTGCCCGGCGCGTCGCCGGCCAATGACGCGAGATCAAGGGCCGGCGCAGAGGCATTATCTACCAGCACGGTTTCCCAGCGATCGGCGGGCAGCGTCTGATCGCGCAATCCGGCGAGCGTGCGCCGCAGGCGCGCCGCGTTGGGATTGTGAGCGGGGATAAGAACGGAGAGCATCGATTATCGCTGGCGATTAGTAAGCGAGGCGATGGCCAAGACGAATTAGCGGGCCCTCAAAAATGCGCCAGGAAACGGCGGCCATGATCCATACGACCCCGAATATTCCGCAAATACCGATCCAATATTGCCAGGTACTGGGCGGGAAACCCAGCAGGATGTAGCGATGCACCACATAGGCTACCAATTCATGCCAGAGATAGATGAAATAGGAGTATTTTCCAAGATGGCGCAGCCAGCGGAAGTTCAGTGGCCGGGCCAGCCAGGGCGGACGCACCATCACTACCGTGAGCGTGAGGGTGGTGAAAAAAACCGCGAGCGATGCATAGCCGTATTTAACGGCTGCATAATGAGGGTTATCATTGATTAAAGAGCACAGTGCCGAGGCAAAACCCAAGGCCAGCAGCCAACGCCACCAGCGGTAAAACCATGCCCGGATCGGATGGCCTTCCGGGGTGCGGACGAGCCATGCCCCCAGCCAGCCGAGGGCCAGCCCATCCAACCGAAAGGGTGTGAAGGTGTAATAAAAGATGAATGGTAACTCGCGCATGGTCAGGCTCGTGGCAAAGCGCACTATCCATCCGCCCAGCCAAACACTGAGCAATATCCAGGGAAGTTTTCGCGGCGACACGGCGCGTGTGAACCACGGGGCGAAAAGATAAAACTGTTCCTCTACCGCGAGCGACCAGGTGACCGTGAGCGGAAGCCAGGCTGGTGCGTAGGCCAGATTCGATAAAAAAAGCGGGTAAACCGCAAAACTGACGGTTTGGGGTACATGGGCTGACCGCAAAAATATCACGGCCAAAAACACATAATAGATTGGGATGATGCGCAGGGCGCGCCGCGCGTAGAATACCCGGGCGAGTCGGGGCGAATTGCGTTGGTCGAGCAGGATGCCACCGATCAAAAACCCCGACAGCACGAAGAACAGGTCAACGCCATACCAGCCAACCGCAAGACTTCGGACATAAAACATCCACCAACCGCGGTTGGTCAAATTGAGGTCGTCGAAGATGAAATGCTCAAGCAAAACCAAACCGATGGCGAGACCGCGCAAGCCGTCGAGCTCATTGATTCGTAACTCGGTGGGTTTGTGCGTTGGGGTGATAAAGGCGGATTCCAACCGAAATTATTTTCGCTGGCCGACGACGCGCGCGGGCATCCCGACGGCGACGCTGTAGGGTGGTAGGTCGCCGGTCACGACGGCGCCCGCGCCGACGATGCAGCCGTCGCCAATGGTCACGCCGCCGAGAACTTTCACGCCGGCGCCGAGCCAGACATCGTTGCCGATTTTAATCGGCAGCGGCACATCGGGCTTGAAGCGGATGAGTTCGCCGGGCGGTGGCACCGCATGGTTGGCGGCGACAATGCAGCAATGCATGGCGATGAGCGTGTGGGCGCCAATCTCCACGCCGCCGTGCCCGTAAATCACGGAGTAGGGGCCAAAATGGACGTTTTCACCGCAGCGAATCGAACCGCTGTAAGCGTGCAGCACCACGCCGCGTTCGAGCTGGCAGGATGGGCCAAGCTCGATGAGGCCGGCGGGCGTGCCGAGCTGCATCTCAACGTTGGGCGCGATGCGCGCGTCATGGCCGAGCCGCGCGCCCGCGCGTTGCAGGCACCAGCGGCGGTATGAATTCAATGATCGCTGAATGATAGGCATGGAGGATTAATAGCACCAGCGGCGGCCCCAAGCAATGAAGGGTGTTTCGAACCACCGCCAGCTGGCGGCTGCAACGACGAGCAAGCCGGCAAGGCCAACCACAAGTTGCAGCCATGTGGTGGGAGCGCCAATCGCAAGGTGCCCACGAAAGACAAGACTAACGACAATTCCTATGATGAGACCTTGAAACAGATAGATAAAATATGACCAGCGGCCAAGCAGCACGAGCGGCGTGGTACTGAGCAGTTGGCAAAGTTTACTGGCTGGGTGGGTTTCGCATAATAGCAACCAGCTCGAATAAAATACGGCCATGACCGTGTAGCCCCAGGCCGACATCGGCAGGCTGCCATTGCCCGCGCGCAATTTTGTGAGCGCCATGCACCCAACTGCAGCAATGCCCATCAGGCTGGGTAATAGATTAGGTCGCCGTTCACACCACATGCGCAGGATGGGATTGCGCATGCCCCAGGCCGATAACAGGCCAAATCCCAAAGCATCCATGCGATCAAATGGGAGCATCGCTACGGTAAAGGAATTCTCACCAGCCGCCAGCAACGCGAGCCGGACACAGGGTGCGAAGAGAATAAAGCCCAACAGTAAAATACCGATTCGTTCCGGACGGATCCAGCGAATCAGCCAAGGTGCGCCTAGATAAAATTGTTCCTCGATACCCAGGGACCAGAGATGTGAGAGCGGCCGATATCCCCAGTCACCCACGGCAGCCATCCAGAGATTGGTTGAAAAAAGAAAGTACACCGCAGCCGGCCATGGCCGGCTACCTTGGGGCGGACCATAAAGCCCGTCGGCTTGTGCTCCTAGAATCGTAACGATGCACAGCAAGCAAATTGGCAGGATACGAACGGCCCGGCGTAAGTAGAACGTAGTGAAAAGCTGTGGCGAGTCGCGATGATCCAGCAGAATGCCGCCGATGAGGTAACCAGACAGTACAAAAAAAAGGTCCACGCCGGTGTAGCTGAGGGTTAGCGCGGCTGCGAGATAGGCGCCGGGCGAGCCAAGTATGTTACCGAGCAATGGCACGACGAAATGATGGATAAGCACAAGCGCAATGGCCACGCCACGCAGTCCGTCGAGCGCAAGGATGCGGGCCGGAGAATTATTCACGCGCTGGTGGATTGTGGTAACTCAGCGAGGAATTGCCGGTGGATTTTTTCCGGGTCACAGGCGCCGGCGGCGATGGCGCGCATTCGGGTGGAAAGAGCGGTCCAGGTTGTGGCGTCGGCGAGTTGGGCGACTAGCGAATCGAGCATCGTCCAATCAGCGAGATCAAGCGTCAGTGGCCAGGCGTGACGGTATGCCCAGTTGTTGATCGGGTTACCTGATGGCGCGGCGATCAGGATGGGCAGGCCGAGGTGGCTGAACTCGATGAGCCGGCTGGGGAAACCGGTCGGTGGATGGCGATACCACGCTGGGTCGAGTGGATACATCACGGTGAGAGCACTGGCCTCGGCGGCGAGGAAACTCAACGCTTCGGCAACTGAGTCGAAGGTGGGCTGGTGGCGGAAGGCTGTACCTGTCGCGCGGAGCTGGGCCAGCGCCGGATTATCGATAGGCGTGAGGACGAGCAACGAGCCGCCGCATTTGGCCGCAGAACGCGCCACCGCCGCGAGGTATTCGACATGGTGGGCATGAAACGCGCCGGCGTGGGCGATGACGGGCGCGGCGCGGAAGTGAACGGGCCAGCCGTCAGCGGGCGCGGTGTTCTCTCCGGGCACGGGCGTGAGCGTGCGCACCGCGCCGGGCTGGCAGAGCGGTGCGAGTTGCTCACGCATTTCATCGGAGACGGTCCAGACGCATGCGGCCTCGCGCAGCACGTCGCGCGTAAATTTCTCGCCGTCGCGCACGAGGCGCGGTGGCAGGGCGGTTTCGCGAAACAAGTCATGCACGATGACGGCGAGCGGTACATGCCAGGCGCGGGCGAGCTGCGCGGCGGTGAGCGAGGTGTGTCCCCACAGGACCGTGAGAATGACGTCGGGTGGTGGCTCGGTCCAGCTTGGATCGTCGCGCATCGCCTTTGTCCACATCCGTGCGCGAAGCCATTGGGTAAAGGGCCATGCGGGGCGCGCGGGCGGCCACCAGCTTTTCCTGGGCAAAGCGCGTAATTCGAAGCCATGGCCATCGGGCAGCGGGCGAAACGCCGGCGCGGGTGCGGCCACGGTGACGCGCCAGCCTTCCTGCACCAGCCGTTGCAGGTGGCGGTAGATGATCACGGCGCCACCAGGCTGCGGCGTCGGAAACACATCGCTCACATAAAGCAAATGCGGAGTGTTTGGCATTACCACCCGGCCCAGCGAAGGAGTTTGTTGATCACCTTGTTCTTGAACGTGAAGGGGTGCGGCTGGCTGGCAGCGAGCCAGCCATGGAACCACTTCTCAAAACGCGTGCGCGGATCAGCGAAACGTTCTGGCGAGGCGAAGCCATGCGCTCGGGCGAGATCGATCCAATCGATGTCCCAGATGGCCTGCCGGGCGAAGCGGCGCGCGCCGTGTTTCTCCATTTCCTGCAAAACCTGGCGGTCGGTGCCGTAGTGGCCGTCGATTTTCGTCGAGGCCATGTCGATGCCCTGAAGTTCGTAGCCTTCGACCCATGCGCGTGGCACGGGCATTTTCCAGGGATTGGGCGGATCCATGTGGTGGTACATCCGGTAGATCGAAATGGCACTACGGCGCGGATACTTGAGCGTCTCGATGACCTCGTAGCGACGGTGCTTGGATTTCATGCGCGTCCAATCGGTGTATTGGTAGTGGAGGACTTTGATATCGGTGAGGAAGAGTTTAGGACCGTGTTTGTCCTGCGGTACACGCGGACCATGGAGGTAGGTGCTGTTGTATGCCTGGCCGTCGTCGACAAGGCCAAAGTGCCAAGGTGTGTGATAGACCGCAATTGACTCGTGGAATGGATAAATATCCGCGCGTTCGAACCAGAGCGATGTACCTGGTGGCGCGGCCAATAACGTAGTCCACTCAGGAGAGGTGGTGAAGTTGGAGCTAAGCATCTCGTCGGCATCAAGCGCGATGAGAATATGTTGGCCCGGGATTTGACGAGCGGTCGCAAGAAGCAGCGCCCGCTGCTCGGGTTCACTGAAATCAGGCGCGGTGTAATGAACGAGGCGGACCTTGGGGTAGCGCGCAGCGATTTCACGCGAGCCGTCATCGGACTGTTGGTCGGCAATGATGATATGGTCGGCCCAGGTCGAGGCGCATTGCAGGAAGCGGTCGAGAATCCACGCCTCATTGCGCACAGGCGTGAGGCAAATCAAGTTAGGACGGGACGAATTCATGGTTTGCGACAAAGCTGGCGAAGACGGTCAAGCGCGCGGGAGAGACGGTGGAGCGGTTTGTAATACCATGGAATGGCATCGAACCAAGCATGCATTTCACGGCTGGCCACCTGGTCAAGCGTCGCGGTCTTCGCCGCCGCGTGTTCGCGAAAGACGCTGATCGACTGCGGGACATGGCGCGGCTTAACGCCGGCGCAACCGAGGCGCTTAAAGAGATCCGTATCCATGATGAACTGCAGCGACTCGTTGAAAGGCTGGTGCACGAGCCGCGGCCAGAACGTCGCATGGCTCGGCAAAATGCGTCCGCCCACCCGGACTTGAAAGGCGAACGCCGGCAGCAGCCGCACACGGCGCAGCGCCGGTTCCTCACTGACCCGCACATCATAGTCGCCAAAAAACAGTTCGCGCCGGCCGGGCCGGTAGCAGGCGGCGATCGCGGCGAAAGCGCCGGGGAGATAGTAATCGTCAGAGTTGATCCAACCGAAAAGCTCGCCGGTCGCGCGGGCAAAACCTTTGTTGAGCGCGTGCGACTGGCCGCGATCCGGCTCCGACTCCCAGTGGGCGAGCCAAGGGGCGTATTTTTTCAGGATGGGCACGGTCTCATCGTCGCTGCCGCCATCAATGACGATGAATTCGAGCGCGGGATAATTTTGCAGCAGCACGGAACGAAGGGTCTCCTCGATAAAGCGGCCCTGGCGAAAGGACGGACAGACTATGCTGAGCTTCGGCCACTGGCCCGACGCCGGTGGCGTGGCGTAACGGTTGGGCGACGTTTCCTCGGTCCACGGCCAGCCAGTGCGGCCGGGCGGTGACGGGGGAAGTTTTTGCAGCAGGCTCACAAAAAACGATAGGTTTCGAGTCGCCAGCCACCGTCGGCCGTGGCGTGGATTTTCTTTGCGGGGTAGCCAGCCAAACGCGCGGTCAGCCCTCGCAGGCCCGGCATGGTGGAGAGATGGGTGCGCTGGAAAGTTTTTCTCAAGGGTGAGGAGAAATGACCGGCCTGCGCTTTTTCAAGAACGCCGCGGGCCTCGGTGAGATAAGAATCCATGGCACGGCTCTTTTGGCCGGCGTGGGTGCGGAAGCCGGCGAGCGGCGAGGGCGTGCCGGTGAGTTCGGCGTGCTGGTAGAAACGAGCCCACAGCTCGAAGTCACCGGCCAGGCGGAGCGACGCGTCGAGACGGGAGCCGGCTTTTTCCCAGAGCGAACGGCGCCAGAAAGTCGATTCCTGGGGAATCCAGCCGTAGTGATGAGTCCCGCCGGGCAGGTAGCCGCCATCGAGAAAGGCGGTGCGCGAAAACCCCTCGATGCTGGTGACGCCGAGGGAATGGCCTTCCGGAGACCAGGTGCTCGGCGCGAGGCTGGACAGCCAGTCGATTTCAGGAAAGCGCGCAAAAATTTCGCCGACCGTGCGCAGGGTCCAGGGAAAGTGCAGGTCGTCGCTGTTGAGCCAGCCCATGATTTCTCCGGTCGTGCGCGCGAAGCCCTTGTTGAGCGCGGCGTAAAGTCCGCTGTCCGGCTCGCTGCACCACCAGCCAAGGCGGCTGGAGCGGCTGACGATGAGGTCGCGGCTGCCGTCGGTGGAGCCCCCATCGACGACCACGTAATCAAGCTGCGGATAATTCTGCCCCAGCACGCTGTCGAGCGTCGCGGCGAGAAATGGCGCCTGGTTGAATGACGGGGTGACGAGGGAGAAGGTCGGATGCACAGTTCGAAAAAAGGCGGAGCGATGAAGCGACGATGCGCTTAGGGCTGGCGCGAGCCGCCTGGCGTGGGCAGCGCTTTCAGCAGTGAGATCAAGCCGGCGGCGACGGCGATCGTGAGCGTGGGCATGATGTAGCGTGGGTCACTGGCGGGAAACAGAACCTGGCGGCCAGCGCTGGCGGCCAACGCAGCCATGGCCGTGACGGCGGCAAGATTGTAACGCCCCGGGCCGAGCCGGCCGGCGACGGCGCCGAATGCGGCCACGGCAATGGCCAGGGTATAAGGCGGTGTGATCAAAAATCCGGCGGAGCCCCAGCGCAGCACCGGCCAATAATCGTGCCAAGCAAAGTGGGGCGGCTGGGTAATGGGATGGATGAGCTGGGCCCTGAAGCTGTTGTAAAACAGCGTGACCCAGCCGGAGTTGCCGGTGATTTTATTGAGGCCAAAGGCCATCCCGAGGGCGCCCACGGCGGCGAGCGCAGATGACAGGCGATTCATCGCCGGCCAGGGACAATCCAGGCAAAAATTTATCGCAAAGAATGCCGCGATGAACAGGGCACAGTCGGTTCGCGCGCAAATGGAGAGAGCCCAGCAGGCAAGCGCCCAGCGCGGCTTGCCGAGTTCGACGGCACAATAAACTCCACCCAGCACCAAAAACAGCGAAAGGGCATCGGGGGTGGAGAGCTTGGCCAGTGGATAAAAATAAAATGCCCAATAGAGCGGCACGAGCATCATGGCCACCACGGGTGCCGAGGCGTAACGCGCGAACCAACGCTGGAGCAGCAGGCAGGCAAGGAAAATGGAAAAGCTCGAAATGAAGACGGAGCACGCCACCGGCTCGAACCCGGCGTGCAATCCGAGCGCGATCAGGCCGATGTACAGCACGCGTTGCCGGTAAAATTGCAGTTGTTCGGAGAATACTTCAGGGTCCGCGGCCACCGCCTGGCGAAAACCATCGGGAGAGGAAAGCAACGCCTGATAGTTTTCAGCGGGCATGCCCTTGGCGGCAAGGGCGTAGGCGCGAGCCTCGATTTGCGCGGGGTCATGCTCGGTGAGCTGCACGGCATTGCCGAGATAGGCGAGCAGGTCCCAGTTGTACGACGCCTTCCGCGAGGCGTGGAAGCAGGCGATGGCAAAGTATGCCACCAGCAAGCCATGGATGAGTTTGGAGGGGAGGGTGAGGCGGGTGGGGTTCATGGAAGAACTTGAATGGCTACCATTCGAGAATGAACCGAGCGAGTTCAGGTAATTGGGCGAGCCAGGTGCGGTGGCCAGTGGATTGATCTTCGCGGGCGGCGCGGCCGAGTGCGGCCCAGTCTGTTTCCCGCAGCGTGCACCAGTCTTGCTTCAGACCGAGTGACATGGCCCCGCCCACGGGCGGGGTCAGTCGAGGCCAGCGACGATGGAGGCTGGTGTGCAGACGCTCGCGCCAGAGTGGCGGGCGGATCGAAGGGAACAGCCAGCCGTTGCGACGATGGGTGATGTATTCGTTCATCGTCGGGGCGTCATGCGCGAGTACGGCGCAGCTGCTACACATCGCTTCCAGCACCGTCAGGCCGACTCCTTCATAGAGACGTGGTGCGAGGTAGAAATTAGCTTCGCGGAGGAGCGTGTCATAAGCGGATTTTTCCGCGAACTTCCCCAGGTTCACGACCTCGACCGCGCCGAGGCGCGCGGGCAGTTCATACTCCTGCGATTCGAAACCCGGGTCGGTCGCTTGACGGAAGATAAGCCGCTCAATGTGCAGCTCCTGGCACAGACGCTCAAGAAATTCCCGCCCGGCGAGGCCCGTACGGTTCCAGTAGAAGAGCGTGCGAGCGCCGCCCCAGCGGGTCGGGGGAAAATCCGCCGGGTCTTTATGAAAACGTGCGCGCAGGCATGAGAGTCCCGCGCGTTGCGCGTCGCGGCGAACCGGTTCGGACAAGGCGACGATGCGGAGGTTTTTCCGGGGCAAGGTCGCCCACCAGCCGGGCGTGAAGTGGCGGGCATTGTCCCACATGGGAAGCCAGACGATTTTAGCGCGAGGTTCAGCGAGAATTTCAGGGGGAGGCTGAATCTGGCAAAAAATCAGCGGGCGACTGAAATCGACATTTTGTGACGGCGGCCACGACGTGAGTTCAATGTGAATCAGGTGGCGTAGCGGTGTGACCAGAATGTCATTGAACGCGGGGCTGGCCTGCGTGTGCCAAGGCAGGCAATAGGCGTGCAGCTTGGGCAAGGCGGAGGCCGGCGCAGCATCACGGTTAAGTTGGCCTTCGGTCATAGCGGGACGGACGGATCGCGTTCGGCACGCACCATCATCGCGACGACCTCGGGCATTTTGCTGCGGGCGTGCCAGCCGAGTTCTGCCTGCGCTTTGGCGGGGTCCGCCCAGCCTTGCTCGTGGTCGGCCGGACGCAGCAACGCGGCATCGCGCACCGTATATTCGAGCCAGTCGAGGCCCACGCTCGCGAAGGCAGCCGCGGCGAATTCTTCCAACGTGTGGCTTTGGCCGGTCGCAACGACGTAGTCGCTGGCTGACGGGCGTTGCAGCATCAGCCACATGGCCTCGACATATTCGGGGGCCCAACCCCAGTCGCGCCGAATGGCCAGGTTGCCGAGGTGGAGTTTGTCGTGCGAACCAGCGGCAATGGCGCACGCCGCGCGCACAATCTTGCGCGTCACGAACCGATCGGGCCGCAGGGGCGATTCGTGGTTGTAGAGGATGCCCGAACACGAGAATAACCCATAAGCCTCGCGGTAATTGGCGACTTCCCAAAAGGCCGCCGCCTTCGCCACGGCGTAGGGGCTATGCGGCCGAAAGGGGGTCGACTCGTTTGCGGGTTCGCTCCGGGTGTCGCCGAAGCACTCTCCCGAGCAAGCGTTGTAGAACTTGATCGGCTTCCCGAGAAATCGGATGGCTTCAAGCACGTTGAGCGTGCCCACGCTGATACTTTCCAGCGTCTCGACCGGCTGCTGAAAGGAAAGCCCCACCGAACTTTGGCCAGAGAGGTTATAGATTTCATCAGGCTGCGTCTTCATCAGTACTTGCAGCACACTGCGAAAATCGGTCACGGCCATCGATTCGAGCGCGACGCGCCCACGGAGTTGCAAGCGTGCGAGATTGACGAAGGGCGAGACCTGCGCATCGCGCGACGTACCCCATACTTCGTAGCCTTTTTCAAGGAGGAAGCGTGCAAGATAAGCGCCGTCCTGCCCCGAGATGCCGCAGATCAGGGCGCGCTTCATGGCGTGGGTCCCCGGGTGTGACGTGGAGCAATCCAGTTTGTTTTCATGAAGAGTGTTACTAGGCGGGCAGGTTGGCCTGGCGTGGGGCTGGCACTTGAAGCACCTCGGAGATGAAGCTCCGGAACGTGCGATCGAAATTCTCCCGCGTATGCTGGCGCCGGGCAAATTCCCATGTGGCGCGGCTGCGGGTGGCGAACTCCGTCGGAGAGAACGCGGCGACGCGACGCACGCTTTCGACGATCGCGGCGACGCTGGCCTCCCGAAGCTCGACGCCAAAGTCCTCTGTATCCACACTGGCTTCCCGGGTGACGATGGGGATCAGTCCGCCGTGCATACAGGTGATGGCCGATCCGCCGCCTCCTTCGGAGCACGAGGGGTACACGATGGCCCCATGTTCTGCGAGCAGCGTTCGGAAAGCAGGCGAACCTGTGTCCACCCAGTCCAGAAGGCGCACATTGGGCAGGGCGAGCTCCCGGCGGTAGGTTTCCATGAAATCCGGTTCGGAGCTAACCGGCCCAGCTATCGTAAGCTGCAATTCAGGCGTTTGCACGAAGGCCTCAAGCACTAGATCCAGGCCCTTATGCACGAGGCCATGGCTGCCAAACCAAAGGAAGCGAGTCCGCAAGGCGGAGAAGTTTTTCTCGCCGGGCCAGTCTTGCGTATAGGTTGAGGAGAGCGGGATGCGGTGGATGGGCTTTCGGGCGAAGGCGAAGGTCTCGATGGTGAAGCGGTTGCCGGTGGTCGTGGCAAGATCGGCGACTTCGATCCCTCGTGAGGGCGGGACCTGACGGCGGGGCGGCAACGTGGCGCCGCGCCGAAGTCGCAAAGCTTCCAAGCGGGCGAGTTCGGCCCGATTTTGAAACAGCCAATGGGCTCCGGTGGCATGAAGTAATTTTTTCGTCCCGGCGGAGACCATCGGGGCAAACCGCTCGAGATTGGAATGAATGTCGAAAACCAGCACACAATCAACGGGGGGGCGGTAGAGGTGATTGTTAAAATCAACCGCTTCCACGCGAAATCCGGCGTCGGTTAACGCCCGGGCAATCGCGTGGCATTCCCATCGATTGGTATGGTAGTGGGTGGCGTGTTCGCCATCAAAACAGTCGATGAGGTAAGAGAGTGCGACGGTGCCGCGGCTCGGAGCGTGGGTCGGTGGCAGCACGATCACTTGAGATTTGGGATCGGCGGGGCGGCCGAAGACACGGGCGGCAAGGCTGAAGGCGCGGCGCAACACGGGCATCATTTGTGGGCAACGACGGTGCGCATGTGATTGAATCTAGGCACGGGCGGGCAGGACTGGCTGGTGTTTGGCCGGATCGTAGAAAAGGTAGTTGTGGTAGGAACGTGCCGTGGGCGAAGGCAGATAGCTGGTGCCAGGGACGACCTGGCCGTGGTCGTCCACGACATGATATTGATAGCCGAGCCCGGCCATGAGCTTGAGGAATTCGCGATAGTCTGGTTTGGCGCGATCGTGAAAGTCGGTGGGGTATTCCATCAACTCGACCAGCAACATCGGCCGCAACCGGCGGAGGGTCTCGAGGCCGCCCTGAGCCACGGGTAATTCCCATCCTTCGACGTCGATCTTGATGAAATCGATATGGTCGATCTTTTCGCGGGCCACGAAGCCATCAAGCGTATCGAGCACAATGCGCGCGGTCGGGAGGGCCGAGTCCGGGCCAATGAGATAGTTGGAGGCTTGGAACCCGGCGGTGATAAGGCCCTCCCCGGCATGATCGGAAAGAGCCGCCATGACCGGCGTGACCAGGCGTTCGGCTTGGTTGAGCGCGATATTTTCGCGCAGCTCGCCGAAGGTGGAAGGCAGCGGTTCGAAGCTGTAGATATGGCCGGAGCGGATGGTTTGCGTGGCGCAGATGGAAAAAAGGCCGGCGTTGGCGCCGATATCGAGGAAGATGTCGGCGGGGCGCAGGTTGGCGGCGAAGAGAGCGAGCTCGGCGTCTTCATACGAACCATCGCGCACATAGGTGTAAGTAACGCTGTTGCCGTCACCCGAGTAGTAGAGTTCAAAGCCCTGCGGCCAGCGGATGCGCACGCGGCCATCGTGAATTAAAATCGTGGCGCGGCGGGCGCCGATGGTGGAAGCGACATGCCGGAGGGCCACGCCCGAATCTGCTTCGATAAAAAGCGGCTGCGATCCCGCGGTGAGATACCGGATGAGTCGCTGGACAAGGCGTTGGCGAAGGGTCATGGGGAGGAGGGAAGCGGGGTGATGGTCCAATCGAGAACCGGCCGGACAAATCCCGGCTGGCGGCCGCCGCCGGCGATGGCATCGCGCTGCACCGTGTTGAGCTGCAGGGCGCGTGTTGGGCGGATCACTTCGCGGATGCCGGGAATGTGGCTTAAGAGCGAGAGGGTGTAATGGTCCTCGTTGAGGAGGTTGGCTGGCACCGTGCAACGGCTGCGGTAGCGGCCTGGCCCGCGCGGTAGTTGCGCTTGCTGGCTGAAGTTTTGGTCGCCGGCGCAGAACACGACATCGCCGGACGCCGTTTCGATGGTGAATCCAACCCAGAGCCGGCTGACTGGCGCAAGGATTTCATAATCGATCTCCACCTGGAAAGTCTGTTCGACCGGCACGATCTGAGCTAATGAACCATCACTTGCCGTCACGCGGATGGCCATGACGCGCAGGACCTGTCCGTCATTGGGAGCTTCCGCCACCGACCACGTTCTTTGGCCGTAAACCTGATCGGCGAACTCAAGGTAGCGGGCCACGATCTGGCGGGTCGGCCCGGCTTCAACCACCCGGCCGGAGGCGAGCAAGATGGCGCGGGAGCAAAGATTTTGGACGGCACCCATGTTGTGGCTGACAAAGAGCACGGTGCGGCCGCCGCGGGCGACGGCGCCGATTTTGCCGAGGCATTTTTGCTGGAAGGCAGCGTCACCGACGGCGAGCACTTCATCGATGATGAGAATTTCCGGTTCGAGGTGGGCGGCGACGGCGAAGGCGAGGCGCACATACATGCCGCTGGAATAGTATTTCACCGGGGTATCCAGGAACTTCTCCACTTCGGCAAAGGCGATGATTTCGTCGAACTTGCGGCGGATTTCGGCGCGCCCCATCCCAAGGATGGCGCCATTGAGGAAAATATTCTCCCGTCCGGTCAGCTCGGGATGGAAGCCGGTGCCGACCTCGAGCAAGGAGGCCACGCGGCCGCGGAGTGTGACCCAGCCCGTGGTGGGCTCGGTGATGCGCGAAAGGATCTTGAGCAGCGTGGACTTGCCCGCGCCGTTGCGGCCGATGATGCCGACGACCTCACCGCGGTTGATGGAGAAGTTTACCTCGCGCAGCGCCCAGAATTCCTCGCGCGTGGCCGGTTGTTCGGCGGATTTGGATCGCAGCCAGCGAACAGGCGCGTGCAGGGTGGAGGTGATTTTCTCGCGCAACGAACCCCGCGCCGCCTGATGGTGCAAGGTGTAACGCTTGCCCAGGTTTTCTACGGTGATGACAGGGTCAATGGACACTGGATTAAATTACATCCGCGAAGGTTTTTTCGGTTTTGCGGAAATACCACACGCCGGTCACGAGCAGCACGGCGACGAGCGCGCAGGAGTAGGCCAGGCTCGACCAGGGCGGCGGGGCGGCGCCGCGGAGAAGAGCCCAGCGGAAGCCGTCGATGATGCCGACCATCGGGTTGAGCTCGTAGAGCGTGCGCCAGCGCGCGGGCACGAGGTTGCTGGTGAATGCCACTGGCGATACATAGAGTCCGAACTGGATGATGAAGGGCAGCACGAAGCGAAAGTCGCGGTATTTGACGTTGAGCGCGGTGAGCCACAGGCCGGCGCCGAGCGCCGCGCCGAAGGCGACGAACAAAAACAACGGAAGTGCCAGCACGCGCGCGTCGGGCACGACGCCGTAAATGGCCATGAGCAAGGCGAGAAAGGCGGCCGAGATCAAAAAGTCCACCAGGCTCACGACCACCGCGCTGAACGGAATGATGAGGCGCGGAAAATAGACTTTCGAAATCAGGTTGGCGCTGCTCACGAGGCTGTTGCTCGAGGAGGAGAGCGATGAAGAGAAAAACTGCCAGGGCAACTGCGCGGCGAAAATCAGGATTGGCCGCGGCACGCCGCCCGTGGGCAGCTTGAGGATCTGGCCAAAGATACAAAACACGGCGGTCGTCATCGCGGGCTGGATCAGCGCCCACGCCACGCCCACGGCGGTCTGCTTGTAGCGCACCAGCAGGTCGCGCCAGGTAAGGAACAAAAACAATTCACGATAGCGCCAGAGGTCGCGCCAGTAGTGCGCTTCGGTGCGGCCGGCCTCGAGGACGAGCGTGGGGGCTTCGGAAGGATTGGGGGTGTCGGTCATATCACTATACTGTACTAACCACTAATGCACACTCACAGTCACTAATACTCCGACGCAGGCAGAAGACCGACTTAACCACTGATGTACACTTATAGTCACTGATAATATGGAGTTGGGTTTTTTATCTGCTTTTTCCGGATCAGTGATCATCAGTGCCCATCAGTGGTTAAAGTGCCCTATCACCAGAGGGCGGCGAGGCGGGTGCGGAAGTTTTCGTACGAGAAATACCGCGCGCGGTCGAGGATGGTCTCGGTGTTCCAATCGCGGCGCAGCGCGGCGATGCAGGCGGTGGCGAGCCGGTTCCCGCCGCCGTAATCGACCAGCGTCCCGCATTCGCTGGTGATCACCTCGGGCACGCCGCCGGCGCGTGCGCCCAGGCAGGGTTTGCCGTGGGCCATGGCCTCGAGAAATACGAGGCCGAAACCTTCCTTCCCGCTTGGGAGCGCGAAAAGATCGCAGGCATTAAACTCATCCGCGAGCCGCGACTCCTCGACAAAGCCCAGGAACTCGACCGCCTCGGCCACGCCTTGCGTTTGCGCGAGTATTTCCAGGCGCGGCAGGTCGTTACCCGTGCCGGCGATGCGCAGGCGGGCGCCGGGTAGCTCGTCCCGGATGGCCGGCAGGGCGGCGATGAGATGATCCACCCCCTTGTAGGTTTCGGCGGAGTCGAGGCGGGTGAGCGTGAAGATCACGTGGGCGTTCGGCCGCGGCGGCGCCGCGACGATGGGGAAGGCCGGGTCGAGCGCGTTGGGCAGCACGGCGAGTTGTTCGGGGCGCAGTCCCGGGCAGCATTTCATCAGTTCGCGGCGCGTATAGTCGCTCACGCAAAAAATCCGCCGCGCGCCGCGCAGGGCCATGCGCTCCAGCAGGCCGAAGGGCCGCCACACATCGATGCCGTGCGCGACCAGGTAGTAGTCCAACGAAGGGCGAAAAAATTTGGCGGCGCGGGCGATGAAAAGCTGCCGCACGTGCCCGCAGACGATGCGCCGGCTGCGCACGCCGAGGCCCAGGGCCGCGAGGGAAAAGCGCCATTTGTTGCGGCCACCGGCGAAGGCTTTTCCCAGCCGGCCGTTGGTGTAACGGGCGAGGAGGGTGTCCGGAAAATCCTTGTCGTTGAGCACGGCGAGGGAGACGCGGCCATCCGGCGTGGCGGCGGCTTCCTCGCACAGCGCGCGCAAATAAAGGCGCAGCATGCGGGGGATGCCGCCCTCGGAGGCAAAAAGCTCAGGACACAGCAGGAGTGTGGGCATCAGAACAAAAGCTGAAAGCTGAAGGCTGGAGGCTGAAAGCTGAACGAGGGGAGAAACGGAAAAGTGGAATAAAGCGCAGCAGATTTTTCAGCTTTTAGCCTTCAGCCTTCAGTTTTGTTTAAACACGGGCTGGCGGTTCACAAAGGCGATGAGCATGGCGAGGCTCCAGAGGCGCGACCATTCGCGGGTGTCGCTGCCGGTGAGGAAGTGTTTCCAGCGGTCCTGCACCGCGCCGGTGGCGAAGAGGTTGCTGCGGGCCACGCTGGCGGTGGAAAATGTTTCGTCGAGAAAAGGCCGCAGTTCGCGGCGCATCCAAACGGGAAAGGGCAGGGTGAAGCCTTGTTTTTTGCGGAGGAGGGTTTCCGGCGGCAGCACGTCGGCCGCCGCCTCGGCGAGGGCGGTTTTTGGGCGGTCGCGTCCGTCCTTGAACGACGCGGGCTGGCGCCAGAGCCACTCGAAAAGCGGGCGGTCGACGAAGGGCACGCGCAATTCGAGGGAATGGCGCATGCTCATGACATCGCTGTCGCGCAGGAGCACGTCGGCCATGTAGGTGCGCGACTCCCACGCGCTGATGAGTTCGAACTGGCCGGCGCCGGCGAGCTCGGCGGTGATGGTGGCGAGTTGGGGATGGTGCGGCGGCTGGCCGCCCATGGTGGCTTGCAAATCGGGATGCAGCAGCGAGCCGCCCGCGGCCGCGGAAAAGACGCGCCGCTGCAGCGAGGCCAGTTCATGCGCGTCGCGCGCGTGGCGAAGAAAATCGGCGAGTTTGCGCGCACGCACGCCGCGACGGGCGAGGCCGGCGAGCAGGGCGTTGCGCATGATCGCGGGCAGTTTCAGCCACAGGGGCAGCCAGCGCGCCAACCGCGGAATGTCGCGGAACGAGGGATAGCCGCCGAAGAATTCATCGCCGCCGAGACCGGAGAGCGCGGCGGTGACGCCGCCGGCATGCGCGGCGCGGCTGGCGTAGTAAGTGTTGATGCCGTCGCCGGTGGGCTGGTCGAGGGAGGCGAGAATTTTTTCAACATCGTTGGCGATTTGCGCGCCGGTCAGCACGCTGGCGCAATGCTCGGTGCCGAAGTGCCGCGCGGCGCGGGCGGCGAAGGCCGCCTCGGAAAATTCGCTTTCGTCGAAACCGATGGAAAACGTTTTCAGCCGGGTGCAGCCCGCGCGCTGCATGAGGCCGACGATGACGGAAGAATCGAGGCCGCCGGAAAGAAACGCGCCCACGGGCACATCGGCGAGCAGGTGGGCGCGGACGGTGTCTTCGAGCCTGGCGCGCAATTCGCGGATGAAATCCTCGCGCGTGCCACAGGGTTTGGTTTGGCCGGAAATTTTCTGGAAGGTCCACCAGGGGCGCACATAGAGGTGCCCGGCGTGAAAGGTCATGCATTCGCCGGGACGCAGGCTGATGATGCCGCGCCAGATCGTGCGTGGCGCCGGCACGGCGAGCCAGGCCAGGTAATCGGCCATGGCCTGCGGGTCGATTTCCGTGGCGATGGCGTTGGAGGTGAGCAGGGCGTTGAGCTCCGAGGCGAACAGCAGGCGCGGGCCGGCGTGGTGCACATAGAGCGGCTTGATGCCGAAGGCGTCGCGCGCGAGAAACAGGCTTTGCTCGCGCGTGTCCCACACGGCGAAGGCAAACATGCCGCGCAGGCGGTCGAGGCAGGCTTCGCCCCAGTGCGCGAAAGCGGCGAGCAGAACTTCGGTGTCGCAGCGGGTCTTGAACGCGTAACCGGTGGATTCGAGTTCGGCGCGGAGCTCGCGGTGGTTGTAGATGGAGCCGTTGAAGATGAGATAAAAACGGCCATCGGCCGTGACCATCGGCTGATGGCCGTGCGCCGGGTCGAAGATGGCGAGGCGGCGCATGCCCAGGGTGGCTTCGCCTTGCGTGACGGAACCGCCATCGTCGGGCCCGCGATGCCACATGGCTGTGCTCATGCGCATGACGGCGGCCTCGCGGTCGGCCGGCGCGTCGGTGGGGCTGATAAATCCGGCTATGCCGCACATGGAAAAAAATTTCGAAAGCTTCGCAGCGTCACTTCCGGGGTGAAGCGGCTAAACGGCGGGATAACGCCAGAAATCACAGAATGTTAATTGGTCGAGACTTGCTGACTCCAATGAGGTCAACGTAAAGAAGTCTCCGGCGCAATTCTGTTGATTGGCTGCGCAAAGTTTTGCTTGCGCAATGGGCGATTTTAGTTGCCGTCGCGGTTTTGCCCCGCCTTCGCCCCGAGCCTGGTCGAACGGGCTACGGCGTGGCACAGCCACGAATGGCATTCATCCATGCGAAAACTTAGTATTTAACCGCGGATGGACCCGCCTTCGCTAAAGCTACGGCGTGGCAGACGCAGATGAACGCGGATATTAACAGGCTGTTGAAAAACTCTGCCGCAGCGCTTCTGCTCGCAACCCGACGGCCAACACGGCCTTGGGCCGTGTGCTGCGCCAGCAGCACAGTTTTTCATAGCAGCCTATCAGCGCGAATTAGCGTCCATTAGCGGTTAAACTCAATCCGTGATCATCCGCACTATCCGCGGAAAAATCATAAGTGAACATCAGTGCTCATAAGTGGTTAAAAATAATCCGCGTTCATCCGCGTCCATCCGCGGTTAAAAAACATCTCGATTCGCGGTGCCTATGCGCAAATGGCCTGCGCGACGGCGCGGGCCTGATCGGCCGAAACCAGCTTTTCCACGAGGAGCAGGCCAAAATCGAGGGCGGTGCCGGCACCGCGGGAGGTCAGCAGCTGGCCGTCGGCCACGGTGCGTTCATGCGCCAGAATGGCGGGCAATTCGCCGGCGACGGAGAAATGCGCGGTGTAGCGGCGGCCGGCGAGCAAGCCGGCGTCGTGCAACACGGCGGGAGCGGCGCAAATGGCGGCGAGCCAGCGGCCGGCGGCGTGCTGCCGTTGCACGAGGGCGCGCACGCGCGGGTCGGCGCGCAGGTGCTTCACGCCCGGGCCGCCGGGGAGAAAAACGCAGTCGAAGTCGCGCGTCAGCACCGCGGCGAGGGTGGTGTCGGCATGCATCGTGAGGCCGCTGCGACCGGTGACATGGATCTGTTCGCCGAGCGCGGTGGTGGTGACTTCGACGCCGGCGCGGCGCAGCAGGTCGATGGGCGCGGTCGCCTCGATTTCCTCGAAACCGTCGGGAAGGATTGCGAGAACGGTGGGCATGACGAACAATACCGTATTAACCACTAATGCACACTAATGGTTGGGAATCGGAAAGTATCAAGTGTCAGGTTTTCAAGTATCAGGATCGGGAATTAGGAGTCAGGAACGGTCAGTTATCTTCGAACTTGGTACCTGGCACTTGAAACTTCACGACCACCTGCGGTTAAAATGTCAGTGCTCATAAGTGGTTAAAATGCTCTACTAGCCACAATGCTCACGGATGCACACGGATTTTTTCGCGGGAAGCGGCTGGTGATTTTTGGCGCGGGCTATGTCGGCGGCGAGCTCGCGCGGCAGGCGCTGGCCCGCGGTCTGCGGGTAACGACGCTGACACGCAACGCGGAGCGAGCGGCAGCGCTGGCGGCACTTGGCGCCGAGGCAATCGTGGCTGACCTGGCGGGCGAGGCATGGCATGGGCGCATCGCGGGTGGGGCGGAGTTGGTCGCGAATTGCGTGAGCGCGGGTGGAGGCGGGCTCGAAGGCTACCGGCGCAGCTACGTCGAAGGCATGGCTTCAATCCTGGCATGGGCGCGCGCGCGCGGCGCGGCGGGCACGCTGGTTTACACTAGCAGCACCTCGGTCTATCCGCAGGACGGCGGAGTGACCGTCGAGGAAACCGCGCCGACGGAAGGAGCGGGCGAGCGGGCGCAACTTTTGTTGGAAGCCGAAGCACAATTACGCGCGCCGGAAAAAACGGGCGGCCCGGCGAGCCTGGCGTGCTCGCGATGGTTTATCCTGCGACTGGCGGGAATCTACGGGCCGGGCCGGCATCACTTGCTCGAACAAGTTCGCGCGGGCGAAATCGCGGGGCGCGGTGATTATCATCTGAATCTCATCCATCGCGACGACATCGTGGCGGCGATGTGGGCGGCGTTGGGCGCGCCGCCGGTGGTGGCGAATGAAATTTTCAACGTGGCCGATGACGGCGCGGCCTTGAAAGGGGAGATCACCGCGTGGCTGGCCGCGCAGCTCAGCCGGCCGGCGCCGCGATTCACGGGTGAGCCCGTGGCCGGGCGCCGCGCGGTGCCGCCCGATCGCATCATCGCAAACACCAAGCTCAAAAACCTGCTCGGATGGAAACCGAGCTACCCCACTTTTCGCGAAGGCTATCGGGAGATTTTAACCGCGGATGGACGCAGATGAACGCGGATTATTTTAACCACTTATGAGCACTGATTTTCACTTATGAATTTTTCCCGCGGATAGCGCGGATGATCACGGATTGAGATTAACCGCGAATGGACCCTACTTCGCTCTCCGAGCTTCGAAGGGCAGGCGTGAATTCACGCGAATGGCTGATAAAAAATGCTGCTGGCGCAGCACACGGCCCAGGGCCGTGTTGGCCGGCGGGTTGCGCCAGAAAACGCTTCGAAGTGTTTTCTGCTCGCAACGACGGCCAGCAGGGTTTTTTAGCTGCCTGTTAATATCCGCGCAAATCCGCGTGATCCGTGGTTAGAAATCTGAATAAGTGCCTATAAGTGTTCATCAGTGGTTAAAAACGGATTCGCGTGAATTCGCGTCCATTCGCGGTTAAAAAAGTTTCCCCAAAAAAATTTGTTGTCGCGTTAAGTCGCTGCCCGGCTCTCAACTCTCAGCTTTCAACCCTCAACTCTTCTTACCATGGCCGGCGTAGGCAAACTCCTCAAACAAGCCCAGAAAATGCAGCGTGGCATCGAGACGCTCCAAGCCCAGCTCGAGGCGAAGGAAATCGACGTCACGAGCGGCGGCGGCGCGATAAAAATAAAAATCAGCGGCGGGGGCCGGTTTATTTCATTGGTGCTCGATCCCGAGTTTCTCAAGGAGGACGCCAAGTTCGTGTCGGACACCGTGCTCGCCGCGGTGCAGGAGGCCGCGAAGCAGGCCAAGGAATTTAATGACGCCGAGATGCAGAAGGTGACCTCGGCCTTCCAGATGCCGGGTTTGATGTAAGTAACAAGTAACAGGTTTCAAGTTCCAAGGGTTGGGTCCAGGTGACAAATTTCGAGCTTCGACCTTAAACCTTAAGCCTTAAACCTGATACTTGATACTTGGTACCTGACACTTTCTTCCCATGACTCCCGCGTTTGAGAAACTGCAGAAATATCTCAAGCAACTGCCCGGCCTCGGCTACCGGTCGGCGGAGCGCATCGCGTTGCATCTGCTGGTGGAAAAGCCGGCGCGGCTGCCGGCGCTGGTGACGGCATTGCAGGAGGCCGCGGCCGCGGTGCGGCGCTGCGAGCGTTGCGGCAACCTGGCCGAGGGCGGGTTGTGCGCGATCTGCGAGGATGGCCGGCGCAATGCGGGCCTGGTCTGCGTGGTCGAGCACGTGCCGGACCTGGTCGCGATCGAGCGCAGCGGCGCGTATCGCGGGGTGTATCATGTGCTGCACGGGCGGCTCTCGCCGATTCACGGCGTGGGGCCGGACGATCTCAATCTTGCCGCGTTGCTCGCCCGCATTGGGCCGGGCGAAGTGGGCGAGCTGATCCTGGCGCTGTCCAACGACGTCGAGGGCGAGGCCACCTGCCATTATATCATCGAGCATCTGCCCGCAGGGCGCGAGGTGAAGGTGACGCGCATCGGGTTTGGCCTGCCGAGCGGCGGCGGCGTGCTGTATGCGGACTCGGTGACCTTAAAGAGCGCGCTCGATGGGCGGCGCGACTATCATTAGCAGCGGTTTAGAATTAGTGTAGCCACAAAGGATCACAAAGAACTCACTTTTTTAACCGCAGATGAACACGGATAGACGCGGATGGCTGACGAAAAACTGTGCTGCTACGCAGCACACGGCCAAGGCCGTGTAGGCCGTCGGGTTGCGAGCAGGAAAACGCTGCAGCAGCGCTTTCTTCTCGCAACGACGGCCGGCAAAGTTTTTCCACAGCCTATGATCGCAGAGAAAATTTCTTTATGACCTTTGTGCTCCTTGGTGGCTAAGAAATTCAATCTGTATCCGCGTGCATCTGCGTTTATCCGCGGTTAAAAAACTCCGATCCGAAATAACATGTGCCATCTGTGCACGTGGCGAAAAACGTTCCAGCAAGCGGTCAACTGGACGGGGTCGTTTCGACGGTGGTTTCGGTTTGGACCGGGCGGGCCAGGCCGAAGGAGGCGAGCGCGGTCACGAAGACGTCGAGCGTAAAAGGTTTTTCGATGATGCGATCGACCCGCAGGCGTTGAAATTCGGCGCGATCCGTTTCGCTGAGCCGGCCGCTCATCACGAAGATCAGGCCGTCGAAGGGCAGGTCGCGGGCGCGGCGGGCGAGCTCAAGGCCATTCAGGCCGGGCATGTTGAGATCCAGGATGAGGACATTGAATGTGCCCGGCGCGGCGGAAAGTTTTTCCCACGCCAGGCGGCCGTTGGCGAGCGTGGTGACTTGATGGCCGTGAAACTGAAGAATCTCGCAGACCAAACTGGAGACGGCATCTTCATCGTCCACGAGCAGGATGCGGGCGGTGCTGGGCACGGCGACGGAGACGGGGGCAATTTTCTCGGAACTGGGAGCCGCTTCCGTGGAGTTGCGGATGGGAAGGCTCAGGTTGAAGGTTGTGCCGGCGCTGGGAACGGACTGCACGTCGATGCTGCCGCCCAGTTCGGTCACCAGATGCCAGACGGTGGCGAGGCCCAGGCCGGTGCCCTGGCCAACCGGCTTGGTCGTATAGAAGGGTTCAAAAATGCGCTCGAGCACATCGGGGGGCAT
>DATMLS010000047.1:0-14767 GCA_035569995.1 Opitutaceae bacterium | reverse complement strand
TCATGCACGCCAATCGACACTAATGGGAACAGAGCAGAGATGGATTTTTACACCAAGGTCGCAAAGAGCGCCAAGGCCGGTATTGAGAAAAGGCCTCTCTTGTCATTCAGAGCGAAGCGAAGAATCTCAGGCACTACCTTTTCCCATGCACGACTCCTTCGCGGCCTTTGCGATCTTGGTGTAAAATCTATTTTATCGGGCCTCATCCTGTTGTGATTGAAGATTGAACAGAAGCTAACCAAGGGACCGAAGAGTCCTTGGAGTTTCTGCCAACAAAGCATAATGGCAAAACCTGCGTGTAAATTTGGCGCGAGCCAACACCCTGCCGTTTTGTTTCCTTTGTTACTTTCTGTGAAAAGCATTTTGAGTTTGGTTTTTCCGCGGATGGATATTTCCGGGCTGGACAAGGTATGGGCAATGGCTCTTAGTGCGCATTCCCTGTTTGGAATCGCTCGGGTGGTGGAATTGGTAGACACACACGTTTGAGGGGCGTGTGCCGTAAGGCGTAAGGGTTCGAGTCCCTTCCCGAGCACCAGCCTTCGCTCTACGAGCTACGGCTTGGCAGGCCAGACTTACAATTTCCCATCACGATCGCGGGCAGTTGGTCAGATGAAGCGAAGGCTGCCACGGCGTAGTCCCGCGAAAACGGGACGAAGACGGGCCTCTAGAAATCGCAATGCGATGCGTGCCACGACGAAACCTGAAAGGTGAAGGCGGGCTTCCGCCTCTGCTGAAACTACGGCGTGACAAATCGGCTTGGCAGGCCAGTTTTTCAAAAACCAGATACTAATGTAAGCATTTGGTCATATAAAGCGAAGGCTGCCACGGCGTAGTCCCGCGAAAGCGGGACGAAGACGGGCTTCTAGAAATCGCAATGCGATGCGTGCCACGACGAAGTGAAACGGAGGCGGGCATCCTTGAACATCCAACAACCAACGTCACACGTTGCCCCGCTGTAACGTTCGAGGAAATTATCTTCGTGCATGGGCGCAAATATCCTTGCCACGCACTGGCTGATTCACCGTTGTTCGCTGCGGCTACTTTTATCGCCATGCATCCAAGAATAGCTGGAATTTAACCCCGCATGGCACTGGCCTTTGTTTACTTTTATTAAGGATAATTTCCAAACTGTAAAAAATCTCCGGGGAAATCGCTTGCCACATCCAGCTTCCCCGAAGAGATTACTCCTCCGCTATTGCGCAACTTTGCGCGGGCCCCGGCCCGCTTTGTCATTATTTCATGGACGAACCTGCAGCTAAGGAAAATCCAGCCACGGATTTCAACAAACTCGACCTAAGCCAGCTCCAAAGCTTCAGCTTCGGCACTCAATGGACGCAGGACAAATCCGATCCTGCGGGCCGCGCCAGCCCTCGTGGCCGACGCGAAGATCGCCCGCATCGCGAAGGCGATGACCGCCGTCCCGATTCTCGCGATGGCGTTGCGCTGCACCGCGACCGCCGGGCCTTTCGCAAGCCCGCTGGCACCGCCGCACCTTCGGCTGCGCCTGCCGGCGGCGAAGCCCCGGCGTCCGCCAATCGTCCGCCCCGTCGCGATCCCCGTGATGCTCGCGACCCTCGCGATTCGCGCGGCGGCCCGGGCGGCCCGCGTCAGTTTTCGCCGCGCGGCGCGCCGGAAGCGCCGCGTCCACCTTACGACAGTCCGTTTTTCAACGTCGCCTTTTATCCCGAGGATACGAGCTTTGCCGCGCTCGCGAAAACCATCCGCGCTTCCTGTCGCACGCTCGAACTCTTCGATATCGCGCGCACCATCCTGGCCAAGAACGATCGCTTTGTCGCCGTCGTCCAGCGCAAGCCCGCGGCGACGACCGAAGCCGCAACGCCAACGGCCAAACCTGCACCGCTTTACCTTAGTGTGCTCGACGGCCTGCCGTTCGAAACCGATGCGGCCGTCATCGCCCATGTGCTGAGCAAGCATCTCGACAAATTTTTCGACCTAGCCGAGGTCGAAATCGAGCCGCCCAAGGGAAATTTCCAGGTCATCAACCGCTGCACGATCACGGGCGAACTCCTCAGCCCGCCCAATTACCACCGCTATAGCCAGATCATCCAGCAGCACCATGCCGCCAAGGTGGCGCGCATGCCCTTCGAACAATTCCGCGAGCGCATCGAGTCCGTCCGCGATCCCGAGCTCATCAACCAGTGGCTCGAAAAAATGAAGAGGGCCACGCGATACACGTGGAAAGCCGGCAGCCCGGCTGCGGCCAAGCCCGCGGCGCCCGTAGTTGAAAGTTCCAAATCACAAGTGCCAGGTGACAAAAATTCCGGTGGCGAAACTCCGGCGGCCCAACCATCGGTCGAGCCCGTAGCAGCCGAGCCCGCGGCCCCGGCTTCCGAAGCTACGGCGGCAGTGCCGACACCCGCGGTGACCTTCGATTCGTTCGAAGAGGCGCGCACTTACCTGCTCACGCACGCGTCCGATAAAGTTTTCCGCGCCCTCGATCCGATCCGCTTTCCCGGCAAGCTCCTTGAAACGATCGCGCCCGGGGAGATCCGCCGGGCGGTCGAAGGCCATCTCGAACGCCAGCGCCGCTTCCCGCTCGACACCGCCAACGGCCTCCGCGGCCGCCTCCGCCGTGAGAGCTTCACCATTTTCAAAAAAGGCTCCAAGGGCATCAGCTACGTCTGCGCCGTGAAACGCCGGTTCCGCGTCCCTGGCCAGGTTTTCGCCGACAGCATCGGCACGCTCATCGCCTTCATCGAGGCCCACCCGATGGTCCGGGCCAGCGAACTCCCGGAGAAATTCCTCGGCCTCGGGCCGATTGCGACCCTCCAGGCATCCTCTGGCGAAACGTCCACCGGGGAAATTCCGGCGATTCCCGCGCCTGCGCTCACGCCCGAACAGCGCGGAAAACTCGTCCGCCTGCAAGGCGACCTGCGCTGGCTCGTGACCGAAGGTTATGTGACCGAGTTTATCGACGGCCGCCTCTTTGCGGCGCCGCCGATTGCCGAGGCCAAGAAAAAAGAAGCCGAGGCTTCCGAGAACGATCCGGAAAATTTCCCCGAAGCCGCGCCGGAAGAAGCTGCGTCCAGCGAGCCAGCTGCCGCCGAAACCAATGGCCAATCACTGTCCCCGGTGAGCGAACCTGCCGCGGTGGTGGCCGAAGAGCCTCCGGTTGAGGAACCGAAACCGGAAACCCCGGCGAGCTGAAGATTGGTTTCAGACCAAAAGGCGAGTTTTTCCGCGGATGTCGCGGATATACGCGGATGGCAAGAACGCCGGATTGCGGACGTGGTTAAATGCTGCGCCAGTTCGAGCGTTTACTTTTAAATCCGTCTGATCCGCGCTCATCCGCGTGATCCGCGGAAAGAATGAAACGGAATTCACTGCAGCCGAATCGTGTGCCGGCCGTCGTCGGCGATGCCGAGCGCGAGGTGGAGGGCGTGGTCAGGAAGCCACGCGGCGATTTTCTCGGGCCACTCAACCGCGAGGCACCACGGGCTCACGAGAAAATCGTCGAGCATAAGCGTCTCGATCTGCCGCGGGTCATCCAGGCGGTAGGCGTCGAGGTGCACTAGCAGGCAACTCGGCGCGCGGTGCAGCGTGAAGATGGTGAACGTGGGGCTGGTCACCGGTTCGACGATGCCGAAACCATGGGCGAGGCCTTGCACGAAAGTTGTTTTGCCCGCGCCGAGATCGCCGTGCAGCGCGAGCGTGGAGTTGGGCGGCAGCGCGGCGGCGAGTTCCGCGGCGAGCGAGCGGGTCTCCTTGGCCGAGGCCGTGGCGACACCGGCCCGGAGTTTCTCAAAAATGGTCATAGAGTAAGTTAACCACAGAGACACAGAGAGCACAGAGTAAGAAAATCGACTTCTCTCTGTGTCCACCGTGCCTCTGTGGTTAATTAAATTGTTTTAACGAAAGTGTTCGTAACCGGCAAACTGCTCTAGTTGCAGGGCGCTGGTCGGTAGTTTTCCAGCCCGGACGAATTGCCCGATGCGGGTGAGGCGGGTGCGCGGGAAGGCGCGGCGCCAGGTTTTCTCGAACGCGGCGCCGTCGGCGGCTTCCGCGAGGGCGAAGACGAGTTCGTAATCCTCGCCGTCGCAGAGCGCGTGGTGCAGCGGCGGTTTTTTCGTGTGCGCGGCGAGGCGTCGGGCGGCCGCGCTCACCGGCACGGCCGCGGCATCGACCGCGGGCTTGGCGCCGGGCGGCGTCAGGGCACGGAGATCTTTCGCCAGGCCGTCGCTGACATCCATCATGGTGCGCACGGCGGACTGGCGGGCGAGCCACGCGCCTTCGGCCAGGCGGGGGGTGAAGCGCCAATGGTGGCCGAGCCGGCTGCCGCCGAGCTGGCCGGTCACATAAATTGCGTCGCCCGCGCGCGCGCCGGTGCGCGTGACGATGCGCGGACCGGCGGCTGAGCCAAGCAGCGTGAGATAGGCGCCGACAAAATTTTCGGCCTGCGTGAGGTCGCCGCCGACGATGCGCACGCGCCAGCGCCGTGCGGCCGCGGCGAGGCCGCGGTAAAATTGTTCCAGCCAGCGCACGCTCACGCGCGGGTCGAGCGTGAGCGAGAGCACGGCGGCGGTGGGCTGCGCGCCCATCGCGGCGAGGTCGCTGAGGTTGCGCTTGAGCAATTTGGCGCCGACAGCGGCGGGCGGCGTGGCGTCGTCGAAATGCCGGCCGTAAATCACCGGGTCGGTCGTGATGAGCTGGCGCTTAGAGGTGGCGGGCAGCACGGCGCAATCGTCGCCGATGCCAAATGGCGCGGGCGGCGAGACCGGGCCCAGCCAGCGGCGGATCAAGGCGATGAGCTTTTCCTCGCCCAGCGCGGCGACGGAGCCGGATTTATTTTTTGCGAAAAGAGACATTTCTTAAATTCCAAAGGCCAAAGGTTTCTTCCGTCGCTCTCCGAGCTAGGGAGGACATGGCAAATCACAAAGGTAGCGCCTTTGTGGGCTTGAGGAGTTTGCGGTTGGGATTTTTTGGAATTTGGCGTCTTGGTGTTTGGGATTTTCCCCGCAGGCCTCATGCTGGCATTCCAACCATGATGAGCAGGATCATGTTTAGGTTAAAAAGGGCATGCGCGATCATGGTGACACCAATGCGGCCGGTGCGCTCGTAGGCGAGCGAGAAGATGATGGCGAGCATGACGAGGGGAAGAAAACTGCTCAAGCCGCTCAAGGTTTTCCAATCCACATGCAATCCGGCGAAAAACAGTGAGGGCAAGGTGAGCGCGGCCCAGCGCGGAACGCGCGTGCGCAGGTAGCGAAAGAGTCCGGCGCGGAAAATCAGTTCTTCGACGATTGGCGCAGTGACGGTCGCGAGCAAGAAAAGCACCGCGGACGATACGGATAGTTTTGCGTGCGCAAACACGTCGACCAACTCCTGCGGTTCAGGCGGCAAGCCAAACCAGGTGAGGAATAGATTCCAGACGTATCCGGTGAAATAGACCACGGGCAGCACGGCGAGAAACGTCATGAGGCCGGCCAGCAGGACGGATGGCGCGTCGCGGTGGGGTGAGGCAACCTCGTGATTCTTCCGCAGCGCGCGCAGGTAGGAACCCGCGACGGTCACACCGATGAGCAGGCCCAACTGGAAAGCGGTGCCATAAACGACGAGGTGCGTATCATGGCTGGCGGAGAATTTCTTGAGCAAAGGATCGAAAATGACGCCACTGAGGATTTGGAAAAAAAGTCCGCCCCCGACGACGGCGAACGCGCCGACGAGAAAATCGCTGAACGAAATCGGCCACGGCGCAAGGCGTGTCGGCCGGGCGCGACCGGATGGGCGGAGCGCGACGAGCACCCACACGACGAGACCAGCAAGGCAAAAGAGGATCTCGGCCGCGAGCGCGGCGGTGAGGGTGGGAGTGAGTTGGTCGGGCATGGCGCGCAGGCATCATGCAACCCGCCGCGCGCTTGGCGAGCCTCCTGCGCCGCATCAATCCCGGTAAATTTCCCGGCGATGGCCGATAGCGGAGATGTCAACAACATGGGCGCGGTCATCAATGCTGTAGAGCACCCGGTAATCTCCGATGCGAATGCGCCAGAGCAGATTATTTCCCCTTAATTTTTGGCAGCCAGCTGGCCGTGGATTGGTCACAAGTGCCTCAATTTTGGAAAAGATTCGCTCGACCGTTTGCGGCGGGAGCTTTTCCAACTCCTTGCGTGCTGACTTGGCGAAAGTGAGAACGTAACTAGCCACAGAGCTTGCCTGCGCTCACCAGTTTGCGGCGGACGTCTGCGAGGGCCTCGCGCGGTTCGCTTTTCCGTTTCTGGGCCAGAAGCGTATCATGGAAATCTTCCCAGAGTCGGCGATGAAGGCTCAAATTGATGACAACCGCGGTTTTTCGGCCGCTCTTATTAACGAGATACTTGATGCCACTCATGAGTAGAAGTTTGCGCACAGCCGTGCGAGGCGTCAACCCGCGATAATCTTTTGACCGTCGAAAACAACCCGGCCGGCGACGAGCGTGGTTTTCACGCGGCCGGTGAGGGTCTGGCCGTGCCAGGGGGAATTGCTGGACTTGCTGAAGCCGGCCTTGGCGTCGTAGTGCCATTTTTCATCGGGATCGAAGAGCGTGATGTCGGCGGGCGCGCCGGGCGCCAGCGTGCCGGCGGGAAGCCGCATGACTTGCGCGGGCTTGCGCGTCATCAGGTCGATGACGTGCGGGAGCTTGAATTTGTTCTGGCGGACGAGGATGGCGAGGCAGACGGGGAGCGCGGTTTCGAGGCCGATGATGCCGAAGGGCGCGAAGTCGAACTCGCGGTCCTTGTCGTCGATCGTGTGCGGGGCGTGGTCGGTGGAAATACAGTCGAGCGTGCCGTCGCGCAGGCCGGCGAGGATTTCCTGGCGGTCCGCCTCGGTGCGCAGCGGCGGGTTCATCTTGAAGTTCGTGTCGTAGGTCGCGAGGGCGTCGTCGGTGAACGCGATATGGTGCGGCGTGGCCTCGGCCGTGATGCGCAGGCCGCGGGCCTTGGCGCGGCGGATGATTTCGACGGAATATTTCGAGCTGACGTGCTGGAGATGGATGTGCGCGCCGGTGTAGGAGCTGAGGATGACGTTGCGTGAGACGATGAGGTCCTCGGCGGCGTGAGGCCAGCCGCGCAGGCCGAGGCGCGTGGACATGGCGCCTTCGTTCATCGCGGCGTCGTGGGTGAGCGCGTCGTCCTGGCAATGGTCCATCACGGGCAGGTCGAACATTTTGGCGTATTCGAGGGCGCGGCGCATGAGCTCGTTGTTTTGCACGCAACGTCCGTCGTCAGTGATGGCGACGACGCCGGCGCGCTGGAGCGAGCCGGCCGGCGCGAGTTGCTCGCCCTTCTGGCCGACGGTGATGCAACCGGTGGGGTAAACGCGCACGACGGCGTCGCGGGCAGCGGCGTCCTTGATGAACTGGATGGTGCCGACGTTATCCACGACGGGCGTGGTGTTGGGCATGCAGACGACCGTGGTGAAGCCGCCGGCGGCCGCGGCGCGCGAGCCGGAGCCGATGGTTTCCTTGTGCGTCTGGCCGGGTTCGCGAAAATGCACGTGGATGTCCACGAGGCCGGGGCAGGCGACGAGGCCGCGGGCGTCGATTTTTTTGGCGCCCTTCTTGTCGGCGGCGCCGAGGGAATCGACAAGGAGGCCGTCGCGCACCAAAAGGTCGCCGGTGGCGTCGCGTTTGGCGGAGGGATCGATTATTCGTGCGTTAGTTATCCAGAGTGAAGACATGGGAAAAATTCCAAAGGCCAAATCCCAAACGCCAAAGAAACTTCAAGGCGGCGGAAATTTTTAGAAAAGTTGGGCATGGAGAATCGGTTGAGGCTTTTGATTTGCTTGAGATTTTTTTGTGATTTGTCGCTTTGGAATTTGGGATTTATTCAGTGGGTGCGACATTTTCGGGCTGGCCGCCGGCGCAGAGATAAAGGATCGCCATGCGCACGGCGATGCCGTTGGTGACTTGTTCGAGGATCACGCTGCGTGCGCCATCGGCGAGGTCGCTGTCGATCTCGACGCCGCGGTTGATGGGGCCCGGGTGCATGATGATGGCCTTGGGATGCAGCCAGGAGGCACGGGTCTTGTTGAGGCCGAACATGCCGGTGTATTCACCGAGCGAGGGAAAGTGGCTGCTGGTCTGGCGCTCGTGCTGGATCCGCAGGAGCATGACAACCTCGGCGCCATCCAGGGCGCTCTTGAGGTCGTGCGAGACGGTGACGCCCAGGTCGGTGAACCAGTGCGGCACGAGGGTGGATGGGCCGCAGAGGGTGACGGCGGCGCCGAGCTTGGTCAGCGCATGGATGTTGGACCGCGCGACGCGGCTGAAGAGGATGTCGCCGAGGATGACGACCTTTTTGCCGCGCAGGTCGCCGAGGTGTTCCTTCATCGTGAAGGTGTCGAGCAGGCCCTGCGAGGGGTGCTCGTGGGCGCCGTCACCGGCGTTGATGACGGGAATGTCGAGCAGGCGCGAGAGGTAGAGTGGCGAGCCGGAGGCGGCGTGGCGGATGACGATCATGTCGGCCTGGAGGGCCTGGATGTTTTGGGCGGTGTCGCGGAGGGTTTCGCCCTTGGTCGTGCTCGACGTGGCGGCGTCGAAGGAGATGACGTCGGCGCTGAGGCGTTTGGCGGCCATGTCGAAGGCCAGGCGGGTGCGGGTGCTGGGCTCGAGGAAGAGGTTGACGATCGTCTTGCCGCGGAGCGCGGGGACTTTTTTCACGCTGCGCTTGAGGATTTTCTTGAAGGCGCCGGCGGTGGCATGGATCTGCCCGATTTCGGCGAGGGAAAGTTCCTCGATGGTGATAAGATGTCGGCGCGTCCAGGGCATGGTGGGTTTTAGCTTTTGACTTTTGATTTTCGAAGGGAGGCGGCGGCCTCGACCCGGATGGCGTCGCGGGCAGGATTGGCGGGATCGAGTCGGACGACAACTTTTTCGTCATCGCCGGCCGAAAGCGCCAGGCCGGTGTAGTCGGCGGCGATAGGCAGGCGCCGGCCGCCGCGGTCGGCGAGGACGGCGAGTTCGACTTTGGCCGGGCGGCCGTGGTCAAAGAGTTCATCGAGCGCGGCCTTGGCGGTGCGGCCGGAGAACAGCACATCGTCCACCAGGATGACGGTGGCGCCGTTCACGTCGGCGGGAATGTGGGTGGGCGCAAATTCCTTCGGGATGGGGTTGCCGCCGATGTCGTCGCGGTGGAAAGAAATGTCGACCACACCGCAGAGGGTGTGCAAGCGGGAGGCGAGCCGGCGGGCGAGCTCGACGCCGCCGTTGGCGATGCCGAGGAGCAGGAGCTTTTCCGTGGAGGCGTGGCGGGCAGAAATGGCGGCGGCCAGGCGGTCGAGAGCGGCTTGGATCTCGCCGGGGCCGAGGGTCTGGGTTTTTGCCACGAGAGGCAGTTGTGACCGGTCATGCGATCAGAGGAAAGATTTTTCTTAAAAAGCGCTTGCCGTCCTAACCGTACTAGTATTAGTAGAACAGAATGCTTCCGTTTTCCATCGAACTAAAAGCCGGCCTGCCGGTGGCGGAGCAGATCCTTTTTGCCGTCAAGAAGGCGGTGATCGCGGGGCAGTTGCGGCCCGGCGAAAAATTTCCCTCGGTCCGGGTGCTTAGCCAGGAACTGCGCATCAATCCAAACACGGCGCACAAGGTCGTGGCGGCGCTGGTCACGGAGGGTGTCCTGATCACGACGCCGGCCGTCGGCAGCATTGTGGCCGAACCGGTGGCGGGCGGGCGGCGCGAGCGCGCGGAACTGCTGGGCGCGGACCTGGAGCGGGTCGTGGTCGAGGCCAGGAATCTCGGGCTTTTGCTCGAGGAGGTGCAGGCGGGCCTCGCCGCGCACTGGCGCAAGCTTGGCGGCAAGTAATCGGTAATTTCCCCATGAACAACATCATCGAAACCAAACAACTCACACGGCGCTACGGCCGCCTCGAAGCGGTGCATGATCTGTCACTGGCCGTCCCGGCGGGCAGCGTGTTCGCTTTGCTCGGGCCCAACGGCGCGGGCAAGACCACAACGATCAAGTTATTGATGAACCTCCTAGTGCCGACCGCGGGTGAAGCCCGCGTGCTCGGCGTCGATTCGCGACGGCTTGGCGAGGCGCAGCGTGCGCAGATTGGCTACGTGTCGGAAAACCAGCAGCTGCCGCTCTGGATGACTGTGCGGCAACTGCTCGATTACTGCCGGCCGTTTTATCCGACATGGGACCGGGAGCTGGAGCGCAGGCTGCTTGCGCAGTTCGAGCTGCCGGAAGATCGCAAGCTGAAGAATCTTTCGCGCGGGATGTTGATGAAGGCCGCGCTGTTATCGTCACTGGCCTACCGGCCGAAGCTGCTGGTGCTCGACGAGCCGTTCAGCGGGCTTGATCCGCTTGTGCGCGATGAATTTGTGCGCGGCATCCTGGAGGTTTCGGAACATGGCGAATGGACGGTGTTTGTCTCGTCGCACGATATCGAGGACGTTGAACGCCTGTGCGATTGGGTCGCCGTGATCGACGTGGGCCGCCTGCAATTTACCGAGCCCACGGAATCGCTGCTGGGCCGCTTTCGTCGCATGGAAGTGACGCTGCCGGACAATGGCGGAAAACTTGATGCGCCGCCGAACTGGCTGGAGCTGGCGCGCGCGGGCAATCTGGTGCGATTTATTGAGACGCGTTACGAGCGCGAGACCACGGAGCGTGCCTGCCGCGAGCGGTTTCCCAACGGGGCAATCATGGCGCACCCCATGACGCTGCGGGAGATTTTCATCACCCTGGCCCGTGCGGGTCGCAAAACACAAAAAGGAGTCATTGCATGAAACTGACGTGGCATATCTTCAAGAAAGACTTTGGGGGAAAGTCTCTGACCTTTCTGCTCTGGATCCTCTGCGGTACCTACGTAGGCGTGATGACACGGCAAGGCGGCAACAGCTTCGTGCAAGGCAGCGTCGTGTTTCACGACTGGCTGCTCCTGGTCGCAACCATCAGTTTTTATTCATTCTTTTTTATCCTGGTCGTTGAGGCGGTGCAGGATGACAGCCTGATTGATTCCACCGCGTTCTGGCAAACCCGGCCAATCTCATCGGGGCGTTTGCTGGCGGCCAAGGGCATGTTTATCCTCGGATTGTTGTTGGTGAAATTTCTGGTGAGCCTTGTGGTGTGGCTCTTCCTGCCTAATCCTGCGCACAAGGCTTTTGGAAATTGGGATGTTTGGTTGGGAATGTTGAGCTTTGCCCTGCTCAGTGGCGGCCTGGCGGCCTGCACCAAAAACTTGGGGAAATGTTTTCTGGGTTTGGTGATGTGCCTGATTCTCTTTCTGATGGCCTCTGCGGTGGCAGAACACTGGTTCCGCCCAATCGCATTGAACCGGATGCACCAAATGGTGGCCGACGCGATAGCTCAAAGCCATAGGCTAGAGCCTATTCGAAATGTTCCGGGACAACGACCTTGGTTCGCTCATCTGTCTGCTTCCATGGTTGTGGGGATTATCACTGGTGTCGCTGGTGCGGTTGCGCTGCTTATCCAGTATTTTACGCGTCGAACGGTCGTGGCTTCCGGCCTGCTGTTCGTCGCTGTGCTGGGTGCCGGGGCGGCATCCAACTATTATAAATGGAACGCCGTGTTGGGGACGGCCTCCGCCTCACCCGCAGTCAAGCTCGATCCCCAGGTGCAAAGCATCCTTGCCGGCGCCGCCAAATTCTATGCAGATGCGCAAAGTTTCGAGGCAGACATTGAATCTGTCACACACGTCGAAACGGACGCGAGGAACAGAAACAGGGATTCATCTTTCCATGTTGCGTTTCAGCGTCCTGCGTCGTTCGCCCTCGTATTGAAGACTGGCTGGTCGGGTGGCACCCTAATCTCCAATGGCAAGACTTTGATCGCCTACATGCCGGCATCTAAAAAATACACTTCAACCGCTGCTCCCGCCGATCTTGCCGAACTCCTCAGTCCAAGGAGTCTCATCTTTATCGAGAGCGGCCTCGCGCTCGGATTTGAAGACTTATGGCAGCAGGATCCAATCCAAACTTTTGAATCTAAACTCCGGAGAAGCGAATATATCGGTTCCGAGGAAATCGATGGCGTGGCTGCTCAACACGTCCGCCTGACCGAGAGAAGTTGTGTGGCCGACTACTGGATCGCAGACGGCCCACAGCCGCTCCTTTTGCAGGCGCAAATCACAGAAAATTCATCCGGACGCAACGGCCCTGAAAAAATGGTGCGTACCAGCACCTATACCAACTGGCGTGTTAACCAGCCTGTGGCGGTCGACACCTTCCAGTTCCAGCCTCCGCCTGGAGTCGAACTTGTCGCTAATCTTTTTTCGCGAACACTTCATCCGCTGGTTGGCAAGATGGCGCCCGATTTCCAACTGAAAGATCTCGATGGCAAGCTGGTGAAGCTTTCCGATCTCCATGGGAAAATCATAGTTATCTATTTCTGGACCACTTCGGCCGGTGCCATCCTTCCTGCGGTGAACGAAGTCATCTCCGAACGGAAAGCGCAGGGCGTTGTCTTCTATGCGGTCAACCTGATGGAATCTGCGAATAAAATTCGTGCCTTCCAAAAGGACAAAGGGCTCGATTTTTCGGGCCTCCTCGACTCTGACGGTGCGGTTGCCAAACGCTATTTTGCCAAACACTATCTGGACGAGGGCGCATCCCAGTCGGTTCTCATTGATAAGGACGGCAAAATTGCGGCCGTCAATATTCACTTCCTGCCTAGCAGCGTGAATGACCTTGGCCGGCAACTCGACGACCTGATCGCAGGTAAATCGCTCATACCTTACATTGCACCCTCCGCACCCGCTACGAGCCCATGACGTGGCTATTGCACGCTAATACCGTTGGCTGAATTTGCCGGACAAATGGGCTACTCCAGCAGGATTTCGGTGCGCGCGCGGAGGTAATCTTCGAGGCGGCGGAGCAAGATGGCGGAGGATGGATCGGCGCTGGCGGATGGGGTTTCCGCGAGGGCGGCGAGCGGCGTGGCGAGGAGGCGCTCCGCTTCGGCGCGCTGGGCGGCGGGCAGGCCGGCCAGCCATTCTTGTTTCACGGGGTAGCCTTCGTCGCGGGCCAGGCGATAGAGGCTTTTGAAATAGACGAGGTCGGGCCGGGCGCTTTCGGCGAAGGCGGCAAAAGCCGTGCGCAGGAGCGCGGCGACGGGCGCGCGGCTTTCGTCCGGCACGGCGTTGCGGGCCACGAGCGTGGCGAGCGTGGAGGCGAACCGGAGCGATTCATAACGCCGGCCAATGCCCCCATGCCGGGTGACGAGCCGCGATTCGCGCACGAACCAGGTTCGGCCCTGGTTGGAGCTTTCGAGGAAGAGCGCGACGTCGTCGAACAGGTCGAGCGCGACGGAAGCCGGGGAGCTTTTTTTCGGCAGGCGTTGGAGCACGAGGATTCCACCTTGTTCGGTGGAAAAAACCGTGAAGGTTTGAAACGCGTCGGCCGGCGGCTGTTTCAGCAGAACGAGCGCATCGGTCTGGAGCGTGGGGCCGGGCATTTAGGGAAGGGCTGAAAAACTGAAGGACTGAAAGGCTGAAAGAATCGGCGATCTTCAGTGTTTGAACCTTCAGTCCTTCAGCCTTTCAGCTCTTCAGTCTTTCCCAATGGCCACGATGGGATGACGCTGCCGCCGGAGATGATCAGTTTCATGGCGTCGCCGGCGGACATCTCGAGTTCGACGAGTTCATGCCGCGGCACAAAGATGATATATCCGCCGGTGGGATTGGGCGTGGTGGGAACAAAGACACTGACGAGGGCCTCCAAGGTTTTGGCCTGGATTTCGCCGCGACATTCACTGGTGAGAAAGCCGACCGTATAGGCGCCTTTGCGTGGAAATTCCACGAGGACAACCTTGTTGAAGCTATGGCGATCCTTGGCGTTGAAAGTATCGACGATCTGCTTGACCGAATGGTAAACCGCGCCGACGCCGGGAATGCCGTGCACGACGCGCTCCGCGACATTGCCGAAGTATTTTCCAAAAACATAACGCGACGCATAGCCAAGTGCGGTGACGAGCCCGATGACAATGAGGGTGGCAAGTATTTCCAGAAGGATGTCAAGGGGGCCCGTGGGCACAAAGAAGAACAAATACGGGCGGAAACTGCCGCCGATCTGGCCGATGAGCCATGAGAATACCCACAGGGTGATGGCAAGCGGAGCAATGAGCAGCAGCCCGGAAAGGAAAGCATTGCGGAGCGAGGCGAGGTGGCTTGGGCGCATCAGGATTGAAATATCCGACAAAAACGCACGGAGGCAAAATTATTTAACGAGCCGGAAGCGCGGCCGGCAGCCGGCGGCGTGAAGCAATTTCAGCGCGCGGGCTTCGGCGGCACGCATTTTCCGTTTTGCCCGGGGCGCAAGGTCGTCATAACCGGCGAGATGCAGCCAGCCGTGAACGAGGTAGAGCGTGAGCTCGGCGCTGAAATTATTTTTCGCTGCCTTTATTTGCCGAACGGCGGCGTCGGCGGAGACGCAGATTTCCCCGGCGAGGCCGTGGGCCGGGTCGCCGGCGAAGGTGATGACGTCGGTGACGCCCGGATCGGCGAGAAAGTCGGCATGGAGCCGGGCCAGGCCGGTATCGGTGAGGAACGCGAGGGAAAGCTCGCCGGGCGGGCAGCCGCCGAGAAATTTCCCGGCATGGGCGTCGAGGGTGCGGATGATCGCGGTGGCCGCGCGGCGGTCGGGGCGCAGCCCGGGATGGCCGTTGTGGATGGTGACGAGCCGTTGTACGGTTGGCCCCATCGTTCTCTTAATCTTTCTCGTTCTCATTCTCGATCTCTTGGAGAACGATTACGAGAACGAGGAACGAGTACGATGAAGAAATCGCCAACGAGAGCGGCTCAGACTACCTCT
>DATMLS010000046.1:0-15297 GCA_035569995.1 Opitutaceae bacterium | reverse complement strand
ATCGTCCGTGTCGATCCAGGCGGGAAAACCCTGACGTGACCCGAAAGCGGCTGCACCGAAGAGCGGTAGCCGCGAGTGATGTCTTTTGGTGTGTGTGTTCATGAGCAGTCTCTGGTTGGTTGTTGCTGATGCTCGTTGAAGCGGGCGTGGATTGATTGGCTGGCGGGCTAGATTCCGATGCGGCGCATGAGGTCGCCGAAGTTTTCGCCGGCGGTGCGGGCCTCGATCTTGGTCCAGCGGTCGGGCGCCCAGATGGCGAATTTGTTGAGGGAGCCGACGAGGACGGCGTCTTTCGCGATGCCGGCGTATTTCAGGAGTTCGGCGCTCACGCCGAAGCGGCCCTGCTTGTCGAAGCTGAAGGAAAGGGTCTGCGCGAAGAATCGCGCGAAGGCATCCTGCGCGTCGCGATCGGTGAGCGCCTTGGCGGAAACTTTTTCGTGGAGCTTCTCGACCTCGGCCGGCGGGAGCACGGCGATGTACCCGTCGGGATGCGGCGTGGCCAGGAACGTATCGGTTTCTTCATGCGCAAACCGCCAGGCCGAAGGAATCGTGAGCCGACTCTTATCGTCGAGGGTATGCCGGAAAAGACCGGTATAAAAAGGTTTGCCGTTATTAGCCATGAAGGGACGTTGGCGCATTACTGCTCCAAAGTGCCCCAATTTCCCCCATATTAACCCACGCAAGTCAAGTATTCTTCGGCGCGTTTATGTAATTTTTTTGGGAAAATTCGTCAGCTCAAGTGACCTTCACATCAGTCGCGCGCGACTGTGCCTGCCCGGAAGTAAAGATCCGGCCTGATCCCCCCGTCGCCGAAGGTGTGGCCGGGCAATCGAAAGAATCCAGGGCGTGCCGCCAAAGAATCCAATTTGAATCAAACACCGGGTCACGTGTGATTTCCCTTGCCATTGTCGCCTTTTAGGCGACATTCAACCCGCTCTCCTCAGTGCGTATCATCACCGTCAAACGCTTGCGCGAATATGCCCGACTCCATCCCCCTGTCGCTCCAACTCTGGATCATTGGGAAGAGCTTATCTGCCGCAGCCGATTTGAAACCCTTGTTGAGCTGCGCAAGGTTTTTCCGTCCGCAGACCAAGTCGAAGTTGCCAGCGGAAAGACGGTAACGATCTTCAACATCAAGAACCACTACCGGCTTGTTACGGCGATCCATTATAACCATCAAATCATCTACATTCTTCTCCTCCTTACCCACAGCGACTACGACAAACCACATTGGAAAAAGAATTTATGAAAACTGTTTCCGCACTCTCCTTTGACGACCTTCCGAAAACCTTTGACGGTCTACTCAAGCTGCACGCCCCGCGCCCAATCCATGACGAGGTCGGCTACGAGAACACCGTCGAATTGGTCGATCTTCTGGCCGGCCAGAAGCTAAACAAGGATCAGGACGATTATCTCCTCCTTCTTTCGGCGATCGTGGAACGCTACGAAGGGGACACGTTGCCGAAACGCCGTCCGATTTCGGGTCTTTCGATGCTAAAATATGTGCTCCGTGAAAACGATCTGACCGGGGATGATTTGGCAAAAATCGTGGGAGTGGACCGTTCGGTTGCCTATCGCATTCTGAAAGGCGAACGCGGACTTACCACGACGCATATCAAAGCGCTTCGCGAGCGCTTTGGGGTGAGTGCCGACTTATTTGTCTGAGGCTGTTTTAAACACCCAGTGGTGTTAAAAACGTTTGCCCGGACTTTGCCCAGATTGGCACTCTTCGCAGCAGAATTGATCGCTCGTCGCTGGCTATGATCAGGGAGCGACGGCCAGGCCAAGATCGACCGCTGCAGCACGTTGCGCCTGGTCGAATGAGAGCAAAACCCGGGCACCGGTAATCCGGGCATTCGCCAGATGCAGGACATCAAGCGCGCGCGCGCGGTGCTTGGTGGCGACCAATCGCGAAATCCGGTCCGCCTCGTCGATCAGCCGGTATCCCTGCAAAGGAGTTTCTGCATATATGCCAATGCCGATATCGCTTCGAATTCGTTTGGCTGCGAGTGCGAGATCGGCCTTGGCCGGCAACACGCGCCGGAGCGTGTTGTTCAACTCAAAGGCTGAAAACGGCGTGAAAGGAAGGAGCGGCGGGAGCTTCCACGTTTTCGCATGGGCATTCGCCGCCACGCTGTTCGCATCCAGCACGTAGAGCGAAACGAGAAAGGAGGTATCCGCGTACGCCTGCATCAGCGCCCGAGCTTGTCCACGAGCGAAACGGACGAAAAGCGACCGCCGAAATCGGACTTGGCTCGCGCTGCGAAATCAGGCGACCGCCATTTGCCTGCGCCACGAGCGGTGAACACGCCAATGACCTTGCCCCGGCGGGTGATTTTAACGGGAGCCCTCTTGGCGGACGCTTCGACCGATGAAAAATCGTGGCGAAGTTGACGGACGGTGGCGGTTGACATGTTATACATTAGAATGTGATACATCCGATTCGTCAAGCCTCGCTCGCGCACCTTGATAACAAGGAAGCCGGGGTGACTCCCGCCGCTTCGACTGCGGCCACATCCAAACGGCGTGAATTAAGATTATTGCTCCAGCACGGCCAGCAGCCGCCCCAGGAGCTTCACCGCCGCCGGCTCATTTTGTCTGGCTTGTGAGATTATCGTGTCAGCCGGTTGAACATACCGGCCAGGCGTAAGCTCATCGGCACAGGCTTGGGCGATGGCGCTGACGTCGCCAGCGGTCATTTCCAGGTGAAATTGGAGACCGAGCACGCGCTTCCCCACCGCGAAGGCTTGATGGGCACAGCCGTCGCTCTCGGCTAGCCAGACACTTCCAGGCGGCAGCGAAAAGGTGTCCCCGTGCCAGTGAAAGACCAAGGTCTCCCCGGGAAACGAAAAAGACGAAGCGGCTCCTGCCGACACGGCCCTCACCGGAAACCAACCAATTTCACGTTCGCCATTTCGATAAACCTTTCCGCCCAGCACATCGGCGATCAGTTGTGCGCCCAAGCAGATTCCCAGCACGCGCCTGCCCGCCGCGATGGCCTCGCGGATCAAATGTTTTTCCGCCGACAGCCACGGATAGGCATCGTGTTCATAAATGTTCATCGGGCCACCCATGACAATGAGCCAATCGAAGCTGTGTGAATTCACCGGCGGAACCTCATTCGCGTAAAAACGCGTGCACGACAGCGTGTGGCCGTGCGCGAGCAGCCATTGTTCAATTGCGCCGAGGCCTTCAAAGGGCGCGTGTTGAAACCAGTGAACTTTCATGGGAGCCATGAATAACCATGCCCCTGGGTTATGCTGAGGCAAGAAACATGCTTCCGCTCGTAGCAAAAACTTTGCTCACGCCGCGCCCGAGATGGAAAAATAAATTTCACTGCCCTGCTGGCCAGCGCGCAAGTTAGCGGCCAGTATAGAAAACGCGCCAGAGCGTGTTGTTGGCGTCGTCGGTGACAAGGAGCGCTCCGTCGTGGGCTACGGCCACCCCGACCGGCCGGCCCCAGACATGACGGTTGTCGATCACGAAACCCGTCAGGAAATCTTCGTAGTCACCTGTCGGCACGCCGTTCCACAGCCTCACCCGCACCACCTTGCTCCCGGTGCGTCCGGTTCGGTTCCAGGAGCCATGGAAGGCCGCAAAAATATCGCCGCGGTACTCCGCCGGAAATGCGGCCGGCCCGGAAACGTCTGCTGGATAAAAGGTCAGCTGGAGAGACGCCGAATGCGCCTGCACCGGCACGTCCGGCACGATCACCCGATCGGCCAAATCCGGCCGCTCACCGGCGTGGCGCGGGTCTTCGTGATTTCCCATATAGTACCAGGGCCAGCCGTAGAACCCGCCTCCCCGCACGCGTGTGATGTAGTCCGGCACCAAGTCGTCGCCCAAAGCGTCGCGCTCATTGACCGAGGCCCATAATACTCCAGTGGCCGGCTGGATGGCCAATCCGACCGCGTTGCGAATCCCGGTTGCAAAAATTCTCAGGCTTTTCCGCCCTTCGGGATCGGTCTCCATAATGTCGGCGCGATCGGCATCATAACCCCAGGCCGATCCCCGCGCATGCGTGGCCTGCCAATCCTGAATCTCCGTTGGGGATTTCACCGGCATTTCCTCGGCAACGTTCGATCCGGAACCAATCGAGATAAACATCCGCTTCCCATCGGGCGAAAACGCAATGTCCCGAGTCGTATGCCCACTGGTAGTGTCGGCCAAGTGGGGCACGACCATCTCGGCCGGCCCGCGCGCGTGGAGATCGCCGTTATGATAAGGAAAGCGCACGATCGAATTGAGGTTGGCCACATACACCCACTGCGGATTCCCGCCCAACGGATAGAAACCGATGCCAAACGGCCCTTCCAGGTTGTCGGCAAAAACCGTGTTTTCGGACGGGGCATCGGCCCCGTCAGCCGCCCGCAGCACACGGATCCGACCACGGTTGGTCTCCGCGATGAAAATGTCGCCATTGGGGGCAATGCGCAGCAACCGCGGTCCGGAAAGGCCGGAGGCAAACAATTTGACATGGAATCCCGCGGGGACGGAAAGACTGGCGCCGGCCGGCCGGTCCACGGTGTGGGGAGAATTTCCTGCCGACACCGTGGCATAAGGTGCGGGCAAATCCTCCAACCTGATCCAATGTCGCATACCGGGACGGTCGTTCTGCCAATTTCCTGGAGTGGGCACGCGGCGAAGCGAGGTGATATCTGTGCGCGGCGTCGGCGGGGCGATCGGGCGCAGCGTCGCCAAAAAAGCGATTAAATCTCTGCGATCCGCCGGATTGGCCACGGTGATAACCATGGTCGTTCCCGGAACCAACGCCGTTGGTCCAGCCAGGAATCGGTCCAAGGTGACGGAATCCCACGTGAGATGGGAGGCTTCCAGCGCCTTGGTGTACCCGAAACTGGACAGCAAAGCTGCCGGGCGGCCAACGACGCCGGCAAGCAGAGGCCCTTGTCCCGCCGCCAGCCGCTGCTCCCGCCCGCTGGCGTGGCAAAGCGCGCAGGTTTGCTGAAACAAGGTTTTGCCCCGCGCGGAATTTCCCACCGGAGGAACTTCATCCGCCGCCCTGCTCGCCGGGCTGAAAACGACCAGCAAAAGGAGATTTAAGCCAAGCGCACGGACGAAGCATCGCATGAGAAAAGCCAATGTAACTATTTCTAGCTCAGGATCAACTTTTCAGCCGGGCAAGCATCCTTTGATACATCCAATCATCACGCTTGCCCTGACCAACATCGACGTGGTTGAGTCCGCGCCGATGCGCCAGCGCCTACAACTCTCCGCCTTGCTGCTCGCGTGGCTCATGGCCACGGGCAGCCAGTGGGATGTGGTACAGGTTTTTGCGTGGGGCCGCATGTTCGCGAGTTACTCGCGCACCATGTCGGTCGAATCTGCGCTTCGCCTGACGTTTGAGCCGGATCACATGTGCAGCGTGTGCAAAATGGTCAAAGCCGCGAAGCAGCAGCAGGAGCAATCGCCGGTGGCACCGTCCAAAGCGTTGGGGAAAATCCTGCTGGTGTTTGCGCCCGTTCCCGTCGTGGTCATCGCCTCTGTGCCGTCAGGACAGTGGCCAATGGGAAGTAAATCGATGTGCAGCGCCGAACGTGGCGCGCCGCCGATTCCGCCGCCGCGAAATTTCACGGCCTGAGTGTGCCTGGGCCGGCCCGCGTTCGCCGTGTGCGAACGGTTGGGCTGTGATCTCTATTCGCCGGCGTGTACGCCGGCAACCTTTGCCGCTGCGCGCCCTCGTGCGCGCGAAATCCTTATCTTTTTAATCATGTCCTCTTTTCATTCTTCTTCGTTTTTCAACTCGCGCCGTCTCTGGTGGACGGCGCTCGGCCGACTGGCCGCACAAAAACCACCGATCAGAAGTAAAACAAAACAAACGACCGGGCTTTTCCCGCGCGCAGTTGTTTTGGCTTCGCTTCTGGCCATGGGCCTGGCACCCACCACTGGCCTGGCCTGCGCCTGCGGGTGCGGCGTTTATGACGTGGGCACGAGTTCGATGTTTCCCAAAGGCTCCGGCGGAACGGTCTTCCTGGAAAATGACTACCAGGATCAGAACCACAACTGGAGCGGAACCTCGCAAGCGCCCGCGGCAAATAATCCGGATCACGACATCAGGACGGACTTCTTCACCGCTGGCCTGCAGGAGATGTTCAACCGCAGTTGGGGAATTCAGGTCGAAGTGCCTTATGTCAGCCGGCACTTCCAGACGACCGGCGGCGCTACCGGCAGTGATATTGTGTCCTTAAACTGGAGCGGTCTCGGCGACATCCGGGTCGAGGGCATCTACACCGGGTTTTCACCGGACCTGTCCACCGGCGTGACCTTCGGTCTCAAGCTGCCGACTGGCGATTACACTCACAATGATTCCTTTGGCGACGTTGATCGGGACAGTGAAATCGGAACCGGGAGCACCGATGTTCTCCTGGGTGGTTTCCATCGCGGCAATTTGGCGGAGCACTGGACGTGGTTTGGGCAGGCAGAGGCGGATTTACCGGTGTTTTCGCGGAACCAATACCGCCCGGGCTGGGAACTTGATTCGGCGGCCGGCATCTATTACAACGGCTGGTCGCTCGACCGGCTGAGGATTACGCCGGTGGCCCAAGCCAAGTTTTCATCCCGGGCCAGTGACCGGGGTGACAACTCAGCCCATCCCCTGGCTTCCGGTTTCCAACGCGTGTTGCTCGCCCCTGGAATCGAGTTCCACCTGCATCCGGTGATGATATATGCCGATGTCGAGCGGCCGGTTTACCAGCATTTCAACGGCAACCAACTGGCATCGTCGGCGCAATACAAGCTGACGGTGAGCTATATGTTTTAGGCATCTGCGTACAAGACACTAGACTGAGTAAAGGCCGCAGAGCACAGAGAGCAATCTCTGTGAACTCTGCGGCGCCTCTGGGTTACCCGTGTAAATTCGTCGGCATGAGTTGTGGTTTATTACCAGGCCAACAGAGCAAAACCTCTGCCTCCACTCAGAAGCGGGATGGTCACTGCGGCCAGCGATAGCCGAGACCGACGAGGAAAATATCGGAGTCGCGGTTATAGTTGCTGACGACGCGGTCCCACACCATGCGCACGAGCCAGTGCTCGGAAAGCCGGGCGGAACACGTCAGTGAAACCATCGGGGCGACCGCCACCGGGATTTTCTGGGTCGTCGTGGTGACCGGGTGCTTCTCGTCGATAAAAACATAAGGACCGACACCCAGGCCGACCGCGATGCGCTCATGGAAGAACGTGTTGACGGGCCAGAGTTGGAGCGCGAATCCGTTTCGCCGGACAATCTTCGGGTCGCCCTCATAGATGGCCGAGGCGGTCCAATCGAGATGGGGCATAATACCGCGACGATACTCGAGGGCGTAAGCGATCGACTTCGCACTAAACAAAGTGTTCACGATGCTCTGGCCGGCAAAGGCCGTGACTTCATTTTCCGTGACGTAGTATTGCTCGTCCGCGGTGTCACCAAGTTTTCCCGGAGTGGGTTTTTTATCCCGGCCAAACCAAAAGCCAATGCCCACCGCGGCAGTTTCCACCTTGATGTCGGTCGAGGGAGTGATGCGATTGATCATGAACCGGGCGAACCACCGGTCCGAAAAGTAGTAGGTGGCGGACAAGCTGATGATCAGCGCCGTGCCATGGATATTCGCCGAATTGCCGCCGGGCAGCGGCTGCGTATCGTAGTAATAGTACGGGCCGGCGCCCAGCGCCAGCGAGAGCTGGTTATTAAAAATGGGCAGCACGCCCCACAGCTCCAACGCGGTGCCGTCCCGGCGATGGCCCGCCACGTGGCCTTCGTTGATATAGGCCACCGACGCGGCCAGGTTCCGGTATAAGTCCTGGCGATAATCGACCTGCCAGGTGTAGCTCGACCGCTTCAAATCCGTATTGATGGTCATGTCGCCGCCCAGGAAGGTCAGCTCCTGCGCATGGAGGTTAAGGCCAGCGCCAAGCAGGAAAAATGTGAGCGCGGATAATTTCGAAACGCGAATAAAGTGTGTCATGTTATATATAGTGTAGCCGATAGGGCGGATGAAAAATACACGGGCCGCGGCTCCAGTGACATGGGGTGTTACCCGACGAGACGGTTTTAAAATTAGTGTAGCCACGAAGGATCACAAAGAACACAGAGAACAACCTTTCTTTGAGCTCTATGTGATCTCGTGGCAAAAAATCCGGCTGCCCGCTGACCAATCGTCCGAGCGAAGGGAACGGCATCCTCGCCGTGGTCCGGGCAACATGGTTACGGTTTTATTTAAAATGCCTAAAACGATCACGGCTTGATGAATTCGGACAGGATCCCGCCTTTGGGCGCGGGTTGGGCCACGGGCGTGGGCGACTTTACCGCGATCTTGGGGGCCCATTTCAGCCAGTCCTTGTCGGGCTCGGAGGCGAGGGTGAATTTGGTGCCATTCGGTGCCGCGGGCGCGAGCGCATCAACATCCGACGTCGCAAAAGCGACCCCGCCCGTGATCAACGACTCGAGCGATGTGTTCTTGAGCTCGGCTCCACCGAAGAGGCTGAGATTGAAGGAGAATCCACCGGCATTCCAAAACTTGGAGTTGGTGCGCACGAGATCGACGTAAGGAGCCTCAATGTGAATGCGGATCAACACCATCGTTGAATCATTGGAAAGCTGGGTGGCTTCCACCTCCCCCACTTTGAACTCGCGGTAGAACACCGGGGCGCCCGTCGTCAGCGAGCCGAGCTTGTCGCTCTGCAAGATGAAAGTCCGGCCCTGGTCGACGACATCCGGAGCCGGCGTCTTGTCGAGGCCGGTGAAATGGTCCGCCGGCGGCCCCTTGCCCGGCAGCACGTTGAGGTGCACCCCGCTGACCAGGGTGTCGAGACCGTGCACGCCGGAAAAACCAATCTCCGGGCGCACGATCCAAAACTGTGCACCGGTGCCGGCGAGCGACGCCGCGTTCTTTTTTAGACGCAGGCGAATGCTGACTCCATCCAGTCCCGGCTTTAGCTCAACTGCTTCCACGACGCCGGCGGAAACGCCCTTGTAATCGAGCACGGTTCTCCCGGCCTCGACGCCGGAGCCGTCGGCAAAATCGATCACGATCTCGGGCCCGCGATCATGCAATTCGCGGAAACCCATCCAGCCGCCAATCGCGAGCGCGATCAACGGAACGACCCAGATGAGCGGAAACGCAGGGGCATCGGACACTTTGGGTGCAGGGGGAGGACTCATGATGGGGATGCGGTTCGCCAGAGAATGCGCGGATCGAACGCCCGGGTGGCGAGCACAGTCAGCACCACCGCCGCCGCGAACGCCACGATGCCGCCGCGCGCGACCACCGTCGAAAATTCACCAAACTGCACCAATCCGGTGAGAAATGCGGCGAGGAAGACATCAAGCATCGACCAGCGCCCGATGAAATCGAGGACAGCGTAAATTCGCGTCAAGCGCCGTGAATCCACGGCAGCTCCCCGTCGCGCGTTCAGCAGCAGCCAGCCCAATCCCACGAGCTTGAGCACGGGGATGATGATGCTCGCCGTAAACACAATGATGGCGAGCACCCACAGGCCCTGCCGCCAAAGCTCGACCGTGCCGGAAAAGATGGTGTCGCTACGGTTGTGGCCGGAGGTTTCCGTGCTCAGGACGGGAAGCAGATTGGCCGGCACCAGCATGATCGCGGCAGTCAGCGCCAGCGCGGCGGCGGTGGAGGGATTTTTGAACCGGGCAAGTATGGGGAAGTTTTTCAATGCGAGGCAGCGGCATCGGATCCGTTGGTGGAGGGAACCTGGTTAGCCGAATCGAAATCAAAACTGTGCTGCGCAATCAGCAGCGAAAGGGCCATCGCACAGTAGCACCAGAATCCGGGGCCAATGGTGACTTCGACGAGGCTGCCCAACTTCATCAGGGCAACGAGAATCGCCAGCACCTGCACCTCGGGAATCGCCCAGTGCTGGAGGACACGGGCCACCCGGAATAAAAACCGCAGGTCGTCATTTTGCCAACCCAGCCGCGAGGAGGCATGCAGGACCGCCAGGGTGGCAAGGAGCGCGAACGGCAGGAGTCCGCCGCAAAGGAAAACGAGGAAGGCCAGCGGGCCCATGCCGCCGTCCCACAGGCTCCACACGCCGGTGAACAGGAAGCTGATTCGCTCGTCGCCCAGCTTGCCCGCGCTGATGAATGGCAACAGTGCCGCCGGCAGGGAAAAAATCAAGCCGGTGATGGAAAAAACGAGGGCGGTGTCGGGCCCCAGTCGCGTGCCTTGGGCCAACACCGCTTCGCAGCGCACGCAAACAGCCTTCTCTCCCGGTTCAAGGTGAATCGGCCGGTGTTCCTGGCCACATAAGTGGCATGCGAGGCGTGCCTGTGAATCCATGGCGGGAGTGGGAGGTCGGCATGAGACCGGCAACCAATGGTGCAAAATTCGCTTGAGTTAATGCCGTCGGAACCCGGGTGGATGGATATCGATATCAATATGGCCACCGCCCCGGCGGTCGCCGCCCCAGCCATCGCCATACAGCCACGGGCCGTCGTGATACCACGGGCCCTCGTCATGATAATAGCCGCCGCCATCCACGATGCAACCGCCCAACCCGAACTGCAGGCTGAACAGGACCAGCGCGCTAAAGAGAATTTTTTTGATATTTTTCATGGGCGGTTGACCGGGTTGGCGTTGTTTTCGTATTCCACCACACCAACAATGCCACCGGTGGGATCGGCGATCATGGCGAAACGGCTGCCAAAAGCTGCGTCGTGCGGAGCCACCACGATTTCCCCGCCGAGCGTCTGCACCCGCGCGAGCGTCGCATCGAGATTATCGACGCGAATGACGCCCAGCCAGCCGGGTTCGGCACCCGCGCGATCCGGGAGAACCGACACACCGCCGCGATTGAGCTCATCGCTGGAAAACAGCAATTGGCTCTTCTTTTCGGTGCGGGCGTCCAGCGTCACATTATAGTTGAAGACCTGCCGGTAAAAAACGGCGGCGGTCGGCGGATCTTTGGCCAGCAGGTGAAACCAATTCCAGTCACCAGGAGTCGGCTCGTCATCGGCGGAGTCGCCTGAGCTCGACTGCAGCAGGCCAACCGGAGAACCCTCGTTGTCCGTGATGATCGCCTGGGTACCGATCTGGGGAAATTCGCGGGCCGGGGCGCGCACTTCTCCGCCCGCCTTCGCCACAAGCGAAAGGGACGATGCGATATCCGTGACCGCGATGTAATTGATCCAGCGGGAAGCGTGCGGCGAGGCCGACGAGGATCGTTGCCTCAATCCGGCGACCGGATGGTTTCCATTGCTTAATACGGTGTAGGAAACGCCGTTTTGAGCCAGGGTGAGGGCGGTCCAGCCGAACACTCCGGAATAGAATTTTGTCGCGGCAGCGGAATCGTTCGTGAACAATTCGGCCCAGACGAATTTGCCGGGATGCGTCTCTTTGGTGGCGGGATCGTTAAGCGGCGGAAATGGCGCGGCGCGGGCAGAGGTCGCAAAACCGATTGCTCCGAGCATCGTCGTCGCGACGGCGACAATGGTCGCCAGCCGGTGATAAATGGAAGTCGTGTGCATGCAGCTTGGAAAATAGCCGATAGCCCGAAGCGCCGAAATGGGGTGTTACCCGCTTTCGTCAAACATCCCGCTTCGAACACCAAACGTTCAAAATGTTCCTTTGCCCTGGACGCGAAGTTTCAAGTACCAGGAACCAAGTTCCAAGATAGCCGGCCACTCCTGACTCCTAATCCTGATACTTGATACCTGCTACTTGGTACTTGTTGCCGTCCGTTCTTCCCGGCAACCGAGTGAGCCATACCCCGCCCACAAAAAACAGAACGCCATTTGCCAGGTAAAGCAGGTCGAAAAATAATTGATGTGGATTACCGGGGAGCACGTGATGAATCCCGAGAATCTGATGGTTGACCAGGCCCTCGACGAAATTAAATAGTCCGCATCCCGCGAGCATCGAGCCGGCCAAAACCTGGCCCGGCCACGCCGGGCCGGCCTGACGCGCGGCACGAAACAGCATCGCCGTTCCCGCCAGCAATACCAGCCAGAGACCCAGGTGGAAAAAACCATCCTGGGTATTCTCCCGCAGCAGTTGCGCAACGGAGGTGGGCTGGCAATCCACCGTAACGCAGATCAAATGATGCCAGCCCAGGATCTGGTGAAGGATGATCCCGTCCGCCAAACCGCCGAACCCCATGCCGAGAACAAGGCCGGCCCGGGTCAATGGATTGTTGAGTGTCCTTGTCATCGCACAGGCACGTTACCGGCAGGTGATAATTAATCCGCGGGTTTCACGCCCGCAGGTGGTTAATTTTTCACGGCGAAACCGACTTTGATCGTCACCTGCCAGTGGCGCACATTCCCCTTTTCGATGTTACCACGCGTTTCGACCACTTGGAACCAGCAGAGATCCTTGATGGTTTTGTGCGCGCGCTTGATGGCATGGGCCACGGCGTCCTCGATGGACGTGGTCGAGGTGCCGGTGAGCTCGATGAGTTTATAGACGGGATTTTTCATGTTTGGTCTTTCGTGATTCGCATCTTTGCCGCTCCGGAACGTCCCATTATTTGCCGTCGCCGGAGGTGGATTCCTTGATCGCTTTTTCGATCGCTTCACGGGTTTCGCCGGTGCGTTTCTGCATCCGGCCCAGCAATTCATCATATTTGCCTCCGGCGAATTGAAGATCGTCATCCGTGAGCTGGGCCCACTTCTGCTTCAACTTGCCTTTGGCCATGTTCCAGTCGCCTTTGATTTCGAGCATATTCATAGTGTTTTTTCGTTTTCCTTTGCCGCCAACCTGGAGGTTAGATACCGGCTGATACTACAGCGCGAGCCGGCGCTTTGCGATGGGGCCTCACCCTACCGTGGCGATTCCTTTCATGTGGCAGGCCAACACCCCATAGCGCCACCCTGTTACCGACGGTAAGATTGCATTATAGTGATTAATTTTTCGCGATTCGCCCTTCCCTGTCTCTGTGCCTTCGGTCTCATCGCCAGCACCCGCGTTTCTGCCCAATCGACGGACGCCACTTCCACCCAGCGGGCGCGCTCGGCGCCGGTCCTTACGATTTATTTCGAGAACGATGTTTTCAACGGCACCGACCGCCACTACACCGCCGGAGAAAAAATTTCCTGGCTTTCCGCCGATCTCACCGAGTGGGGCTGGCAGGGATGGCGCAAGGCCGTCGTCGATGCCCTGCCGTTCGTGAACCGCCCCGAGGGCCAGAAAAACTTTGGCGTCGCCTTCGGCCAAAGCATGTACACGCCGCAGAATCTCACGCTCCGTACGCCCGATCCCAAGGACCAGCCCTACGCCGGCTGGACCTATCTCGAATTTGCTTTCATCAGCAAGACGCCCGTCATCACCGACACGCTTGCCATCCAGTTTGGTATGGTCGGCCCGCACAGTTATGCCGAGCAAACCCAGGATCTCGTCCATAAATTGATCGGCGACCCGAAGCCGCAAGGCTGGGCTCACCAGCTCCACGACGAGCCGGGCGTAAACCTCATTTATGAACGCAGCTGGCGCCTCTATGCGCGCACGCTCGATAATATCCTCGGCGTCGACCTCGTGCCCCGCGCCGGCGCCTGCCTCGGCAACGTGCAAACCTACGCCAACGCCGGCGGCATCCTGCGGTTCGGTTTCAATCTCCCGAGCGATTTCGGTGTCCAGCTCGCCAGCCCCGGCAGCATCGGCAGCGCGCCTTCCGACGATCTGGATCCGCGCGTCTCCCCCACCCGTAATTTCAGCCTTTTTGTTTTCACCGCGGTGGACGGTCGCGCCGTGGCCCGGGACATTTTTCTCGACGGCAACACCTTTGGCTCCAGTCCCTCCGTCCACAAGGAGCCCTTTGTGGCCGACCTGAGCGCCGGCCTCGGCCTCATTGCCGGCCGCTGGCAAATTACCTTCACGCAGGTAAGGCGCACGCGTGAATTCAAGACCCAGCAGCAAGCCCACGACGATTTCGGCTCGGTCTCCATGTCCCGCGCCTTTTAAGGCTGCAGCCACGGATAAGCCAAATCGTTCTCGTTCTCATCCTCATTCTCGTACTCTTGGGCACCTTCGAGAATGAGAACGATTAAGAGAACGAGAACGAAGCTCGCGCGGCGCTACCGCGCCAAAGCCAAAAATTAGAGACAACGAGGCGAATTCATTCGCAGCGCAGAGAAGCGTGCTTTTTGCAGTGTATATAATCGTATATCTCGATTGTATAATATACACAACTGGTCTCGGTAAATCATCCGGCGGGTAACACCCCATATCGGCAGGGGCGCAGGTCGCGTATACCTCCTGCATGACAATCAAAAATCTATTTCCGTTGCCCCTTGTGGCATTCGCCGCGCTGCTGTGCGCCCCTGCTCCCGGGTTCGCCCGGTCCATCTTGCTGACGGCAGAAAACTTCACGCTGCTCGGCGGCACGGCCATCACCAGCAGCGGCGTGACGGGCACGTCGGTCAAGAACGGCAACATCGGTCTCGCCCCGGGCGCAACCAGCGCGATCACCGGCTTTCCGCCGGCCGTGGTCACCGGGGGAGCGATTATCATCACCGGCACGGCGACCAGCCAGGCCCGGCTGGATCTCATCACGGCCCAGGTCAGTCTGGCCGGCATGGCGGCCAACGCGGACATGAGCAACATCGACTTGGGTGGCAAAACCCTGGCCCCCGGTGTCTATAAATTTACCGGCGCCGCGGGACAGACCGGCGCACTCGTCCTCGACGCCCAGGGAAAAAACAATGTGTTCTGGGTTTTCCAAATCGCCACCGCACTCACCACCTCGATAAATTCGTCGGTTAAGGTCATCAATCTAGGCTCCAATGGCGGCAGCGATGACGGCATTTATTGGAATGCCGGGAGCGCCATCAATATCGGCGGTAACAATGCGATCGCCGGAAATTACCTGGCGGGCACCAGCATCTCTTTCGGCACCACCACGAGTGGCAGCGGCCGGGCCCTGGCGCTGGCCGGGATCTCCCTCGACCAAACCGTGATCGACGCCCACGGCGGCCCGGCAGGCAGCGACTGGACCGGCGGCTTGGTTCCCAGTTCCACCGGCAGCGGCCCCGCGGTGCTCGCCCAATTTCCTTCGCCCTCATGTATTGCGGTCGATGCCTCCGGCAACCTCTATGTGGGTGATTCCTCCCTCAATACGATCCAGCAAATCTCACCAACGGGAGTCACGAGCCTCGTCGCCGGCTCGTCGGGGCTGGGCGGTTCGACCGATGGCACCGGCACAGGCGCCCTCTTCAACCAGCCCGGCGGCATTGTCATCAACAGTTCCGGTGTTTTGTTTGTGGCCGATACCGGCAACTCGACCATTCGCAAAATTGCGCCCGGCAACATCGTCACCACTTTCGCGGGCTCTGCGGGAAACAAGAGC